>NZ_JBEXHV010000005.1:0-385929 GCF_040608275.1 Micromonospora sp. NPDC005205
ACGTTGATGTTCTTACCCTGCACGCTCAGGGCGTTACGGGTCGCGGCGGGCCCGCAGTAGTAGAAGTTCGGCTGGGCTTCGTAGCGCACACCGAGCTCCCGCTCGCCGTGGCCGCCCTTGCGGTCGGTCTGCGTCTGCGTGGCCGGCTTGCCGGTGGTGGGTGCGGCGAACGCGGTGGTGACGGGGCCGGCGATGGCGCCGCCGGTGAAGGCGAGGCCGGCGGCGGTCAGGGCGGTCTTACGGATCAGATCGGTACGCATGATGGCGTGCTCCTCTGCCTCAAGGGGGATACCCACACCACACCAGGGGGGGTGAATGGTGGCGCGGGAAAGTTCGTCTGCCCGGCGACCCGCACGAGGGGGCCGGCGTCGGGACAGGGTGCAACGGGTGCCGGCGGCGAATCATTCCGCCAACCCGCAGGGCGGCGGCCTGTTGAGGTGCTCGGCCGTTCCGGGGGTGTAACCAAGGCGACCTGCCGGGTGTTCCCGGCGGCGGCCCGGCCGTTGTCGTGCTCGGCCGTTCCGGGGGTGTAACCGCAGTGGCCTGCCGGGTCTTCCCGGCGGGGGCCCGGCCGTTGTCGTGCTCGGCCGTTCCGGGGGTGTAACCGAGGCGGCCTGCCGGGTGTTCCCGGGGGCTGTTCCGGCGGTCGGCCCGGGGTGAGCCGGGCTGTTGCGGTGGTCTGCCAGGTATAACGACCCGGCCCGGCCCACGATTCCGCCGCCGGGGTGGCCCCGACCACCCGACACGCTAGACCGAACCCGACAAACCACCCACCTCGCCGGCCCGGCGAACCCGACACGGCGGCCAGGCCAACGTGATCCACTCGGGTTCCTGCAAGTCGCGGTGTCCCGCTGCCCAGGATGCCCCGACTTCACGGAATCCGAGTGGATCATGCTTGCGTGCACCGTTCGTGTCTCCGGACCGGGACTGACCAACAGGTCGGCGCGTCGTGAGGTCGACCCTGGTCGGGGTTGCCGCGTGGTGCGGGTGGGGCGTGGTTGCTTTGCCGTGTGGGGGCGGTAGGGGCTGGTTGAGATTGCCGAGTGGTCCGGTCGCGTCTGGTCGGGGTTTCCGCGTCGTGTGGTCGGGCCTGGTTGAGGTTGCCGGGTGGTGCGGGGGGCCTGGTTGAGGTTGCCGCGTCGTTCGGTGCGGCCTGGCCCAGCTCAGCGCAGTGCGAACCCGGCGCAAGATCGTGCTTGATCCAGGAAACAGGGCCTTCCTCGTGCCACGAGAGCACTACATCAAGGATCGAGCACGACCTTGCGGACTTTGGGCAGGGCACCGGAAAGCTCGCTCGATCCCCGGCATGAACGACGTCGCGTGAGGAGAGTGGCTGTTCGTCAACGCCCGGCCAGCGTCGATCAAGGAGTTGTGGTGGGTGACAAAATGCTCCGTCGTGGCCAAGCCGGGCACCACAACTCCATGATCGCCTCGACCGGGCGGGGCAGCACCGGCGGGGTGGTTCGGACGTGCGGTGGGGCAGCCCGAACGTGTCGGACTGCCCCACTCGGGAGCGCGAAGAGGAAATCAGAACCCGAGGACGCTCCGCCCGCCGACAACCGGCAGTCGCAGTTCGCTGTCGTTCGGCGCGACCCGCAGCTCGGTGCCGCCCAACGGCAACAACGTGTACTCCTGGTCGCTGGAGAAGACGACCACGCCGATCCGGTGTCCCGCCGGGAAGATGTAGTCCTTCGGCTCCATGGTCCACCGGTAGTCGTACAGCTTGCCCTGGCGCACCGGCGACGTTCGAGCGGCGTTCTTGCGGTTCTGCGGGTCCATCCAACCTCGCGTCACCACGGTCGGGGCTGCGGTCGACCCGGCCGGGCCGTAGTCGACAAGGTACGCGGTGAGGTTCGCGTCCGGCTTGTTGTCGATCGCCATCCGCAGTCGCATCTCCGGACGCCCGGAGATCCGCACGCTCTGCGTCAGCTCGGGGGAGCGGTAGGCGAGTCGGTTGGCGCTCGCGGTGTCCGGGTTGGACACCAGGGTGTCCGGGTGGATGGTCCGGCCCTCGTCGACGAAGCTCTGCTCGACACGCGCCTTGGGCGGCTTACCCGTGGTGAGCGCGCCCGGCGCGGTGGTGTCCGTCGCGGCGAAGCGCAGCCCGACCTCCCGTGCCGCCGGGTCGGGCCAGTTGGCGTACGTGGTGTAGGCGCGGTCCTCGCGCTGGAGCACCGCCGTCGGCTCGTCCATGATGCCGTTGCGCACGTTCCACAGCCAGAAGTCGAACCAGCGGTTCTCGGTCTGCTTGTACGTCCACGTCTGCCCACCGGGAAGGGTCACCGACGCGCTGCTGCCCGGACCACCGTGGCCGCCCTGGTGCAGCCAGATCTTGCGGGGGACGTCGCGCTTGGCGAGCTGGTCCCACCAGCCGGCGAAGTGCTCGGTCTTCACGTTCCAGTCGTTGAGGCCGTGCACGACGAAGACGCTGGCCTTGACGTCGCGGGCGTCGAGGTAGTCGCGATCCTGCCAGAACTTCGAGTAGTCGCCGGTGACCCGGTCCTGCTTGGCGGTGATGTCCGCGAGCTCGTCGGCGCAGGGCCCTTCGGCGCGCGCCTGCCCGGCGGTGTACTGGGCCAGGATGTCGAGGTCCTCGCCCTGGAACGTCCCGGGCGCGACCACCAGGCCGTTGGCCCGGTAGTAGTCGTACCAGCTGCTGATCGCGGAGACCGGCACGATGGTCTTGAGCCCCTTGACGCCGGTGGTGGCCACCTGGTTGGGCAGTGTCCCGTTGTAGGAGACACCGGTCATGCCTACCGCGCCGGTGGTCCAGCCGGCGGTGACCGGGGCGCCGTTGGCGTCGTACCCCTTGGCCCTGCCGTTGAGCCAGTCGATGACCGCCTTGGTGCCGAGCGTCTCGGCCTGGTCCCCGCTGGTCGGGCAGCCGTCGGAGTCGCCGGTGCCGACGCTCTGGCCGAGCACCACCGCGTATCCGCGGGGTACGTAGTAGTCGTCGAGCGAGCCGGGCAGGTTTGCCTTGGCCTGGGCCCGTTGCGCGCCGACGTCGAGGGCGCGACGCCCGTTGCGGTCGGTCAGGCCGTTCTGCGGCAGGTCGTCGACCAGCACGCTCGGGTACGGCACGTCACCCCAGGTGCCCTTGCGGTACGGGCTGTGCTCGAAGATGACAGGCACCTTGAAGCCCTGCGTGGCGGTCTCCCGGGGCCGGGAGATGTCGATCGCCACCCGGTCGGGCCGACCGTCGTGGTCGGTGTCCACCGGGGTCTGGACGAACACCCGCTCCTCGATCGCGTCGGCGAGCGAGAACACCGGTTGGGTCATGCCGTCGCTGACCACGATGCCGGTGGGCGTGGTGGGCGTGGGCGGAGCCGCAGCCGCGGGTGGGGCTGCGGTGAGAACCAGAGCGCCGGACACGCCGAGGCTCAGGAGGACCAGATGACGGGGTCGACGCATGCGCGTCTCCCTTCGGTTGGGCTGGTTGCCGGGTCGGCAGGGGCCAATCTCGAAGATCCATTCGTGGTCATGCTAAGTCCGCCGCGGCGTCCCGTCGATCCCGTCGACTGTCCACCGTGGTCGGTCAGGGAGTCGGTGGCGTCACCGCGATGATCAGGTGGGCGCGCTGGTCGCTGGCGTTGCGGTAGAGGTGCGCGAGGCGCGAGTCGAAGGTGACCGACTCGCCGGCGGTGAGGGTGTACGACTCACCGCCGATCTCGGCGACGACAGCGCCGGTGATGACGATCGCGCATTCGGTCGACGGGTGCGCCCACGGTTCGGCGGAGCTGGCGTCGCCGGGCGCGAGGTGGGCCTGGAGCACTTCCAGGTCGCCGCGGCCGGGGGTGAGTCGTTCGTAGGTGATCTGGCCGGGTGGCGCGGCCAGCCTGGTCCGGGCGCCGACGCGGCTGACGTGCACCGGTGGCGCCTCGGGCTCGGAGAACAGCTCGGCGATCGAGGTGTCGAAGACCTGGGCGAGCTTGCGCAGGGTGGAGAGGCTGGGGTCGGTGGCGCCGTTCTCGATCTGGCTGAGCAGGGCGGGGGACACGTCGGCGGCTGTGGCGAGCTGACGCAGCGTGAGGGAGTGCTGCTGACGCAGGTCGCGGAGTCGGTCACCGAGCATGTGTCCTCGTTCCAAAAACAGTGTGGCTGAATCTTGATTGACCTGACTATACGGGTCTGTTTAGTATCGCTGAACAACAGGCGGCAACGTTCGACACCACTAGACAATGCCGCACCAAGACGAACCGGACGACCTCCCAGTCCGGCCTACATCCAACCCGAGACGACGCTTCCCGAGAAGCCCGCGACGCCGTCATCCCATCGGCCCCGCCGATGCGTGGCGCCGCCAGCCGGGCGTCGACGCCCCGCGGATCCCGCACGGCGGGCCGCGCGATACGAAGGTAGGAACAGCATGTCGGTGTCTCCCCGCCGGCTCCTCGCCGGAGCGTCCGCTCTGGCGACGCTGGCCGTCCTCTCCGTCAGCGCCTGTAGCGCCGGCGGCAGTGGTGGAAACGCGAACGGCACGGCCAAGACCCTCACCGTGAACACCTCGTTCGTGCTCAAGACCCTCGACCCCGGCCGGGTCTACGAGGCAACCGGTCTGACCGCCGTGCACGCCCTCTACGACACCCTGCTCACCTTCAAGGGAACGGATGTGAGTAAGCCGGTCCCGGCGCTGGCCGAGTCGTACCAGGCGTCGCCGGACGCCAAGACGTTCACCTTCAAGCTGCGGCAGGGCGTGACGTTCGCCGACGGCAGCCCGCTCACCGCCGACGACGTCGTCTTCTCGCTCAATCGGCTGAAGAACATCAAGGCCAGCCCCGCGGTCACCGTCAGCGGCCTGACCGTGACCAAGACCGACGACAGCACGGTCGTCGTCGCCTCGGCCACCCCCGACCCGAACATCCCGGTGGTGCTGTCGATGCCGTCGACAGCGGTGCTCAACGCCAAGGTCGCCAAGGAGCACGGCGCCCGCGACGGCGCCGACGCCGCCCAGGGCGACACCGCGCAGCAGTACCTGGACACCAACTCCGTCGGCAGCGGCCCGTACGTGCTGAAGTCCTACGACCCCTCGTCGCAGGTGGTGCTGGAGGCGAACCCGAAGTACTGGGGCACGAAGCCGCAGTTCTCCCGGGTGGTGCTGCGCAACATGGATGTGCAGACCCAGAAGCTGACCATGCAACGCGCCGAGGCCGCCGAGGTGTCCCTGGACATCTCCGGCAAGCTCCTCGACGGACTGCCGGGCAGCCTGCAGACCTCCGGCGTGCAGGACACCGTCTACTTCCTCTTCCTCAACGCCGACCCGGCCGTCTCGGCGGTCACCTCGAACCCGAAGTTCAACCAGGCCCTGCGCGCCGCCATCGACTACCAGGGGATCGCCGCCCTGTACGGCAAGGGCGCCGCCCCCGGCACCGGGCTGGTCGCGCCCGCCTTCCCAGGCGCGCTGCCGGCCGGCGAGGAGTCCAAGCGGGACGTCGCCAAGGCCAAGGCGCTGCTCACCGAGGCCGGCCTGACGAACCCGACGGTCAAGTTCACCTACCCGGCCATCACCTACAAGGGTGTGGACCTCGGCACGGTTGCCACCAAGGTGCAGGGCGACGCCGCCGAGGCCGGCATCAAGCTGGAGCTCAACCCGCAGCCGCTGACCACGTTCCTCGACGAGATGCGCGGCGGGAAGTCTCCGCTCGGGTTCACCCCGCAGAGCCTGAACTACCCGGTCGCCGACTCACTGATCAACAACATGGCACCGGGTCAGGCGACCGCGCTGCGCTCCGGCTGGACGGTCGAGCGGGCCGACCCGGCAGTGGTGGCCGCCGGCAGGAAGGTCACCGAGACCCTCGACCTGGCCGGCCGGGCCACCGCCATGCAGGAGTGGCAGCGGCTGATGAACGCGTCCTCGCCGTACCTCGTGCTGGCCAGCAACTCCTCCATCGTCGTGGCGACCACGGACCTGACCGGGGCGGACTACACCGCCGCCGGTTGGCAGGTGGACGTCGCCGCGGTCGGGCGCAAGTAGTCCCGACGACATGACGACAGTCCACGACGGTGAGCCGGGCGCGGTCGCCACGACCGCGTCCCGGCCCCGGGGTGCCCACCCGCTGCTGACCTTCCTGGCCAAGCGGGTGGCGGTCACCGCCGGCCTGCTGCTCGGCGTCACCGTGGTGACGTTCGGTCTGGTCAACGTGGTCCCCGGTGACCCGGTCACCGCCAACCTCTCCGACCAGGCCCTCAACGACCCCGCCGCGGTGGCCGCCTTCCGCGAGAAGTGGGGTCTGGACCAGCCGCTCTGGGCCCAGTACCTGCACTACCTGGGCAACCTGCTGCACGGCGACCTGGGCCACTCCCAGCAGACCGGGCGGGCCGTCCTGGACGACCTGCTGCACTACGTGCCGGCGACCCTGGAGCTGGCCCTCCCGAGCATGGTGCTGGCGCTGCTCATCGGCACCGGGGTCGGCATGCTCGCGGCGGTCCGCAACGGCCGGCTCACCGACCAGCTCGTTCGGGTCGGCGCCCTGCTCGGGCTCTCCACCCCGCCGTTCTGGCTGTCCCTGGTCGTGCTGTACGTCTTCTTCTACCAACTCGGCCTGGCCCCCAGCGGCGGGCGACTGTCCACCGACTTCAGCCCGCCGCCCACGGTCACCGGCATGTACACGGTCGACGGGGCACTCGCCGGACAGTGGGACGTCGCCTGGGACGCCGCCCAGCACCTGTCCCTGCCGGTGCTCGTGCTGACCTCGCTGACGGTGGCGATGCTGGTCCGCTTCGTCCGCTCGGCGATGCTGGAGGTGCTTCAGCAGGACTACATCCGGGCCGCGTACGCCAAGGGCCTGCCGACCCGGGTGGTGCTGCGCCGGCATCTGCTGCGCGCCGGCCTCGTCCCGGTGGTCACCGTCTCGGGCCTGGCGTTCGCCTCGCTGCTCTCCGGGACGGTGCTTGTCGAGAGCATCTTCGGCTGGCCCGGCGTCGGCCAGTACGCGTACCGCAGCGCCACGGCGCTGGACCTGCCCGCGATCCTCGGCGTCAGCCTCTTCGTGGCGCTGGTCTACACGCTTGTCAACCTGACCGTCGACCTGCTGTACGGGCTCATCGACCCGAGGATCCGGTTGTCATGACGACACTTGCAGACCCGAAGGCGGAGCGGGCCCTGGGCCGACGCCGCTGGCTCGGCCGACTGCGCGGCGGCTCGGGCAGCCGACCGGTGTGGCGTCAACCGATCACCGTGGCGGCGTTGACCATCCTCGGCGGATGGTTGCTGCTGGCGTTGCTCGCCGACGTCCTCGCACCGTACGACCCGCTGGCGCAGAGCCCCGACACGTACGCGTCGCCGTCCGGGGCGCACTGGTTCGGCACCGACTCGCTCGGCCGAGACATCCTCAGCCGGGTCATCCACGGCGCCCGCCTGTCCATCCCGCTGGCCCTGGCCATCGTCTCGCTGGCCCTGCTGGTCGGCGGGCTGCTCGGGCTGGTCGCCGGATACGTCGGCCGGTTCGTCGACGAGGTGCTGATGCGACTGACCGACCTGGTGTTCGCGTTCCCGCAGATCATCCTGGCCATGGCGGTGACGGCGGCGTTCGGCCCGAACACCCGCAACGCCGTACTGGCCCTGGTCATCGTCTCCTGGCCGGTCTACGCCCGGGTCATCCGCAGCGCCGTGCTGAGCATGCGCGGCGACGACTATCTCAACGCCGCCCGCCTGCTCGGCGTCGGGCCGATCCGGGCGTTGCGCCGCGACGTGCTGCCCAACAGCATCGGCCCGGCGATCGTGCTGGCCACCCTGGAGCTGGGCAACGCGGTGCTGCTGCTCGCCGCCCTGTCGTTCCTCGGTCTGGGCCCGCGCCCACCGGCCGCCGAGTGGGGCTCGATGGTGGCCCTCGGCGCGCAGGACCTGTCGATGTGGTGGGTCAGCGTGTTCCCCGGCCTCGCCATCCTCACCGTGGTGATGGCCTTCAACGTGCTCGGCGACGCGCTGCGCGACCGGCTGGACCCCCGCTACACGAAGGGACGCTGAGGTGGCACCGCTGCTCGACGTCGACTCCCTGGCCGTCACCCTGCCCTCACCGCGTGGCCCGCTGCCGATCCTGCACGACGTGTCGTTGACCGTCGACGAGGGTGAGCTGGTGGGCATCGCGGGGGAGAGCGGCTGCGGCAAGAGCCTCACCGCGCAGACCCTGCTCGGGCTGCTGCCCCCGGGGGCGGCGGTCACCGGCTCGGCCCGGTACGCCGGGACCGAACTGCTCGGCCTGGACGCCCGGGGCTGGCAGCGGGTCCGTGGCGCGGGCATCGCCATGGTGTTCCAGGACCCGAGCGCGGCCCTGCACCCGATGCTCACCGTCGGACGGCAGCTCACCGAGCACATGCGGGTGCACCTGCGGATGGACCGACGAGCTGCCGCCCGCCGAGCGGTGGAGCTGCTCGACCAGGTCCGCATTCCGGACCCGGAGCGGGCGCTGCGCGCGTACCCGCACCAGTTCTCCGGCGGGATGCGGCAGCGGGTGGCCATCGCCATCGCGCTGGCCGCCCGGCCCCGACTGCTGATCGCCGACGAACCGACGACCGCCCTCGACGTCACAGTGCAGGCCGGCATCCTTGCCCTGCTGGAGCGGCTGCGCGCCGAGACCGGGCTGGCCGTCGCGTTCATCACCCACGACCTCGGGGTGCTCAGCGCCCTCACCACCCGTGGCTACATCTTCTACGCCGGGCGGGTCGTCGAGACCGGCCCGACCGGCAGCCTGCTCACCGCCCCCACCCACCCGTACACCGCCGCGCTGCTCGGCGCCCGACCGCACGGCACCCAGAACGGCGGGACGTTGCGGCCCATCCCGGGTGCCCCGCCGGCACCCGGCGAGGCGCCGACCGGCTGCCCGTTCCAACCCCGCTGCGGGTACGCCGAACCGTCCTGCGGTGAGGCCCCGCCCCCGCTCACCCCCGCCGGAGCCGACCGGTCGGTGGCCTGCGTGGTCCGTCCGCACCTGGAGGTGGCCGCGTGAACACCACAGCTCCCGCGCGACTGTCCTTCACCGACGTGGAGGTCGAGTACCGCTCCCGAGGGCGGGGTCGGGTGCGGGCCGTCGCCGGGGTCAGCCTGGAGGTGTCGCCCGGCCAGATCGTCGGCCTGGTCGGCGAGTCCGGGTGCGGAAAGTCCACACTCGCCCGCGTCGCGGTCGGGCTCAGCGCGCCGAGCGCCGGCACCGTCGAGTACGCCGGCCGACCGGTCACCCCGCTGGGCTGGCGGCCCCGCTCCGGTGCCGAGGTCGGCCTGCAGATGGTCTTCCAGAACCCGTACGCCTCGCTGAACCCCCGGCGCACCATCGGCTCTCAACTCCTCGACGGCGTGCCGGCGGCGGTCACCGGGTCGGCCCGCCGAGCCCGGGTGCACGAGCTGCTCGAACGGGTGGCCATGCCGACCAGCGCCGCCCAGCGGTATCCGCACCAGTTCTCCGGCGGTCAACGGCAGCGCCTGGCGATCGCCCGCGCGCTCGCCCCGGAACCCCGCATGATCATCGCGGACGAGCCGGTCACCGCGCTGGACGCCTCGTCCCAGGCGCAGGTGGTCAACCTGCTCGTCGGGCTGGTCCGCGATCTCGACATGGGCATGCTCTTCATCTCCCACGACCTGGCGCTGGTGCACGAGATCGCCGACGTCACCGCCGTGATGTACCTGGGCCGGATCGTCGAGGCCGCACCCACCCGCGAGCTGTGGCGCGAGCCCCGACACCCGTACACCAGGGCGTTGATCGACGCGGTGCCGCAGATCGGGCCCACCCCGCGCCTGCCCGCCATCCTCGCCGGGGAGGTGCCCGACCCGGCCAACGCGCCCACCGGGTGCCGTTTCCGGCCACGCTGTCCGCACGCGTTCGCGCCCTGCGGCGAGCAGCCGCCCACCGTCGACCTGGGCGGCCGCAGCGTCGCCTGCTGGCTCACCGACCCTGCCACGGCCCCGACCGTCGCGCGCTCACTCTGAGGACGCCCCATGCGCATGCCCACCGAACAGGTCCTGGTCAACCTCGCCCTCTACGACGGTGTCCAGGACGCCCTCCAACCGGATCGCGGCATCTGGATCGACGCCGATGGGATGATCCGTGCCGTCGGTCAGGTCGACGACGTCCTCGCCGAGGCCGGCGTGGCCCGGGTGGTCGACCTGGGCGGCGAGCACGTCATGCCGGGTCTGACCAACATGCACGTCCACCTCTCGCTGGGGTTGCCCGGCCACCTGGCCGACACGGTGCACGGCGCGAACCTGGCCGAGCTGGTGCTGCTGATGGCCGACTCGGCCCGGCGCACCCTGCACTCCGGTGTCACCACCGCCCGCCTGGTCGGGGAGAGCCGGTACGCCGACTTCGCCCTGCGCAGGGGGATCGAGGCCGGCGCGGTCGACGGCCCGCGCATCTTCACCGCGGGGCACGCGCTCTGCTGCACGGGCGGGCACGGCTGGGACGCCGACGCCCTGGAGGCCGACGGCGCGGACGGGTTCCGGCGGGCCACCCGCGAACAGCTCCGCGCCGGCGCCGACCTGATCAAGGTCTGCATCTCCGGCGGGATCGCCGGCCAGCACGAGGCGATCGACACCCCGCAGCTGCTCGACGACGAGATGGCCGCTGTCATCCGCGTCGCACACGACTGGGGGCGCAAGGTCACCGCGCACGCCGGCCCGGCCGACTCGGTCCGCCGCGCCGTCGAGCTGGGCCTCGACTGCGTCGAGCACGGGTACGAGCTGACCGACGACGTCACCCGGCTGATGGCCCAGCGGGGTGTCTGGTACGTGCCGACGATCGTAGTGAGCCGCTGTGAGCAGTTCTTCCGCGACTCCGGGGTGCCCGGCTGGTTGATGGACCGGGCCCTCGCGGCCGGCCCACGACACTGGGAGAGCCTCCAGCACGCCATCCGCAACGGTGTGCCGATCGCCCTGGGCAGCGACATGCCCCCGCACGCCGGCTACGACGAGACCACCGCGACCGTCCGTGAACTGGAGTTCATGGTGGACGCCGGGATGCCGGTCGCGGACGCGCTCAAGGCCGCCACCACCCGCCCCGCGCAGTGGCTGGGTCGTGCCGACACCCTCGGCACCGTCGAGGCCGGCAGGCACGCCGACCTGCTGGTGCTGCGCGACGACCCGACCCGCTCGGTCTCCGCGTTGCGCACCCTGCACGCGGTGATGAAGGGCGGGGTGGCGTACCGCGACGACAACGGCCGGTTCGGCGTGCCGCGATGAGCAGCATCACCCAGGTCGCCGACGGGTACCTCGACGCGCTCGCCGAGCTGGACCCGCAGGCGGCCGAGGCGGTGGGGCGTACCCCCGGGTCTCATGTTCCGGATCTCTCCCCGGAGGGGTTCGACGCCCGCGCCGAGCTGGCCCGACGCACCGCGACGGCTGCCGCTGCGGCGACCACGCATGACCCCGGTGAGCGGTCCCTGGCCGACGCCCTGCTCGACCGGCTGGCCAGTGAGGTCGACCTGTACGACGCGGGCTTCACCACCCGACTGCTCGCCCCACTGGCCACGCCGGTGCACCTGCTCCGGCAGCTCTTCGACAATCTGCCCCGGCACACCGAGGACGACTGGGCGGTGGTCGCCGACCACCTGCACCAGGTGCCCGACGCCCTCGACCGGTACGCCGCGACGCTGCGCCGCTCGGCGCGGCAGGGACGACTGGTCGCCCGCCGCCAGGTGCTCGTGGTCGCCGACCAGTGCACCTCCTGGGCCACCGCCGACTTCTACGGGCGGTTGGTCGACGGCTGCCCCGACGGCCCGCTCGCCGTTCGGCTGCACCGTGGCGCGCGGCTGGCGACCGCCGCCACCGCCGGTTTCGCCGCGTTCCTCCGTGCCGAGCTGGCACCCGCGGCGTCCGAGGTGGACGGTGTGGGCGGCGACCTGTACCGGGTCACCGCCCGCAGTTTCCTCGGCGCGACTGTCGACCTCGACGAGGTGTACGAGTACGGCTGGGCGGAGTTGGCAGTCACCGCCGCCGAGCTGCGGACCGTCGCGGGTGAGCTGGGCCATCAGCGGGTGGCTGCCGCGCGGGCGGCCCTGGACGCCGACCCGGCCCGTCGGGTGGCGGCCGGGCCAGCCCTGGAGGAGTGGCTGCGCCTGCGCACCGAGCAGCTGACCGACGCGCTCGACGGCACCCACTTCGACATCCCGGCCGCCACCCGCCGGGTGGTGTGCCGGATCAGCCCCGCCACCTCCGGGGTCATGTACTACACGCCCCCCGACCCGGCGTTGACGCGTCCCGGCGCGATCTGGTGGTCGGTGCCCACCGGCGAGTCGACGGTGCCGGTGTGGCGGCACGTCGGGACGCTCTGCCACGAAGGGCTGCCCGGCCACCACCTTCAGCACGCCGTCACCCTCACCACCGGCGCCCTGCACCCGTGGCAGCGCACCCTCTGCCAGGTGCACGGGTACGCCGAGGGGTGGGCGCACTACGCCGAGCGTCTCGCCGACGAGATCGGCCTCTACGCCGACCCGGCCGAGCGGCTCGGCATGCTCGACGGTCAGCTGTGGCGGGCCGCCCGCGTGGTCATCGACCTGGGTCTGCACCTCGGGCTGCCGATCCCGGCCGGCAACGGGTTCACCGAGGAACGCCGTTGGACGCCTTCTCTCGCGGTGGACGTCCTCACCCGTGTCGTCGGTCTGGACGCCGAGACCGCGCGCTTCGAGGTCGACAGGTATCTCGGCTGGCCGGCGCAGGCCCTGGCCTTCAAGGTCGGCGCGCGGCTGTGGCAGCAGGCCCGCCGGGACGCCGAGCGGCGCGAGGGTACGGCCTTCGACCGGAAACGCTTCCACCACACCGCGTTGGCGCTCGGACCCATGGGACTGGACCCGCTCCGCGCCCGCCTGGCCGACCTGCCCTGACCCCCGCACCGCCGTACCCGATCGGAAGTGACAGCCGATGAGCGATGAGCTCACCACCACCATCACCGACCTGTACCGGTCCCTCGGCGACCGGCCGGCCTTCGACGCGCACCTGCACCCCGACCTGACGTTCTGGGAGTCCGACGCCGACGGCCTGCTGTCCGGCCTGCCCGCGCTGGACGACCTGCGCGACCGGCGGGCGACCCGGGCGACGGGGTCGGCGCCGATCTCGGTCGCGCCGGAACACCTGCGTGCCGACGCCTGGGGCGACACCGGTCTGGTCCGGTACGTGCTGCGGGCCCGCTTCGCCGACAGCCGGCCGGACGAGTGTTTCCGGGTCACCGACGTCCTGCGCCGCGAGGACGGCTCCTGGCGCATCGTGCACCACCACGCGGAGGCCGTCCGATGAGCGCCGAGGAACCCACCACCGACCTGTACGACCTGCGGGTCGTGGTGGAGCGGATCGAGGGCCGCTCGGTGTGCGGCCTCAAGCCGGGCGACCACTTCGACGTGACGGAGTCGAATCGGCTGACCATCCCGGCCGGGGGGCACTTCTGCCTCTACGCCCTGGCGGCGTGCCTGCCGTTGCTGCCGGCGAAGCAGCGGGCGCTGGCCGAGGGTGACTGGATGGCCCGGGACAGCCACGTCGCCTGTCCGGACCCGGACGAGCGGCTCATCATGCGCATCGAACGGACCGGCCTTCAGCACATCCCCACCGAGGAGCTGACGTGAGCGCTGGGCTGGTCGGCATCGGCCTTCAGTCCGACAAGTCCGCCGACGAGTACGCGGAGCTTGCCGAGTTGACCGAGCGGCACGGCTTCGACGTGCTGTCGGTCTTCGGTGACCTGATGTACCAACCGCCGATCTTCCCGTTGCTGGTGGCGGCCCGGCACACCCGGCGGATCCGCCTCGGCGCGGCGTGCCTCAACCCGTTCACCATGCACCCGGTCGAGGTCGCCGGTCAGGTGGCCGCGCTGGACCTGGCCTCGCGGGGTCGGGCCTACCTGGGCCTGGCCCGGGGCACCTGGCTCAACGAGATCGGTGTGCCGCAGGTCCGTCCGATCCGGCGCATCGTCGAGACGGTCGCCGTCGTGCGGCTGCTGCTCGCCGGCGACGACAGCGGTTTCCAGGGTGGGGAGTTCACCGTCGCGCCGGGCACGTCGCTGCGGTACACGCCGGCCCGTGCCGACGTGCCGGTCCTCGTCGGCACCTGGGGGCGGCAGACCGCGCGGGCGGCGGCCGGGTTCGCCGGTGAGGTCAAGGTCGGCGGGTCGGCCAACCCGGCGATGGCCCGGATGATGCGCGCCTGGCTGGATGACGCGGCGGTCGCGGACCCGGACGGCACTGGTGTCGTGCTCGGCGCGGTCACCGTCGTCGACGAGGACGGTGCGCTGGCACGGCGGGTGGCCCGCCGGGAGGTGGCCATGTACCTGGCGGTGGTCGCCGCCCTCGACCCGACGATCGAGGTGGACCCGGAGCTGCTGGCCCGGATCCAGCAGCACGTCGGCCGTCGGGAGGACGACCTCGCCGGCGCGCTGATCGGCGACGACCTGCTCGATCTGTTCGCTTTCTCCGGCACGCCCGAGCACGTCGCGGGGCAGGCGGCGGCGGTGTTCGACGCCGGGGCGGGTCGGGTGGAGTTCGGCACCCCGCACGGGTTGACGCCGCATGGCGGCATCGACCTGCTCGGCCGGCGGGTGCTCCCACTGTTAAGAGCGTGAAAACCTCCTCGTCGAGGGCTCCCCGAAGATCGTTGACCTGCATATGATCTTGCGGGAAGTTGCCCGAAGAGGCACTTTCGTCCACATTAGACGAGGAGCACCATGCTCAGGAAAACGCGGTGGCTGTTGGCGGTTGCCGTCACGGCCACGACGCTGACCGCCCTACCGGGCGGCGCAGCCACAGCCGGCGGCATCGACCGACCCGGCGCACCCGCCGCCTCGGTCGACGGCAAGACCCATGCCGTCACCCTGCTGACCGGCGACGTGGTGACCGTCCGCAGCAACGGCTCGGGATGCCCGCAGGCCACGATCCGGCCGGTCGACGAGAACGCGGTGATCCACCAGAGCTGCGGCCCCGACGGTCACCTGCACGTCATCCCCGCCCGCGTCGCGTCCCAGGTCGGCCCGGTCCTCGACCCGGACCTGTTCGACGTCACCACCCTGATCGCCGACGGCTACGACGACGACAACTCCGCCGAGCTGCCGCTGATCGTGCAGCCCGCCACCGCGTCCGCCCGGGTGGCCGCGCTCGGTGACGTGCTCCCGCTGCCCAGCATCGGCGCGGTAGCCGGCCGCGTACCCAAGAAGAGCGCGGCAACGGCGAAGCTCGCCACCAACTCGCTGCTCGCCGGCGCGAAGAAGGTCTGGCTCGACCGCAAGGTGCACGCCACCGCCCTGACCGGCGGTGGGCGACCCGCCGGCCTGGACCGCAACCTCGGCCAGATCGCCGCGCCGGACGCCTGGAAGGCCGGCTACACCGGCAAGGGCGTCCGGGTCGCGGTGCTCGACACCGGCGCCGACTTCACCCACCCGGACCTGGTCGGCCGGGTCGCCGAGCGGGCCGACTTCACCGCCGAGGGTGGTGACGCCGTCGACCACAACGGCCACGGTACGCACGTCGCCTCGACAATCGCCGGCACCGGCGCTGCCGCACACGGTCAGCGTCGCGGCGTGGCGCCGGACGCCAAGCTGGTGATCGGCAAGGTTCTCGACGACCGCGGCTCCGGCGAGGACTCCGGCATCATCGCCGGCATGGAGTGGGCCGCCACCCGGGCCGACGTCATCAACATGAGCCTCGGTGGCAGCGCACCGGACGACGGCACCGACCCGCTCTCGCTCGCCGTCGACGGTCTGAGCAAGTCCACCGGCGCCCTGTTCGTCATCGCCGCGGGCAACAGCGGCGCGCAGATCTCCTCGCCCGGGTCGGCCGCCACCGCGCTCACCGTCGGGGCCGTCGACCGCGACGACAAGCTCGCCGACTTCTCCAGCCGGGGACCGCTCGTCACCAGCAACGTGGCCAAGCCGGAGCTCGTCGCACCCGGTGTCGACATCGTCGCCGCCCGGGCCGCCGGCACCAACCTCCAGGACCCGATCGACAGGTACTACGAGGCGATCAGCGGCACCTCGATGGCGAGCCCGCACGTGGCGGGCGCCGCCGCGCTGCTCGCCCAGCGCCACCCGGACTGGACCGGAGAGCGGCTCAAGGCCGCCCTCGTCGGCGCCGCCGACCCGCTCACCGGCATCGACCCGTACGCCGTCGGCGCCGGCCGGCTCAACGCGGCCCGTGCCCTCGGCGGCCCGACCAGCGACCAGCCGGTGGTCAACCTCGGCACGTTCGCGTACCCGCAGTCCGGAACCAACGAGACGAAGCTGAGCTGGACCGGTGAGTCGACTGCCGTTCTCGACCTCGACGTGTCGATCGTCAACCACGACGGCCAGCCCGTGCCGCGCGGCGCGGCGTCGCTGTCGACGAGCCGGGTGACCCTCAAGCGCGGCGTCACCGCCGCGGCGACTTTGCGGGTCAATCGTGCGGCGCTGGCCGCCCGGCCGGGCTTCTACCTGGCCACCGTCACCGCCCGCACCGGCCGCAAGCTGGTCGCGACGACCCCGGTGAGCTTCTACGTCGAGCCGCCCAGCTACGACCTGACGATCCAGACCAAGCCGATGCCCGGTCTGCGGGACGGCGCGGACACCTGGATCAACCTCATGGTCGCCAACCTCACCGACCCCCTGCTGTTCTACGGCGGGGGCGGCGGCACGCCCGGGGAGACCTTCACCCTGCGGGTGCCGGCAGGCCGGTACTCGGTGCTCGGCGCGTCGATCGCCTACTACGTCGACAGCGACGTGCAGGAGAGCACCCTCACCGCGGCGGGTGACCTGAACGTGCACGCCCCCCGAAGCGTGACCCTCGACCCGGCGCAGGCCCGGCCGGTCACGGCGACCGTCGACGGGGCGGCCACCACGACCACCCGGACCGACGTCACCACCTTCCAGACCGCGGTGAACGGCCTGCCGTGGTGGCACCAGATCAGCGGGTTCGGCGTGGCCACGGCGGTCCGCAGCGTGGCGATCCCGAAGCCCACCATCGGATCGCGGCGCACCTGGGCGGCCGTCAACATGGACTCACCGGCCGGCACCGCGAAGCCGTACCGCTACAACATCGTGCACGAGTACGCCAACGGCGTGCCGGCCGACCCGTCGTTCCGGGTGACCAGGGCCGAGCAGGCCCGACTGGCCCGCATCGACGAGCGGTTCCACCAGACCGACTCACCGGAGATGTACACCCTGCTGGTCCGCACGGGCTCCACTCCTGACGGGGTGCCGGTGACCCAGACCTACGAGGGCATCATGCCGCCGAGCCGGACGTCGTACCTCTCGCCCGAGATTGTCTGGGCCGACCAGGGTGTCTACGGCGGACTGGGGGCCATGGAGGCGCCGCGCCAGTACCGGCCGGGCAGCCAGCAGTCCAAGGTCTGGGCGCGGCAGCCGCTGCACTCCGACTGGTACGACGACCCTGCCGGCGCCGACTGGAGTTGTGCCACCCCGCCGTCGCGGTCCAGGGGCAACCTGCACCTGGACATGGTGACGCTGACCGACCAGCACCAGCGGGCCGACTGCCTCCAGGGCGAGGCGGTCGGTGTGAAGCGCAAGCTGTCGCTGTACCGCGACGGCAAGCTGGTCGACGAGCGGTCCGGCCCGTACGGCGACTTCAGCGTTCCGCAGTCGATGGCCGACTACCGGGTGACTCTCGACGTCGACACGAGCCTGATCCTGCCGATCTCCATTAAGGTCAACACGTCGTGGACGTTCCGGTCCGCCGGCCCGGACGGCACCGGGAGCGTGCCGTTGCCGCTGCTCGCGGTCGACTACGCCCTGCCGATGGACCACAACAACCACCCGGTCGACGGAACGGCCGAGCTGGCCGTCCGGCAGGCGCACGGTGTGAAGACGCAGAAGGTGACGTCGTTCCAGGTCTGGACGTCGACCGACGACGGCGCCACCTGGAAGTCGGCCCGGGTCACCGGCAGCGGCGACAGTTACCGGGTCGAGCTGCCGAAGGCCACCGCCGGTCAGGCAGTCTCGCTGCGGGTGAAGGCCGCCGCCAACGGCGGTAGCGGAATCGACCAGACGATCATCCGGGCGTACCACGCCGGCTGACCGTCATCCCGCTGGTGCGGCCCGGGCCCCCAACCGGGCCGCACCAGCACCCCGCCTTTTGTGGGAGCCCTCGATTTCCGCGCATTCGCTTCGCCGTCGGAGCGGTGCTCATCTCGGGGTGGCTCGTGGCGCTCTCCTGGCGAACACGCGACGAGGTCACCTGACCGTCACTGGCCCTCCCAGACCGCCTTCGCCCCGGAGTCGCCGGTGCGCACCACGTAATACACGGTGACGGCGGCGGCCACCAGCGACAGCACCTGCAACGCCAGGGTCAGCGGCCGAGCGGGTCGCCCATCCGCGCTGGCGTCGGCGGCCCTCGGCGGGACGAGCCGGACCAGCGCCAGGGCCACCACCCCCAACCCGATGCTGGCGTAGAGCGTGATGTCACCGAACTCCTGGTGTGCCTCCAGCTTCGGCAGGAACTCGGGGGTGACCCGGTTGGCGGCGCGCATCCGCTCGAGGAAGGCGTCGCCAGAGAGCTTGGTCAGCAGGGCGGCGACCGGCGCACCCACCGCCAGCAGACCCAGCACCCATCGGGTGTGCGGCCGGATCAGCGGGACGAACGCGTAGCCGACAGTCAGCAGGGCCAGCAGCGGCACGAACGCGACAGCGGCGTGCAGCAGCAGAGGGTGGGCCGGAATGCCCATGATCTCCTCGAACATCGGCGTCTCCTCCGGTGACATCGGCCTGGACGGTGATCGTCCACACCGGGACGCTATCGGTACCAAGCGGGCGTGTCATCCCCGCCGATCGATCAGGTCGTCGCCGCGCGTACGCCGAGGCCGACCAGGATCACGCCGGTCAGCCGATCGAGCATTCGTCGCACCGATGCGGTGCGGAGCAACCGGGCGGCGGCACCCGAGACGACGGTCCAGCCGGCGAGCCAACAGGTGTGCAGCGCGGCGTGCGCCGTGGCGAGCAGCACCATCGGCAGCAGCACCGGTCGGCCCGGTTCGAGGAACTGCGGCGCCAAGGTGAGGTAGATGGCGGCGGCCTTGGGGTTCAGCACGTTGCCGAGCAACCCTTGCAGGTACGGGTGGTCCACGCGCCAGGGCAACCTCCGGGCGGAAACCGTCGGTCGCCGTCCCGCCTCCGTGCGACGGCGCGACGCGGACCAGAGCATCCAGAGCCCGAGCCCGACCAGATAACCGGCCCCGACCAGCTTGACCACCCAGAACGCCTGCGACGAGCGGAGCACCAGCGCGGCCAGGCCGACAGCGGCCAGCGTGGCGTGCACGTAGAGCCCGGTCACCGTACCCAGGATCACCCACCAGCCCTGCCGCCGCCCGCCGCTGGCGACCCGCGAGACGACCAGCGTCAGGCTCGCGCCCGGCGTGGCGGTGATCGGCGCGACGGCGACCAGGAAGCCGAGCACCGCGACTCCGTGCATCCTCAGACCACCACCCGGTAGTGGGTGGTGAGCAGGCCCGCGTCGTCGTAGACGTGGAACGCGACGCCGGGCGGCTGGGTCTGGGTGGTCAACTGGCCGTCGCCCTCCCAGGGCATCCGCAGGGTGGAGACCACACCCGGGGCGATCCGCAGTGGACGGCCCGCGAAGGTGCTCGCGGCGGCGGTGTGGAAATGCCCGGTCAGCACGGCGACGACCTGCGGGTGGGCGGCGACGAGCTCGGCCAGGGGGTCGGCCGGCAGTAGCCGCATCGGGTCGATGACCGGGTGGTGCAACACCACCGGCGGGTGGTGCAGGGCGATGAACGTGGGTGTCCCGGCCGGCACCGAACCCAACTCGTCGGCGAGCCAGGCCATCGTCTCCTCGTCCAGGTGACCGTCGTCGGCACCGGGCACGGAGGAGTCGGCCAGGAGGAAGACCGCCCCGGCCACGTCGTGGCGGGCGTTGATCGGGCCGGTGCCGCCGTCGTCGTCACCGAGCAGACCCTTGCGGTACGCGTCGCGTACATCGTGGTTGCCGGGGCAGACCATGACCGGCAGCGGGGATTCGAAGAGCTTCGCGGCGGTCTCGTACTCGGCCACCTCGCCGTGGTCGGCGACGTCCCCGGTGATCAGGATCGCGTCGACCTGTCGTGGCAGGCCGTGCAGGTAGTCCATGACCCGGGCGGTCCGCTCGGCCGACCGGGGATGACTGTCGAGGTGGGTGTCACTGAGGTGCGCGATGACCAGCACGAGGCTCTCCTAACGGCTACCAACGTCAAAGCCGTCAGGGACGCTACTCCAGGCCAGGTCGGCCGCCGCCGCGCGACGGCCGCCGCGGTCAGCTCCGGGAGCGTGGTAGGCAGTCCTTCTTGTACTTGAGGCCCGACCCGCACCAGCAGGCGTCGTTGCGCTCCGGCGGCCAGGCGATCCGCGCGCTGGGCCGTGCCGACACCTCGGCCGCGTAGCCCGCGCGGACCGCCGCGTCGGCCGGATCGCCGTCACGTCGACCCGCGAACGCCGTCAACCCGGCCACCGTCGCGCCGAACACGCCCAACCCGGCCTGACCGGCACCCCGCAGCCGAACCAGCTCCGTCTCCAGCCGGCCCCGGTGCGCGTCCCAGTCCGGCCCGTAGACCTCGGTGAGGGCGGGATGCTCGGCGAGCAGGCGATCGAACTCGGCCCGAGGCCAGAAGAGCAGATCCGACTCGGCGTCCCGACGCTCACCGGCCCGACGGACGAGCTGGGTCTCCAGCCGGTCCGCCAGGTCGTCCTGTCGGTCGTGCGGCAGGTTCAGGTTGCGTCGTACCCGATGGCGCTGTTGCAACAGGAAGAAGGCGACACCGGGCGCGTCCGGCGGACCGAGATCGACCACCGGGTCGATGGCGGTGCTGGCCGGCCCGGACGCGGCTGTCGCATGTTCCTTGAGGAGCGTGTCGACCGCCTCGCTCAGCCACGTCTCGGCGGTCGCCGAACGCCCACCGGCGTCCAGCGCGGCACTGACGTAGGCGGGGGCGTCGGGCTGCACGAGCAGCAACGGGCGCAACGCGGTCAACTCCGCCATCGCCTCGTCGTCGTGACCGCCGGCCCGGAACAGCGCGCGGGCCCGCAGCGCGCGGGCGAACCCGGCCCGAGGATCATCGCCGGACGGGTACGCCGCCAGGGCCTGCTCCGCGTACCGCAGCGCGGCCTCGGGCCTGGCCCGGATCTCCGCGATCTCGGCGGCCAGTGTCAGCGCGTCCCCGGCGTCGTCAGGGTCCTCCAACCGGCCCTGCTCGACGGCCTCCGCGAGGTCGGCGGCGACACCGAGCGGATTCGCCGTCCCGAGCGCCGAGCGGCGAAGTTCGGCGAGGCCAGCCTTGGTGAGTGTCTCTCTCGTCGGCACGATCTCACGGTACGTCGGGGTGCTCGCGGTATGCGGGCAGATCACCTGTTACGCCGCTCTCATGCCGCCCGCCGACCAGTCGAAGCGCACCTCACCGGAGCCAGAGGCGGCCCGGGCGTGGTGACCCGCCGCCCGCAACGTCTGGACCAGCCGGCGACCGGTCTTGCCGGTGCCGGCCATCACGAGTGGTCCCGCCGACGCCCCCGCAGAGCCGCGAGCACGGGCAGTCGACAGTGCCGACCACCAACGAGCGGGTCGAGGTGACCGTCCGCGACGGGTACAACGCCCGACCGGTCACGCTGTCGCTGTTCGGGCTCCGTGAATGTTGCCGGCCGATGTGGTGATGAGCGTGATGACTCACAGGCATATTGATGCCTCACAGTCATCACGCTCGTTACCGCGTCCGGTCCCGCAGGCATCACGCTCCGTGGTGCTGGTCGAGCATGCTCGGGGGCGATCAGAACTCCTCGTACACCGCCGGGTCCTGGTCCGAGAGGCGCCCGTCCGGGCGGCCCAGCGCGGTGATGGCCTCGACCTGCGCGTCGGTGAGCGTGATACCGAAGACGTCCATGTTCTCGGCCTGCCGCTGCGGGGAGGCGGCCTTGGGCAGCGGAATCACCTGACGGGCCACGTGCCAGGCGAGGATCGTCTGCGCCGGGCTGACGCCGAGCGCGGTCGCGATCTCCACGACCACGGGGTGCTGCTGGAGGTCGTTGCCGTGGCCGAGCGGGCTCCACCCCTGCACCAGGATGCCGTGCTCCCGGTGGTAGTCGAGCGCCTCCTGCTGCGGAAAATACGGGTGCACCTCGATCTGGTTGACCACCGGGGCCACCCCGGTCTCGGCCACCAGCCGCTCGATGTGCTCGGGCAGGAAGTTGGAGAGCCCGATGTGCCGCACCAGGCCACGCGCACGCGCCTCGATCAGCGCCCGCCACGCCTGCACGTACAGGTTTTCCTTGGGGTTCGGCCAGTGGATCAGGTACAGGTCGACCCGGTCGAGGCCGGTGCGGAACACACTCTCCTCGATGGTGGTCAGCGCCTCGTCGTAGCGGTGGTGCCGGCCCGGCAACTTCGAGGTGACGACCAGCTCGTCCCGCACGTCACCGGCCGACCGGGCGGCCCGGCCGACAGCGCCCTCGTTCTCGTAGTTCACCGCCGAGTCGATCAACCGGTAGCCCGTTCGGATCGCCTGACCGATCGCGTCGACACCCGCCGAGCCGTTCAGCTTGTACGTGCCGAGCCCGATCGCCGGCAGAGTCGTGCCGTCAGCGGCCGTCAGGTGCGGAATCGTCATGATCGGAACCCTACCCGCGTGGGGGCGTCTCGGATGGCGAGCGCGGCCTGTATCAACGCGGCGTGCGTCAGCGTCTGAGGGTAGTTGCCGAGGTGGGCACCCGTCGCCGGGTCCACCTCTTCCGGGTAGAGGCCGAGTGGGCTGGCGTGGTCGAGCATGGCCTCGAACAGTTCGACGGCTTCACGGCGACGCCCGGTGCGGGCGAGGGCCTGAACGAGCCAGAACGAGCAGGGCAGGAACGCGCCCTCGGTGCCGGGCAGCCCGTCCCGCCCGGGCGGGTAGCGGTAGAGCAGCGGACCGCCGGCGGACAGTCTTTCCCGGATGGCGTCGACGGTGCCGCGTACCCGGGGTGAATCGGTCCGGTCCATCTCGAGCAGCGGCAGGACGAGCAGGGCCGCGTCGAGATCCGGCGAGCCGTAGGTGCGGACGTAGCTGCCCGCCGTCGGGTCGAAACCGCGCGTCCGGACCTTGGCGGCGATGGCGTCCCGGGCGTCCTGCCAGCGTCGACGTTGACGCTCCGGCAGGGGATGAGTGCCAGCGATGGCCAGGGCCCGGTCCAGCGCGAGCCAGCCCATGAGCTTGGAATGGACATGGTGGGCCGGCTCCCGTACCTCCCAGATACCGGCATCGGGCTCCCGCCAGCGACCGGCGACCACGTCAGCGAAACCGCGTACCGCCCGCCACGTCTCGGCCGGGAGGCGGTGCCCGGCCTGAGCGAACACCCAGGCGGCGTCGATCACCCACCCGTAGCCGTCGAGCTGGTGTTGACCGGCGGCGCCGTTGCCCATCCGCACCGGAACGCTGTTGAGGTAGCCGGGCCAACCGGCCAGGTCACGTTCCGCTGGAACGCGCCGGCCGTGCAGGGTGAGCAGCGCCGGCAGGCGTGGCCGTTGCAACCGGGTGGCGTGCAACAACCAGGCGAGGAAACCGCGCGCCTCGTCGGTCTTGCCGACGCTGAGGAAGGCGCCGACACCGATGCTCGCGTCGCGGGGCCAGACATAGCGGTAGTCCCAGTTCCGTACACCGCCGGGATCCTCGGGCAGCGACGTGGTGGGCGCGGCCACCGGCGCTCCGGAGGGCGAGTAGGTCAGCAGCCGCAAGGTGAGCAGACTGCGTACGACGTGTTCCCGGAACGGCAACCGCTCGTCGATCTCCGCGGTCCAGGACCGCCAACGGGCCTCGTCCTCGACGAGCAGTTCCCAGGCGGCTGTCGGGTCGACGTGGATCACCGGTTCGCGGTGGGCCACGGCCAGTACGACTGTGACCGGATGTCCCGGCCGGACCGTGATCGAGGTGGGCCGACCGGGTTCACATCTGAACGTGGGCGTGCTGTTCAGCGCGACCGCCAACGCCCCCCACTCACAGACGAGCCCTTGGCGCCGGTGCTGTGCTCGGGGCCGGTGGTGCCGCGCGCCAAGGCGGGGATCGAACTCCACCACCGCCTCGACCGCTGCCTGCTCGGCCGACAGCCGTCGCACGATCAGTGTCGTGGGCAGCAGGCGACCGCTGACCTCGGCCACCATCGCCTCCGTGAGGCGGAGCCGCCCGCCGCCCGCCGCCCAGGTGGTCTCCAAGGTGGCGGTGTGCTGCCGGTAACGACGTTCAACGACGGAGGCCGGCCCGGCCGGGCCCACCCGGAACGTTCCGGCATCCGGGCCCCCGACCAGTCGGCCGAAGAGAGGATCGCCGTCGAAGCGGGGAACGCAGAACCAGTCCATCGCGCCGTCACTCGCGACCAGGGCGGCGGCGCGCGTGTCGCCCAGCAGACCGTAGTCGCTGATCGGTGGCCCGCCGTTCATGGAGATCGCTCCTCGATGCGCCACGCCGGGGAGCAGCCCGTGTCGGGCCGGGACGGCGGTCGAGCGCCGGTCACCTGGCCTGCAGGAGCAGCCCGAGACAAGCCCCGTAGACGACGTGGACGACAGCCGTGACCAGCGGGGTCTGGATGCCGTAGTTGAGGGCGAACAGCCCGGGCGGCTCCAACACCGCCGTGCTGGCCGGTCCCGCCCGTTGCGAGGCCATGCGCGGATGGACACCAGGAAGCAGCGGCAGAATCACCGTCAGCGCGATCCCGACGTGCACAATCCCGAGCAGCGCCCCGATCCACCAGTCCGCCCGGTGCAACAGCGCGAACGTGGCCGCGTAACCCAGGGCGAAACCCTGACCGGTGCAGAGGTGGAGGAAGAAGCCGACGACCCGGGCCCGGTCGGGGTCCTCCGTGACGAAGGCCCCGAGCACCAGGGGGATGTCGAGCCGGGTGAGACCGGCCAGTTGAGCGGTGATCATCGCCGCGGTGAGCGCTGCGGTGGCGACCAACCCGAACAACGCCCATCCGGCCCAGTCCATCTCAGCAGTCGTCGATGTCGCGAGCGTTCGCGGTCATCGGCCACCCTCCGGCTGAACAGCGTGAATCCCACGGCCCGGACCGGACACCAGCCCACCGGGTGTCTGGTTTATCACCATAAGCCACTGGAGCTGTCGCGCTGACCTGCTCGCCCAGACGCCCCGTGACGAGTTGGCAGGCGAACGTGGTCAGTCTCTGGTGTCCACGGTCGGATCAAGTCGCGCGAGCAGGGTGCTCACCTCGGTGTGCAGGCGACGCAGCTCTGCTGCCGTGGGGGCCATCTCGTAGCAGTGGTGGTGCGTGGCGGCGGAGAGCGTCGCCCAGGCGAACGCCACCCGGCGGGCGGTTTCGCGGCCCGGACCGAGCCGGCCGCGCAGCATCAACTGCTTCGCGCGGCCCTGCCGGCACGCCGCGACGGTCGGCTTCACCCGCCGCCAGTAGGCGTCGACGCCGCCTTCGAGGGCGAGCCGGATCAGGCAGGCGCAGGCCCGCGGCCACCAGCCCGCAGTCACCGCGACTGTTCCCAACAGTCCGGACCCGCGTAGAAGCTGATCGGCCGCCGCCAGGCAGCGCTGTGGCGTCGGCGCGGTCACGACAGCGCCGCCGCGAGGAGGCGGGCGTCCGCGACCAGGCCGGGCAGATCCGCCAGGTACGCGCCGTGCACACCCTCCCGACACGCCTGGTACGCGTTCACCGCACGTCGTCCGTGCCGGCGGCCCAGCCAGCCGAGCACGTCACCACCCTTCTCCGCGTCGTCGAACACCGCAAGGGCGACGATGGTGGCGACCCGTCGGGACGCGTCCTCGATCGCCTCCTCGATGTCGGCGTGCCGGACACCCCGCGCCACCCGGTTCCGCCAGACCGAGCGGTGGCAGGCCGCCTCGACCGCAGAACGGCACAGCTCCGCAACCACCGGTCCGCGCACCTCGGCGGGGATCTCCTCGTTGCGCGCCAACGCGTGCGCGTCGTCCAGGTAGCGGGTAACCGGGTCGGAGCCGGGCCGCAGCGTCACCATCGACTTCTCCGCGCGGGTCACCTCGATGATCCGCGCCTTGCCGAGATCGAGTCGGCGGACCGCGTCCGGCAGCCGGGTGTCGTGGGTGAAGACGACCACCTGCCGCTGCTCGGCCAGCTCGGCGAGCACCCGCGCGAGACCGTCCACCTTGGACGGGTCCATGCTCTGCACCGGGTCGTCGACCACGATGAACCGGAACGGGCTCTCCGGGGCGCAGCTGCGGGGCAGGAACGTCGCCAGCCCGAGCGCCTGCATCTCACCCTGACTCATCACACCCAGTGCCGTGCCGTTGTCGGCGCCGTCCACGCTGACCGGGAAGACCACCCGCCGCCGGGTGTTCGCGCCTTCCAACGTCATCGATCCCAGCTCGACGTTGCTCTCCTGCCGCAGCTGCGCCCAAATTTCCTGCGAGTGCTCGGCGAACGGCGCGACCCGCTCGTTGCGGATCTCCGTACCGGCGTCCTTCAGCCAGGCGCGCGCGGCCTTCAACCGGGCCACTGTCGCCTCCCGCGCCGGCAGCCCGCCGGCGGTGGCCACCCACTCGCGCACGTCGGCCGCCGCCGCCCGCCAGCCGGTGTCGCGCTGCCGCAGAAACCCCTCGGCGTACGCGCGGGCCGCGTCGACCGCCGCCACCACCGCCGGGTACCGCGCCGCCAGGTGGTCGGCCAGCTCGGCCGGCTCCCCGGGTACGCGCCGCAGCGCGGCCACGGCGTTGCGCAGCGCCCCGACCGTCGGCTCCGACCCGGGGCTTTCGGGCACCGCGAGGTCGTCGATCAGGTGGTGCGTCTGCCGCAGCAAAGCCGTCAGCCGGGTCGTCGCCGTCTGGGCGGCGACGCTGCGCTGCCGAAGCTCGCCGAGCGACTGTGCGGCGGCGGCACGCCAACCACCGTCGAGGGTGCCGGTGACGCAGACCGGGCACGACCCGTCGCCCTCGTCCTCGTGATGTTCGAGGGCGAGGCGGAGCAGCTCGGCGCTCCGCAGTGCCGCCCGGGACCTGCCACCGTCGTACCGCTGGGCCTCGACCGCCGCGTCCCGCAGCTGACCGGCCAGCCGGGTCACCTCGTCGACCGGCGGCGGGGCGAGGGCGGCAAGCTCCCGACAGAGCAGCACCTCCCGGTCGGTGGTCGCCTCGTCCGGCTCGTCGAGGACCGCCGCCACCGCGCCGAGGTCGACCGCGCCCCGGCCGCGCAACAGAACGGCGGTCCGCCGGGCCCGGTCGTCGGCGATCCCGTCGAGCGTGGTGACCAGGGTGGCGCGCTGTGCGCGTACCTCCTTGATTGCCGTGTCGTGCGGCCGGGCGGCGCGCAGCAGACGCTGGTCGGCGTCGGTGAGCGCGTCCAGCCCGAGGATCGCGAAGAGCGCGTCGAAGAGCTGACTCTGCGTTCCCGCGGCGAGCTTGCCCAGCTCGGCCGCGGTGAGGAATGGCCGGTACAGCTCCAGCGAGCGGGCCAGACCCAGCTCGGAGAGGTCCGCGTGCCGGCCCTGAGCACTGGTGACCGTCACCTCGGCGTCGGCCAGTTCCGCGCCGACCGGCCAGGCCCGGTGCACCCGCGTCGGCGTGGCCACCCCGTCGACGCGCAGCTCCACATCCACCCAGCACGGGTCCGGGTTGTGCAGGTTGCGCCACCCCGTACGCCAGACGCTGGTCTTGTCGGCCCAACGGGCGCTGTCGCCGGTGAGGGCGAGTTCGGCGGCCTCGGCGAAGCTGGACTTGCCGGATCCGTTGCGGCCGACGACCAGGGTGAAGCCCGGGCCGGGGCCGATCTGGATGGTCCGTTCCGGGCCGACGCCGCGGAACCCGGCGACGGTCACCGACTTCAACCAGATCCGTTCCGCCGGACTGTCGTCGGCGGGGGAGCGGGGGTCGAGCCGGGTGGGAGTACCGGCGAGCGCGGCGGTCAGGTCCTCTTCGCCGGTGAGGGCGGCGAGGACGAGTTCGGCGGTCTCGGTCGGTACGTCGTCAGCGGCGGCCAGTCGGTCGAAGATCAGCTCGATCAGCGGGGCGGTGGTCTGTGCGGGCTGGGTCATTGTCGTCTCCAGGCGTGTGGTGTCCGCGGGCCGACGGCTCGTCGACCCGCCCGGGGTGAGCGGTGGAAGTGCGGACTACCGCGGTCGCGCGGTCAGACCGTGGCGTTCGCGTGCCAGTCGCGCAGGAACGCGTCGACCAGGGCGTGCGCCCGAGGACGCAGGTCGAAGGACTCCTCCCGCCGTCGGCGGGCCATGTGCGACAGGCCGTCCGCGGCCTCGTTGAGGGCGTGGCCGCTGTGCCCCTTGACGTGCGCGAACGTCAGGTCGGGACGGTGAGCCACCTGCTCGGCGAGCCGGACCAGGGTCGGCTTGTCGGACCAGCGGCGCTGCCGCAGGCTGTAGCCGGCGGGCATGGCGTCGGCCTCGCCGGCCTGCCAGCGGTGCAGATACCGCACGGCCGTCAGGCTGTCCAGCAGCACGGTCATGCCCGCTGGCACCTCGTCATACCCGGTGAGCAGATAGTCGACCGCGCGCAGTTCGTCGACGAGCACTCGGGACCTGCCGGTCGGGTCGAGCCGGCCGGTGCCCCGCCCGAGCAGACCGTAGTGACCGTCGCTGACCACGTACCCGATGCCACCGGCGCAGCCCTTCCAGCTGGCGTCGGTCGCCGCCACCAGCGGACCGGACGCCTGCGCCCAGCGGAGCACCCGGCCGCGCCCACGGTCCTGGCCGGAAAGCGGCAGGCAGTCGGCCTTGCGCCCAGAGTGCTCGGTGTGCGTGGCGGCGAGGCGCTCGGCGGTGTCGAGCAGCTCGGCGGCGGAGGTCAGCTCGTCGTAGTGGGCGGCGGTGAGGGCGAGGTGGACCGCGTCACCGATGCCCTGGCAGTCGTCGCAGCGGGTGGCGCGGGTGTAGGGACGAAGGATGAGGACGCGGTCGTGCAGGGGCGGGGGGAGCTGGGTCAGGGCGCGGAGGAACTCATCGGGGCGCACGACGCCTCCTGACGTCTAGTGATGGGGACAGGTTCACTGAGTTCTCACAGCTCCGACACGTCGGTCACGACCGCGGTCAGCTTGTCGCCGGAGCGCTTCGTGCTGGCCGTCTCCTCCTGCTGAACGGAGGCGGAGTCGCCGGTCACCTCGAAGGTGTTGATGACCGGGTCCTCCGATGACCCAGCGGACCTGGGACCTTCTGCGGATGACGGGCTGCGGGCTCGTTGCGCCCACGGTCTCGGGCTGAGCCGGGGTACCAGGCTGAGCCGGGGGCTCGGCCGGTGGGTCCGGCTGGTGGTGAGGCTCGGTCATGGTTCTCTCCTCTGTTGAGCGGGAGGCTGTGGAGCTGATGTCGTGAACGGATCAGGTGGACGGGATGCCGACGACTTCGACCCCGACGCCCTCGTTGCGCAGGGACTTCATCGCCCGGTAGAGCGCGACCTGGGCGAAGGTGAAGAGCGAGTCCACGGTGAGCGGCTTGCCGGAGCCGAGGGCGATCGCGTAGATGACCTTGCGGGGCTGGAAGTTCAGGTCGACGACCCGCCCCGACGGCTGCCGCTTGACCATCTCGACGAGCGCGGTGCGGGCGTCGGCCTCGTACCGCAGCGCGTCGACCGACACCGCGCCCTGCGCGAAGAGGTGGCTCAAGGCCGAGCTGCCCCTGGACCGCTTGACGTGGATCAGCTCGTTGTCGGGCCCGAGCAGGTCGCAGGCCTCGAAACCGCGGTGGTGCTGGCCCGTCCGCAGCAGCTTCCGGTCCAGCAGGGTCAGGCCGCAGACCTCCGCGGCGCGGAAGTTGTACGCCTCCTCGTCCGGCAGGTCGGCGGTCCAGGCCGGGAGAGCGAAGCTGGCCGGCCTGGCCAGGATCTGCTCGATCTCGTCGCGGAGGAATTTGCGGTGCTGGTCGCCGATCTCGTACCAGCCGCCCTCGTGCAGCAGAAGCTGACTCTCCCCGTGCGCGAGCTGTGCGGTGATCCACCGCGACACCGCCGTGGAATCGATCTCCTCCTCGCCGGCCGTGTCCGCGTAGAGGGTGACGCGTCCGTTGCAGAGCGACGGCCACCGCTCGCCGTCCGGGACGCCTTCGGTCTGCGCGAGCACGTCCGCCAGCGTGAGCTCCGGCAGACGCGCCGGCGCGAGGCCGGACTTCGGCACCCGAAGCCTGTACGACTGGACCCGCTCGATCTCGCTGAAGACCCGGCCCGGTACGGCCAGCCCGACCTCCGCCGGATCCGGCAACCGGAGCAGCCGGTCCAGCTGCTCCTCCGCCGTCGACAGCCGTGGGTCCGTGGCCGGCACCGGACGGATCTGGGTGATGAACTCCAGGTCAGCGAAGGGTGCTTCCTGCTTGCGGACCCGATCGATCTCCCGCAGGTCGGCGAGCAGGCTCGCGGGCTCGACACCGAGGTGGATGCGCAGGGTGTCGCTGCCCTCGACCGGGGTGGCCTTGCCGGTGGAACGGCAGACGGTCAGGTTCGGGTTGAACGTCCGCCCGCAGACCTGGCCGACGATCTCGCCCCACTTGTCGATGCCGTACATCCGGATGTGCTGACCGCCCGGGACCATGTTGCGGTCGACCCGGCCGGTGGTGCCGAACACCCGCCGGCGTACCTGCTTGATCTCGTCGGGGGCGAGCGACCGCACCGCGAAGCCGATCCCGAAGCCTGGGTTGGCGAGGTCCAGATCGACCATGTGACGGCCGACGGTGCCGTAGGTGAGGGCGTAGACGTTGCCGTCCACCGCGACGAGCAACGCGGCACCGCCACTGCTGAACCCCAGGTCGGTTTCCTCTCCGGTCAGCGAGGCGAGCACATCGCACCAGTCGGCCCGCTGGCGCGGCACTGTCCCGTGCACCAGCAGCGCCGGTGCACCGGCGACCAGGCGCTCCTCGACCAGGAAATCGTGCTGTCGCACGTAGCGGTGGTTCACCGCCTCATGAAGGCCATCGACGGTCGGCGTCACCCGTTCGAGCTGGTAGACCGACGTCAGATAGGTGCCCTCCGGCCGCTCGGGCAGGTCGAGGTCAAAGAGGGTGGGTGCTTCGTACGGCGGACGGGTGACGTCCTTGCGGACGACACGGCGGTTGGTCGGTCTGGTCGTGGTGGGCCTGGTCGTGGTCGGCTGGCTCGCACGGCGCACGTCGATCTCCTCGCGTTGAGAATCGGGGTGGCGGTGGTGCGGGGGAGGGGTACGCCGAGGACGGGCTTCGCGGGTCCCGCCCTCGGCGCGAGGGGTCAGCTCAGGGCGACGGTGACGCCGCCGGAGAACATCGAGTCGTGCAGCTCGAGCTTGGTGAGCTTGACGCTCTTCGGGATGTCGAAGACCACGACGCCCTTCACCTGGTTGCCAGGGTTGATGTCGTTGAGGAACGTCTCGGCGTTCTTGTTCGCGTAGATCGCCGCGCCGGAGTCGGCGGAGTACTCGGTACCGTCGGCCGCGTACGCCTTCTGGCTGCTGCCGTCGAACATCTGCGCTTCCTTGCCAATGTTCTTCACGTTGACCGTGACCAGGCAGAACTGGCCCTGCGCCTTCTGCTCGAGCGGGGCGCTGCCGACCTTGCCCACGCCGCACTTGGACGACTTGACCGTGAACTCGAACTTCCCGTCCCGGGCCGGCTCGCCGACCTTGGCGGTCTTCGGCTTGTCGTCACCCTTGGCGCCGCCGGCGTCGTTGCTGGAGCTGCTCGCGTTGTCGGTCGAGCCAGCGCCGCAGCCGAGGGCGACGACAGCGGTGGCGAGCAGGGCGAAGGTCGTGGTCTTCCGCATGGCTTCTCCTGAATCGGGGCGTGGCGGCGTTCAGTAACGCCGCAGGGGGATGGATTGCGCCGCATCCAGTGCGGCGAAAGCAGCGAAAGTAAAGCACCGCGTGAAAGCACTGTCAACCACGTTGTTGCCATCAACCGTCTGCTGTCCTAGAGTTGCGCTGACTGGTTGTCAACGAGGAGCAGACATGCCACAGGTCACCGCTGCGGAGATCTCCCGCATGGCCGGCGTCAGCCGGGCGACTGTCAGTAACTGGCGCCGCCGCCACGCCGACTTCCCCTCGCCCTCCGGCGGGACCGAGGCAAGCCCCGCGTACGACCTGGACGCGGTCCGTTCCTGGCTCAGTGGTCGAGGTCAGCTGCCGGCGGAGACGCCGGCGGAGGAGATGCGAGCGGCTCTGCGTGAACGCCCCGAGAAGGGTGAGCCATTACGACTGCTGCCGTTGGTGCTCGCCGCGCACCGGCTCGCCCCCGCATACGTCGACAGGGTCTTGGACTTGCCCGACAGGGATCTGGTCCGGCGTGCCACCGACCTCACGGGCGATGCGGTGACTTACGGTGGCGACGAGGCCCGGGTCCTGCGGGCGCTGCTGCGGTCCGTGCGTGTAGACGGCGCGCTCGTCGTCGCCGACCTTATCGGCGAGCGGGGCACTGACGATTCGACCACGACCGGCACGTACCGGACACCGGCGGAGGTGGCGGATCTCATGGCCGACCTGCTGCCCGGCCCCGACAAGCGCTTCCCCGCCGACGTGTACGACCCAGCCTGCGGGGTGGGCGGGCTGCTGGCCGCAGCTGCCCGTCGTGGGGCTCGCCGACTGTACGGGCAGGATCTGGTGCCAACTCAGGCGGCGCAGGCCGCGACACGCCTCGGACTGCAGTACGGGAACGTCCGCGCCGAGATCCGAGGTGGGGACAGCCTGCGCGACGACGCATTCCCGGACCTGGGAGTCGACGGGGTGCTGTGTAACCCCCCGTACGGCAACCGCGATTGGGGCCAGGAGGTCCTCGCGTACGACCCGCGCTGGGTCTTCGGCCTGCCACCGAAGGGTGAGCCCGAGCTGGCCTGGGTCCAACACTGTCTCGCCCATCTCGCACCCGGCGGTCGGGCAGTCCTGCTGATGCCTCCCGCGACCGCCGAACGCGCCTCCGGTCGCCGCATCCGAGCGGAGCTGGTGAAGAGCGGGGCGCTCCGAGCGGTCATCGCGCTGCCGGCCGGCGCCGCGCCACCCCCGCACATCGGTCTGAATCTGTGGGTCCTGACGCGACCCGATGACGGAGCTCAGACGGCGCCCGACACCGTGCTCTTCGTCGACGCAGCCGGGCCAGGCCGACAGGGCTGGGAGTCCGTCCGCGACGCCGCGCTCAGTGCCTGGTCGGCGTACGACGGCGGGGTGTTCGAAGCCGTGCCCTCGGTGGCGCGGGCGGTGCCGGTCGTCGATCTGCTCGCCGGGCCGACCGACCTTGCTCCGGCCCGGCACGTTCAGTCGGTGACGGTGGCGATCCGGCCCGCGGATCACCTGCGCCAGGTGCGGCGGATGCACGTCGAGCTGCGACACGCGGCGGAGGCGCTGATCGGTGTGACGGAGCGGAGCGAGCGGTGGACCGCCGCCGGCAAACAGCCGCAAACCTGGCGTACGACGGCTGTCGCGGACCTGCTCAGAGGCGGAGCGCTGACGCTGCTGCGCGCGGTACCCGCTGGTCGAGCTGCCACCGTCGACGCAGACGTCGAGATCCGTGCGGGGGATGTCATCCTGCCGGAGTTGTTCGCCCGGCCCTACCGCGCCCGCGTCGCCGCTGCCGCGGACGACGGTCGACCGCTGGGCCGCCAGCATCTCCTGCTGCGCCCCGACCCGCAGCGCTTGGACGCGTGGTTCCTCGCGGGGTTCCTCAGCGCGGAGGAGAACGTCAACGCGGCCGCCACCGGAAGCACCATCGTGCGGGTCGACGTCCGCCGGTTGCAGGTGCCGGTCATGACGCTGCCGGACCAGCAACGGTACGGGCGGGCGTTCCGCCAGGTGCAGGAATTGCGCGACACGGCCGTTATGCAGAGCCGGCTCGCCGACGAGGCTGCGGACGCCCTCGGTATCGGCCTGACCGGCGGAGCGCTACGTCCACCGGACGAGGGGTAACCGTGACCGATCTTGGGCTGTCACCATTCGCGGTGACGCGACTACGGTGAGACCCCCACGTGACTGAATTCTGCTGGGACCAGGGGCGGTTCCGCCCCCGACGAGTTGTGAAAGTGAGCTGTTGACGTGAGTACCCACCAGAGCCTGGCCGGTTTCATCTGGTCAGTCGCCGACCTGCTGCGCGGTGACTACAAGCAGTCGGAGTACGGCAAGGCGATCCTTCCGTTGACCGTGCTGCGCCGCCTGGACTGTGTCATGGCGCCGACCCGCAAGGCGGTGTGGGACCGCGACGCCTCACTGACGCTCACCAACAAGGACCAGTTGCTCCGGCTCGCGGCCAGCCTGCCGTTCTACAACACGTCCAAGCAGAGCTTCGACACCATCGGCGCGTCCGCCCCGGACGTGGCGAAGAACCTCACCGACTACATCAACGGCTTCTCGCCGAACGCCCGCGAGATCATCGACAAGTACGACTTCCATACGCAGATCGCCCGCCTGCAGTCGGCCAAGCTGCTCTATCCGGTGGTGCAGAAGTTCCGGGACATCGACCTCAGCCCGGAGCGGGTCGACAACCACCAGATGGGTTACGTCTTCGAGGAGCTGATCCGGCGCTTCTCCGAAATCTCGAACGAGACCGCCGGTGAGCACTTCACGCCACGCGAGGTCATCAAGCTGATGGTGAACCTGCTCATCGGCCCGGACAACGAGCACCTCACCGGAGCCCCGGTGATCAACGTGCTGGACCCGGCCTGCGGCACCGGCGGAATGCTCTCGGCGGCGGAGGAGATCATCTCATCGCTCAACCCGAGCGCGACGGTGCGCCTCTTCGGTCAGGAGCTGAACGCTGAGTCGTACGCCATCTGCCGCTCGGACATGATGCTCAAGGGCCAGGATCCGTCGAACATCCACCTGGGCAACTCGTTCAGCGACGACGGCCACGAGGGCCAACGGTTCGACTACCTCTTGGCCAACCCGCCCTTCGGGGTGGAGTGGAAGAAGGTCAAGGACGAGGTCGACGCCGAGGCCACGCTCGGGCACGCCGGCCGGTTCGGTGCCGGCCTGCCGCGCATCAACGACGGCTCGTTCCTCTTCCTGCAGCACATGATCTCCAAGATGGAGCCGCCGGAGAAGGGCGGGTCCCGCATCGCCATCGTCTTCAACGGCTCGCCGCTCTTCACGGGCGCGGCCGAGTCCGGCGAGTCGAACATCCGCCGCTGGATCCTGGAGAACGACCTTCTTGAGGGCATCGTCGGCCTGCCCGACCAGCTCTTCTACAACACCGGCATCTCCACGTACTTCTGGATCCTGTCCAACCGGAAGGCGGAGGCCCTCAAGCGCAAGGTGATCCTGCTCGACGCCCGGGACCAGTGGGTCAAGATGCGCAAGAGCCTCGGTGACAAACGCAAGATGATCTCAGAGGACCAGGTCACCCACATCACCCGGCTCTACGGCCAGGCCCTCACCATCGCGGCGGACGAGTCGCACCCGAACCACGGCAAGGTCAAGGTCTTCCACACCACGGACTTCGGCTACCAGCGGATCACCGTGGAACGGCCGCTCAAGCTCCGCTTCGAGATCACCGAGGAGACGCTCGCCGCGCTCGCGGAGAGCAAACCCCTTTCCCGGTACGCGCACCGCGACGAGTTGATCGGCGCGTTCAAGCCGCTGCTCGGCACGGTGTGGCGGACGAAGGCCGAAGCCAAGGACGCACTCCTGGCGGCCGCGGTCGCCGGCGGTGCGCTGTGGCCGACCGGTGCTCCCGCGAAGGCCATCATGGACAGCGTCTCCATCAGTGACCCGGATGGGGAAGTGCAGAAGGTCAAGGGCGAGGTCATCCCGGACGCGGACCTGCGCGACTTCGAGAACGTGCCGCTCGCCGAGGACATCCACGAGTACTTCGACCGCGAGGTCCGCCCGCACGTCCCGGAAGCGTGGATCGACGAGAGCAAAACCAAGATCGGGTACGAGATCCCGTTCACCCGCCACTTCTACGTCTACAAGCCGCTGAGGCCGCTCACTGAGATCGACGCCGAACTCCGCGACCTTGAGGCCCAGATCCAGGCGTTGCTTTCCGAGGTGACGGGATGATTCTCACGCGAGGCGTTGACCTTGGTTGGACATCCAGTATCCCAGTGTACTGGAAGGTTGTTCCATTGCGATACGTGGCCCAAATTGGCACGGGCCATACGCCCGACCGGAATAAGCCCCAATACTGGGAGAACTGCGCAATTCCATGGGTCACGACCCCCGATGTGACTAAGCGGGCTGATGGCTTGGCTCCGCTTATGGAAACTGAACAACATATCAGTGAACTAGGTCTCGCCAACAGTGCTGCCGTGCTGCACCCTGCTGACACGGTGATGCTGAGCCGCACCGCGTCGGTGGGATATAGCGTCCGTATCGGTAAGCCAATGGCGACGACGCAGGCGTTTGTCACCTGGAAGCCTGGTCCAGAGCTAGACGCCCGATACCTCCTCCTCGTCTTTCGGGCGATGGTCGAGGAGTGGAAGAGGCTGGCCTACGGCTCCACTCATCTTACTATCTATATGCCTGACCTCGAAGCTCTGCGGATTCCGCTCCCGCCTCTCGATGAGCAGCGACGGATCGCCGACTTCCTCGACGTCGAGACCGGCCGTATCGACGCCGTCGCGGCGGTGCGCCGGGTGCAGGTGGGGCTGCTCGATGAGCGTTCTCGTAGCATTGTCGAGCTTCATCTCTCTGAGGCAACAAATACAACCCAGAAGTTGATCCGGGCGCTTGCATTACTGCGGGACGGCTCCCATCAGCCTCCTCCTCGTGTCGATGCCGGCGTGCCCCTCCTCACTGCGCGGAACCTGTCGACGGGCAAACTCCGGCTCACCGCCCTGGACACTCATGTATCGGACGAGGATGCCGTGACGATGGAGCGGTCCTTTAGGGTTACGGAGGGTGATGTGCTGATGTCGGTCAAGGGCACAATCGGTGCGGTTGCCGAAGTGCCCCGCGGCTTTCCGCGAGTGGTGTTGGATCGCAATGTCGCAATCTTGCGGCCGCAGCCGGAGTTGATGACTTCAGCCTGGCTCGCGTTTGCCCTCGCAAGCGCGAGTGTTCAGGAGCAAATTAGGGCGGCAGTGTCAACTGTGGCTCAGCCGGGTTTGCCGCTCGGTCTGATTGCCAGTTTGAATGTCCCTACTGCTTCTCTTTGTGAACAGGAAAGCGTCGCCCACCGAATTGCAGCCGAATTGGGCGCCATCGATAATTTGAAAGAGGTGGCCAAAACACAAATCGAGGTTTTGGCTGAGCGGCGGCAGGCGTTGATCACGGCCGCGGTCACCGGGCAGTTCGACGTGACGACCGGGAGGGGAGCGGACCTGTCGTGAGCACACACGTCTACAAGGAGCAGGCGTTCGAGGCGACGATCGAGGCTGAACTTCTCGCCGCCGGCTGGCACCGGGGGCTGTCCAACGGCTACCGCCCCGACCTCGGTCTTGACACCGGCGAGCTTGACACCTTCATCGGGGCGACCCAGAAGAAGGAGTTCGACCGGCTTATCACCGCCTACGGCGACCTGGCCACCGCCCAGCGGGAGTTCGCGAAGCGCGTCGCGGTCGAGATCGACAAGCGGGGCGCGCTCGACGTGCTCCGCAACGGGGTCAAGGACCGGGGCGTCACCATCCTGCTCTGCTACTTCCGGCCCGGCCACACTCTCGCCGTCGGCGCGCTGGACGAGTACCAGGCGAACCGGCTCACCGTGGTCCGGCAGTTGCGCTACTCGGCGAAAACAGCCGACGAGCTGGACCTGGGCCTGTTCGTCAACGGCATTCCGATCGCCACGGCGGAGCTGAAGAACACGCTGACCGGGCAGGACGTCGAGGACGCGAAGCTCCAGTACCGCAAGAATCGCGACGCGAAGGAGCTGATTTTCGCACGGCGTACCCTCGTGCATTTCGCCGTTGACCCGCACCTGGTCTTCCTGACGACGCGGCTCGCCGGGGAACAGACCCGGTTCCTGCCCTTCAACGTCGGCTCGAACGGGCCTGGGGTGTCCGGTGGTGCCGGGAACCCGCCCGCGCCGGCCGACGGCTACCAGACCTCCTACCTCTGGCGGCAGGTGTGGCAGCGGGACAACTTCCTCGAACTGCTGCAACGGTTCGTGCATGTCGAGGTGCCGAGGAAGGGCAAGGCGACCCCCCACGTCAGCCCGTTGATCTTCCCGCGCTACCACCAGTGGCACGCGGTGCGGCGGATGGTCGACCACGCCTCGGATCACGGGCCGGGTCACAACTACCTGATCGAGCACTCGGCAGGTTCGGGCAAGTCGAACACCATCGCCTGGCTGGCGCACCGACTGTCCAACCTGCACGACGCGGACAACCAACCGGTCTTCGAGAAGGCCATCGTCATCACCGACCGGGTCGTGCTGGACCGGCAGTTGCAGGACACGATCTACCAGTTCGACCACGTGGCCGGTGTGGTCAAGAAGATCGACGAGGACTCCCAGCAGCTCGCGGACGCCCTTACCGGCTCGGCCGCCCGCGTCATCATCACGACGTTGCAGAAGTTCCCGTTCGTGCTGGACAAGGTCGCCAAGCTGGGCCAGCGCCGGTACGCGGTCATCATCGACGAGGCGCACTCGTCGCAGTCGGGGGAGTCGGCGAACGCGTTGAAGAAGGCGCTCGGTCGGCTCGGCTCGGACGACATCGACGCCGACGGCGACCTGCTGACCGCCTCCGCCCTGGCCAGGGGCAGGCACGCCAACCTGTCCTACTTCGCCTTCACCGCCACGCCGAAACAGAAGACACTCGAACTGTTCGGCACCCGCAACCCCGGGACCGGCCAGATGGAGCCGTTCCACGTCTACTCGATGCGCCAGGCCATCGAGGAGGGCTTCATCCTCGACGTGCTGCGCAACTACATCACCTACGAGGCGCGGTGGCGGCTGGCCAGCGCGGCGGTCGAGGCCGTGGAGGCCGCCGACCCCGAGGTCGACCCGAAGAAGGCAAAGGCCAAGCTGGTACGGGCGGCCGAGCTGCACCCCGAGTCGCAGGACCAACGGGCGCAGATCATCATCGATCACTTCCGCACCGAGGTCAGCGAGCGCATCGGCGAGCGGGCCAAGGCGATGGTGGTGACCCGCTCCCGTGAGCACGCGCTGCGGCTCTACCAGGCAATGCGCAAGTACCTCGACAAGCGTGGTGTCACCGACTGCGCGCCGATCGTGGCGTTCTCCGGCACGCTCACCCTCGACGGCATCGACTACTCCGAGTCGAAGCTCAACGGGTTCTCCGAGGCGGCTCTGCCGGACGCTTTCGCGTACACGAAGGTCGGCGATCCTCAGGCCACGGCCCGCAACCAGACCGAATACCGCATCCTGGTCGTCGCCGAGAAATACCAGACGGGCTTCGACCAGCCGCTGCTCGCGGCGATGTACGTCGACAAGCCGCTCGCCAGCGTGGCAGCCGTCCAGACCCTCTCCCGCCTGAACCGCATCCACCCGGACAAGACGCAGGACGACGTCTTCGTGCTCGACTTCGCCAACAAGGCCGAAGACATTCAGAAGTGGTTCAAGCCGTACTTCGAGACCACCATCACCGAACCGACCGACCCGAACCTGCTCTACGACAAGCAGCGCGAGGTGATGGACTTTCAACTCCTGGTCGATTCGGAGATGGACGCCTTCGCCCGAGCCCTGCTCGCCGCCGATCAACCCTCGATGACCGCCGGGCAACTGGAGAAGGCGCACGCCGCGCTCTACCGGTTCCTTGAGCCGGCGGTCGACCGGTTCAACCACCTGGCCAAGGACGACCGGGACCGCGCCGAGGAGTTCCGCTCGTCGGTGAGCGACTACGTCCGGGCGTACGGCTTCCTGGCCCAGGTCGTCGGGTACGGCGACGAGGATCTGGAACGGCTCTACCTCTACAGCCGTTTCCTGCTCCGACGGCTACCCTCCGAGCCGGGTGCGGGCGTCGACATCGGTCCGGCCACGCTGAGCCACCTGCGCATCCGCAAGCGCGCCGAGGAGGACCTCTCGCTGCAACCGTCCGGCGCGCACCTCATCCCCGGCTTCTCGCCCGACGGCGGCGCCGCCCGCCAGATCGAGGAGAAGCCGCTCAGCGAGGTTATCGAGGAGCTCAACGAACGCTTCGGCTACGACCTCAGCTCGTCCGATCAGATCCTGCTCGTGCAGCAGATCATCTCACTGGCTGAGGACGAGAAGATGCAACAGGTCGCGCTCAACAACGACATCGAACGGTTCGGTCAGGTGGCCGACCCAGAGCTGGACAACATCGTGGCCCGCAACCATGATCGCAACACCACGTTCGTCGGGCGGTACTTCGACAACCCGGAGTTCCAGGCTGCCGTCAAGGCGGAGGCCCGGCGTCGGGCGTACGGGCTGATCCTGAGCCCGTCTCGCGCCGAAGCGTTGCGCAAGCTCCGCAGTCAGGTCTCCGGGGCGAACGAGCAGCGTGCGACAGCGACCAGCGGCGAGTGACGATTCGGGGGAACGGGCGCGGTGAGCGACGTGATACCGGCTGAGGAGTGGGTCTTCGCGGACCGGTACCGCGTCGACGCACCGATCGGTAGCGGCGGCATGGGTGCCGTCTGGAGCGGCTACGACCGGCACCTGGACCGCCGCGTGGCGATCAAGCTGATGCGGAACACGCCCGGCCCGGCGATGACGTTCGGCAGCGCGGAGAACGCGGCGTTCAACGAGGCGGTGGCGGCAGACCGGGAGCGGTTCCTGCGGGAGATCCGCACGACCGCCCGCCTCGAACTCCCCGGCATCCCCGCGGTGTACGACTTCGGGGTCGAGGAGTCGACCGGCCGCATCTACCTGGTGATGCAGCTGGTGTACGGGCAGACGCTCGCAGAGCTCATCGCCTCCCGGACCCACGCCGCCGACCCGTGGCCGATCACCTGGGCGGTCGCCATCACCGCCCAGGTGGCGGCCACCCTCGTCGACGTCCACCGGGTCGACGTCGTCCACCGCGACATCAAGCCCACGAACCTCATGGTCAGCGACGGGGGAGTGGTCAAGGTCCTCGACTTCGGGGTGGCCATCCTGCGCGGCGCGAGTGCCCTCCCAAGACTGACCCAGGTCGGCCTGACCGTCGGCAGCCCGCCCTACATGCCGCCAGAACAGGCCCTGGGCAACCCGGTCGGGCCGGCGAGCGACGTCTACGCGTTGGGGTGTGTCCTGTACGAGGCCCTCACCGGCCGGGTGCCGTTCCTGGAGACAACCAGCCGCTCCTACCAGGATCACCACGTCAACACCCCGGCGCCGACGGCGCGGGCGCTGCGCGCCGAGGTGCCCTCCGACCTCGACAACCTGGTCGCACGAATGCTGGCGAAGCGGCCCGCTGACCGCCCCTCGGCAGAGGACGTCTACGAGACGTTGCTTCCGATCGCCGCCCAGCCCGGTCCCGCTGGACCCGGCGGCAACCGTGACCCGCGCCGTCCCTTCCTCCGCCCACTCGCACCCGCGCCGCGTCAGCGGGGAGCCGCCCCCGTTCCGAAGCCGACATCGACGACCTCGGCGCCGCTGAGCGTCGACGAGGCGATCGAGATCCAGCAGCAGGTTGGCGACCTGGTCCAGGATTCGCAGTTCCAGCAGGCCATCGATCTGCTCGACGAGGCGGTGGGGCGGGCGGCCGCCGAGCCGGCGCTGAAGCTGGAGATGCAGGTGGCTCTGGCATCGACGCTGTGGTTCGCCGACGAGTTCAGTCGGGTGGCGGCCGTCCTCGACGAAATTCTCCCGAAGGTCAACGGTGGGGACGAGCTGACCGTTCTCTACTACTACTCGGGCGTCAGTCACGCCGAGATCGGCAACATCGACGAGGCCGTCAAGCAGCTCACCGAGTTCCTCGCCCTCGCCGAGCCGTACGACCCCCTGCACCGGGACGCCACCTACCGCCTCGGCATGATGCTGCCCGCCGTCGGCCGCACCAGCGAGGGTCTTCGACATCTCGAGGCGCTTCGGCCGGCTCTCGTCGCGGAGTACGGGCCGGGCTCCGCTCACGTCAGGACCCTGGACAGGCGGATCGCCCAGATCCGGCGCGGACCCGACCTCTAGCGAAGACCGCGACGGCCGGGCCAGTTGGGCGACGGGGGCGCGTCCGGCAGGCATGCAGGGCGCGCTCCCATCTGGTGTAGGACTCAGTGCTCGGATCTGGTGGAGCGGACGAAGCTGGTCCAGGCGGCGGGGGAGAAGGTCAGGGCGGGCCCGGCCGGGTCCTTGCTGTCGCGTACGGCGACGAAGCCGCGCAGGTTGTCGGCAACCTCCACGCAATCGCCGCCGTTGCTGCCGCTGCGGGTGCTCTTGCGCCACTGGGCGTCAATCAAATCAGCCATGGTGGACCTCTCCGATGATCTTATTGATGAGCTGGCTCGATTGTGCCTCATCGAGGGTCAAGTCATCGAGGCTCGCCCACACCTGCTCATAGGCTGCGTACTCTTCGGCTCGGTCGAGGTACAGCGCTCCCGTCCACGACTCGCAGTAGACGACCGGCGGTTCGGGGGTGGTCCGGTTGCCGGGTGGGAAGTCGAGGATGACGAAGGTGCCCGCCTCAGCGCCTCGGTGTATTCCGGCAGTCAGCGGAAGGACTCGGACCGAGACATTAGGAATCTGCCCGACCTCCAGTAGGCGACGAAGCTGGTCGGCCATGGTTGCCGCATCGCCAACCCTGCGGAGCAGTGCTGCCTCGGCCAGGATCACTTCGAGTTTGGGCGCCCGAGGCAGTCGCCGATGGAGGAGGGTCTGCCGCTGCAGTCGTGCTTCAACCAAACGCTGGCGTTCCTCTTCCGTCACCTCGTGGCGGTGCTGGTAGATCGCCATGGCGTAGTCGCGCGTTTGGAGCAGTCCGGGGATGAGTGCTTCATCGAAGCGGCGGATGAAGGATGCGGCGGATTCCAGGCCGACGTAGAGCTCGAACCAGTCGGGGACGGCGTCGCCGTACGAGTGCCACCAGCCTTTGGCTTTGGTCTCGGCGGCCAGGGCGGCGAGGGCGCCGGTCAGGTCGGGCGTCGCCCCGTACAGGTCGCACAGGGCCTTGGCGTCCACCGAGCGGACCGGGCCGAGGCCGGTCTCGATGCGCCACAGCTTCTGCCGGCTGAACTGCATCGCCTCGGACGCGCCGTCCAGCGTCATCCGCGCCTCGGTGCGTAGGTCGCGCAGCGCTCGCCCGAGCTGCCGTCGCGGCACTGTCGATCCCATGTCGTCGGCCATCGGCTCCCGCCCTCTCCGTGTTGCATTTTGTTACATCAGGACACCATCGGTGAAACGAGTGATCGTTGCCTTCAAGAATCGATTTCTATAGGCGCTGACACGCGCGATCACTAGGCCTCTGACCATACAAGACACCCCCGACATGAGCCATCAGCGCGCAATTCCCACGCGCTGTCTGCCGGCGTACTGTCGGGGGTGGAATGGTTTGGGTGAGCTTTAGAGTTCGTGGCGGGTTCGGGTCAGGCCGCACGCGACCAGCATGCCCAGGGTCATTGCGTGAGCACAGGCAGACGAGTTGACGCCGAGGCTCGGTACGTCGGCGCATCGCGTAGGCCAGAGCCCGTACGAATGCGCCGGCTTGCCGCGTGGATAACCAAATTCTACGAGAGAGCGGCGTGCGGGGCGAATTGCGCGGTGCGGTCGCCGGTCACAACGAGACGACGACCGGTTGCACCTGAACGTTCTTTGTCAGCTGCTGCGGCGAGGGGACCGGCGTGCTGATGTTGACGGACAGGTTGTAGCCGTAGATGGCGACTCCGTCGAGGTGGTTCGCGCCCGGCCAGTTCGACTCCAGGCGGACCGCCATCTGCGTGGGAAAGTTGGTGACCTTCTCGGCGCACGAGCGGATCAGGACCACGCTCGGTGTGGCAGCCAAGTGGGTGGCCAGCATCCGGGCCAGCTTCTTGTAGGTCCAACCCCAGTCCTTCGCGCCCGCCTCGGCGTCACCGATCTCCTCGTCGTTGCCGTGCGCGCGGATGCACAGTGGCTCACCTGCCTGCACCCCGGCCAGGTAGGTGGCCAACTGCCGATCGGCCTGGGCCTGCGTGAGCCCGGCGTCGATGGGCAGGAGGGCGCCCCACACGGCCGCCCCCGACTCGGCTCCCTCGGATTGACGGCGGGTGTTCGGGTCCTGGGTCGCCACGATGAACATGACATGCACCTCCGGGCTCGCTGCCTAATTGGGCGGACGGGAAAAGGTTAGCCCGGTGAGCGAAGAGGCGCGCTGTCGTCTATCCGGCCCGAATTGTCGTGGTCGTATGTCGGACAAATTTCGGCCCGCTATTGTGGACAGGGTCGACTGAACTCGGTCATCGATCCGCAATTCCTGCAGCCCGGTCTGCGAGATATATTGTGCCCCCTGACGTGGGCCGAAATCTGGGCCAGACCTGATCGTTACGAGGTCGCGGTGGTGATCGGTCGCCCGGATCACAGCTCGAACAAGACCTCTTGCTTGGCGCCGTGCGTGTCGAGGGGCTCTCCGATGCCCGGCGTGTAGAGGTGCGCGTCCTGCATGAAGAGTCGCCGGAATTCGTCGTCCTTGACGAGGCGTCGCAGCAGTGCCTTGCTGACGATCTGAAGGTCGTCGCCATTGGACAACAGGCCCAGTATCCATTCGACCGGCAGGTCGCCGCCAACGCCGGTGACGTAGTAGTTCTGCCGCAGCTTCCGCCGGATGAGCTGCTGGAACTTCTTGATGCCCTCGTCAACGGTCGGATAGCTTAAGCGCTGTGACGGGCGAGCCAGCCGCTGCCGGTCACTCCATGTCGAAGCGACGGTGCTTCGAGCTTGGTCACAGAGCAGCAGCGCGGTGTAGGCGCGATTGTGGTGATGGTCCGGGTCGAGCAGTGCCATGTCGACCTTCAGGACGGAGGCGCCGGTGCTCCCCCCGAAGTGCGCGTTGAAGGGTGTCGTCGCGATTCCGCTGAGGGCGAGTCTGGACGGTTCGAACAGCGGCCTCGGCAGCGCATCGATCGAAAAGTAGTCGAGTGCCGAGAAACGCTCCTCAGGTACGACCCGATGCGTGCCGAGCGTCGACTCGAACAGCACAGGCACGTGGGCATAGGGAATTTCTGTGCCATAGGTGAAAAATGTCGGCCCGATGACTGCGGCCTGCCCGAGCAGGCCAGTCTCCTCAAGAAGCTCCCGCCGCGCCGTCTCGACCGGGGACTCGTTCCATTCGACATGCCCGCCGGGCAGGGCCCACTGCCCTTCGCCTGCCGTGCGGTACCGCAGGCCGAGAAGGACCCGCGCGGCGGCCGCATGCTGCGGGCGTTGCAGCACGATGCACTGCACGCCGCAGTAGAACTCCTGGTTAGTGTTCTGTGCTGGCATCCCGGCCACAGTGAACCGCCCTGTCCCAGATCTTGACAACGGCATCCGCCACATCGTCGGCTGTCTGCCCGGTCGTGTCGATCACGTGAGTGTTCGGGCCGGACTGCAGCCGCTGCGCGACGGCCGTTCGAAAAGACTCGCTCTCGTTGAGCGCCTGTTCGAAGGGGTCGAGGGGCACGGATCGACTGCTGAGGCGGGCACGTCTGCTCTGCTCGTCGGCGGTGAGGTAGAACGTGAGCGTCGGGGCCGGAAGTGGCAGATTGCGCAGGATCTGGGCGGCCTCCCCGGCCACGTGAAGGTGTAGCGCATGGGCCGACGCGACATACCGGTCGGCGATCACGAGCACATCCGGCTGGGCCGCGGCATCCGTCGCGGCGATCGCGCTCAGGTAGTAGAGATACCGTGCGAGCGAGTCGTGACGACGGAACAGAGTTGTTGTTTTCAGTAGCAGTTCGGGAGGTGGCAGGCCGATGTACGGCGCATCGAGTCGCGCGGCGAGAAGGCGGCACACAGTGGTCTTACCAACGCCGTCCAGACCCTCAACAGCAAGAATCACGAGCCGCTCCGGATCCTGGCCTTGCACGGTCGGGCAGAGGCCCGGTCCAGGACGCCGAGGACAGTCGATGGTGCGGGGTCCCCTAGCCGGTCCAGCCCTCGATTGACCATGCAGTTGTAGACAAACCCCTGCGGATCTATACGGGTGCCGGTCAGCCAGCAGAGGCCGAACGCGCAGAGGTAACGACAGTAACGGATCTCGACGCCGTCTACCCAGCACGCGAGGTTGGACTCCCCGAACTCGGGTGTCGCGACCAGCTCGACAGTAGTCCCCAGAGCCTGGTTGATCTGCCGCTCCACGTGCTCCACCGGCACCTGCGGGCGCGGCAGCATTTCGCCGACGCTGTTCACCGTGCCGTACTCGTCGACCTCGACATGCTCGAAAAACTTGATCGACATCCCGTTTGTGACTGCAAAGCGCGTCAGGTCACCGAGTTGATTCCGGTTATACCGGGTCACTACGGTGTTCAGGTCGACAAGAAGTCCGAGCGCCCGCGCCGAAGCCACCAGATCCTGAATCCGGAATGGTGCCGCCAGCCTGCCGGGCGACGGCCGCGGCTTTGTGTCGTCGAGGGAATCTATGCCGAGGCGCAGCTTCCGGAGGCCTCTGTGAGCGAGGATCTCAAGTTGCGCCGGGCGTGCCAGGACACCGTTGGACACCATCGTGACGTGATCGGCGAAGGTGTCGGCGAGCCCGATGATCTCGGCCAAGTCCGGGTGGAGCAATGGCTCGCCGCCGCTGATGGTGACCTCCGACGCCCGCAGCGAGGCTGCGTCGAGTGCGCCGCTGATCACCTCGACCTGCTCCGGAGAGATGAAGGTCTCTTCTTTGGCCTGACCTTCGTTGTGGCAGTAGAAGCAGTCGAGATTGCATTTCGCGGTGACGATCAGGCGGATCTTTTCGTTGGCTAGCGTGGGCATGGGATGTGGTCCCTTCAGTCGAAGGGTGTGGGCCACTGACTCGTGTAGTAAGGATTACTCCATGGCGGGGCCGCGCACCAGGCCAGGAAGCGCGGATCGGCAGAGGACCGCGACAGGTGGTAACGCGCCGGTGGTGGAAGTATCGCGGACCACCAGTTGGATCCACTGAAGTCAGCCAGCTCGACGTTCCTACATGACCGGAAGTCGGCGAGTAGCAACTCGCAGTCAATGAGCCGCCACGCCTGGACGTCCTGAGCACCCAGGTGGGCGCGCTGCAGTCGACAGTCGATCGCCGTCAGACTGCCGGTCATGGCAGGAGGCAGGTCCAGTGAGGCGACATAGGCCCGCGTAGTGGCGTCGATCTGGTCCCACGCGCCGTCGTTGACCCCATCCCAGACGTCCGCGAGGTACTGCTCGGCCTGGTCATGACGGGCGCTCAGGCACGCGTGTAACGCTGCCGCATTCCCGTCCATCATCTTGGTGGTCGCTCCGGTCACCGCGATATCGAGGATGTCTTCGTAGCGCCACGAGCTGTCGTGCGGCAACAGCTCCGCGAGGGTCGACTCAGCCGAGGCCCGCAGTGGCAGCCCGGAGGCCCACGACCGAGCGGTCAGCCAGATGCGACTCCCGCCCCGGTACGCGCTGCGTTCGGTGGCTGGAACTTCATTCAGCATCCGGACGAGGTCGGGCAGCGAGCGCCGCATCGCGTGCAACAGCGCTTCTTCGACTGCGGCAGCTACTTGCGGTCCGATCGTCCGTACCTCGGAATGGTCCGGGCCCTGCAAGGACAGGTCGCGGAAGACGAGCAGCTGATCTGGGGAGAGGTGTGCACGCAGCGTAGCGAGAACGGGACCCAGGTATCCCATCGCGCTGAAGTCTGTGCCGGCGAGGGAGGTCAGTTTCCGGTCGACTTGGGTGGTCAGGTCGCCCGGATCGTATAAATCCCTCAGGGTGTCGAGGACGGAAGTGCGCAGCGGCGTGATGATCGGAGTGGTGGTGCGCTCGCCGATGACACTACGCAAAACCCGGGCGGCCGCGAGGTCGGCCCACGCCGGCGAGTCTGGCTCCACGTGCTCGGCCTCCCAACGCAACGGACCGCCGATCTGGGCGCGCAGGTGCGCGCGGTCGAACCGATCGCCTAGCAGGTGAGCGAGCTGTTCCAGGCCAAGGACGAACAGTTCGCCCCGCAGTGTAAGTGCTCCCACCAGCTCCCACATAGCACGGCGCGCGTCCCGGTCAAGTGAACCGTTGCCTGCCTCGATCCACCGCGCCGCCAATATGTCACGGATGCGAGACGGGGTCGCGTGCGGCCACTGTTCAGACGTGTTGGAGGCCATGGCCAGGACTCCGGCCCGGCGAAGCGAGACATCACGAAATTCGTCGGCGTCGAGGCCGAGCTCACCGCAGAGTGTCGTGAGTTCCTCGTCCGAATATGTACGGAGATAGTGAGCCTCAAACGGCACGTCGGGCATAGCCTTGTTGAGCATCACCTCCGGTGGCAGTCGGTAGACTTCGGTGAAGCCCACTCGCCAGTCCGTGCTGAGCGCGAGGATCAGGCGGGACAGCCCTGCCGAGAAGAGCGCGGGTAGCACCCGGTCGAAGATGTCGAAAGCGGCCCGAAATCGTTCACCCTCCGTGATTCGATCAAGGTGGTCGATGAAGACGACAGATGCTGCCGGCTGCGTCAGCAGGGCTTGGTGCCAGTCGATCAGAGACAGATCGAGGTAACGAACTTCATCGCCCTGGTCGCGATAGTCCATGACCAGCTTTCGCAGCAGCGTTGATTTCCCTGATTCGTCGATCCCGACGAGCACGTCGATCCGGCGGTGACGACTATCGGCGAGTCCGGCCAGGAACTGGCCGACATCCACGTACTTCTCACTGGGAATCGGGAGCAACCGTCGAGGGGCACCATCCGGTGGCGGTACCGAGCGCGGTGGTTGCTCGGCGTCAGTGAGCTCACGCAGCAGGCGTACGAAGTCCGTGCTGGGCAGCCGTCCGCCCGTCACATCTTCATGCTGGATGCGGCTGAGACCAAACGTGACGTCGCCCTTGAGTAGCAGTGGCAAGAGCGGCTTGCCTTGGGCCCGCGCTCGATCAACCTCAGCGTTCACCCAATCCGACTCCTCTGCCGAGGGGGACATGACCAGGACAATCACGGCTGCTGTATCAATTCTTTCCTTGAGGACCTGGTCCCATCGGGTCCCGTTGGGGATCTGGTCGTCCATCCATACGTCGATGTGGAGCTCACGAAGGAATGCGACGAGCCGTCGGACGTACCCGATGTCGCTGCGGGAGTAGCTGACGAACGCGTGTCGTCTTGGGCTGGATTCTGGGACGTCGGGCGCCGTAGGCCGTCGACGGGCATTCGCCGCGGCCCATAAGACGGCGGCCGTGGCAAGTGACAGGCCGCCCCCGGCGACTGCGAGATGCGCGCTCGTGGTGGCCGTGTTCGCGGCCAGTGCCAAGACGGCGACCAGTGCGGCAGCCGCCGCTCCGGCTACGCCAAGTCGGACTGTCCGGGACATCACGACCTCCACTCCGGGTATCGTGCTGGCTGGCCGGTCGAGACTGATTCGGTTTCGATTGGCGGGCGGCACAGATCTCAGATGCGGTCGGTCATCATTCGCGGCTGCCGACTGGCCGTGCGCGCCGGAACACAATGTCCAGGATGACATTGGCCGGCAACTCAGAAAATCCCGCAACGTGCGAAGCGATGCGCCGAACGTACGTGGTGTTGGACAAGTTCCACACCGACGGTCGTCACCTCGCCGAGTAGGTGTCCGGCGTCGTCTTCGACAGTGGCTCGCCAGTGGGCGGCGGTGAGGCCGGAGTTAGCTGGGGCGTCGTCCTCGTCCAGCGGTCGCAATGAAATCTGCCCATGCCTGGGCGGTGAAGGTGAGGGCCGGACCGGCCTGATCCTTGGAGTCGCGTACGGCAACGACGTCGGGCAGGTTGGTGGCGACCTCGACGCAGTCGCCGCCGTTGTCGCCGCTGCGGGTGCTCTTGCGCCAGACGGCGCCGGTCAGGTCAGTCATGCCGCATCTCCCCAGCGATCCGCTTGATCATGTCAGTCGATTCTGCCTCGCCGAGGGCCAGCGCATCCAGCCCTCGCCAGACGCGTTGGTAGGCGGCCAACTCGTCAGGCTTATCGAGGTAGAGCGCCCCGGTCAACGACTCGCTGTAGACGACGGACGGCTCCGGCGCGGCGCGGCCACCCTTGGTCGTCGGAAAGTCGAGGATGACGAACGATCCCGCGACCGCTCCGGGCTGGGGGCCTGCTGCCAGTGGCAGCACCCGGACGCTGATGTTCGGTAGCTCGGACAGCTTGATGAGGTGAGCGAGCTGTTCGGTCATGACCGGTGAGCCGCCAACGCCACGGCGGAGGACCGCCTCAGACAGCACGGACTCAAGCCTGGGAGCTGCTGGCAATCGCCGAGAGAGCAATGCCTGCCGTTGAAGTCGGACCTGTACGGCCCGCTCGCGTTCCTCCTCGCCCAGCATCCCGCCAAGGCGGTAGAGCGCGCGGGCGTACTCCTTGGTCTGCATGAGTCCAGGGATGAGCGACTCGTCATAACGGCGGAGGTGGGCGGCGGCGGATTCCAGGCCGACGTAGAGCTCGAACCAGTTCGGGACCGCATCGCCGTACGCGTGCCACCAGCCCTTCGACTTCGTCTCCGCGGCCAGCCCGCGCATCGCCTCGGTCATCTCGGGCGACACCCCGTACAGCTCGCACATCGCCTTGACGTCGAGAACCCGGACGGAGCCCTGGCCGCATTCGAGGCGCCAGATCTTCTGCCGGCTGTATTCGAGGGCTTCGGCGGCGGCGTCGAGCGTCACCCCGGCCTCGTTGCGGAACTGCCGCAGCAGCCTGCCGAGTTGCCGGCGCGGCACAGTCGATCCGATGTCGTCAGGCATCCGCACACTCCCTGGTTCCAACACGCAACACTGCGTGACCTGCTCCTGCAACTCCTACGGGTTTCAGCAAAGAAAGTCAATGCACAACAGCGAAATTGCGGTTTAGAACGTTGCGTTTCCACTGCGGACTGTCGCAGGCTGATCACAGCACGGCCGGCCGGTCCCCCCGAACGGCCGCCGTGCATTTCCGAAGATCCCTGGAGGGCAGGAAGGCAGGCAGACATGAACGCCAGAAACCAGCGACCAGGGACGGCGAGCGGTGGTGCGACCTACCGCTCCGGCGCGTACAACAGTCTGTTGCCGTGGCAGGTGCGTGAGCGCCGCTTCCCGCCGGTCGGGTTCGGACGTCGCGGTCTGAACCCCGACGACGTGTACGCCTTCCTCGACCGGGTCGCCGTCGACATGGCCGCCGTCTACGCCGCTCTCGCCGAGAGCCGCCGCGAGACCGCCCGGATCAAGGCCGGCCTACGTCGCTGGCAGACCGATCAGACCCGCGCCCACAACGAGCGGGACCAGGCCCGATGAGCCAGCGGTACGTCATCCACCTGCCGGTCGTTCCACCGACCTGTCTGCCGCGCAACGCCTGGCCCGGGTCATCGGCCGGTGGATGCTGGTGCTGCCGATGACCGACCCGGGGGAGACCACCGTCTCCGAAGAGGACCATCAGCTCGTCCGGCACCGGGTCTTCTGTGACCTGCGCATGCCAGCCGGCCGGCGGTGCCTGCTCCGAGAGGGCCATGAGGGCGCCTGCTCGCGCCGCCTGCGCCGCTGAGAGGTGCGAAGCCGGAGATATGCGGAGCTTCTGGTCCACGATGGACCTTGGTACGCGGGTCCGGCGCACCCGCGCAAAGACGAACTGCTCCATCTCATGCGAGCGCGACCTGTCGAGGGCGGGCGAAATCCTCCGTAGGTACTCCTTCAGCGCGTCGTACTCGGCGCGGTTCAACTGCGCCAGGCCCGCCGCCTACGCCGCTGATAGCCGATCCAACCCGAGATACCTGCGGCGCGGGTGCGCGTGCTGTTACTACTGATCAGGGCATAGGCGGTACCGATCCTACGAGCCGCAATCACGCATCGCCATCGATCGATTGCAGGATGTACTCGGCGTGAAGCGCCGGTAATCCTGAAGGGCCAGCCAACGGCTGCAGGGGGATTCATGGGTAGTCCCGCACGTCGCCGTCATACGCCTTCCAGTGAGCGTCAGCTACGGCTGGTGCCAGATCCCACCACCCAGGCAGTGGCTGCCTTCGGTGCCCGAGTCGCCGAGAAGACCGGTCGGGGTGGTGATCCCGAAGATCAGTTACGCAGTCCTCTGGAAGAGTTGCTTCGTCGTATGGGCCGGCACCTGGGAGTCGACGCGGTTCCCTACGGAGAGGTCCGGCTCGACGTGGTGCGCGCGCGCCCCGACTTCGCTGTGGACGTCGGCGGAGTTCGCGTGGGGTACGTCGAACTGAAGGCCAACGGGCGCGGGGTCCCCTCGACCTGGCGTCGCCCCACAAAGCGTGAGCGCCTGCAGTGGGAGAAGCTCAAGGCCCTACCGAACGTCCTCTATTCCGACGGCGTTGCCTGGGCGCGATACACCTACGGAGAACTGGCCGGCTCCGTCGTCCATCTGGAAGGCGACCTCTCCGGCGGTCGGCGCCCGCTGCGGGCGACCGGGCCGGAGTTCGAAGCCCTGATCCAGGAGTTTCTGCTGTGGCAGCCCGAACAGCCGCGAACGCTGGCCCAGCTGATCCGAATCGTCGCCGGGCTGTGCCGGCTGCTGCGAGACGAGGTCGGTGCGATCCTCGCGGACCCCACCCGCGATGTGGCCCACGAGGAGTTGTCGCTGCTCGCAGACGACTGGCGCGAGCTACTTTTCCCCGATCTGGACGACGCCGGATTCGCGGACGCCTACGCTCAGACCGTCACATTCGCACTTCTCCTCGCGCGCGTCGACGGGATCGTCTTCGACGAGACCCCGCTCCACGAGATCGCACGTCTGCTCGGCAAGAAGCACTCGCTCATGGGCCGGGCACTGGCGGTGCTGACCGACAACGACGCAGCCTACGAGCTGCGCATGATCGACACTTTGTCGCGGGTTATCGGTTGTGTCGACTGGAGCAGCATCGAAAATGGGCGGCGCGATATCCACGCCGACTTGTACGAGCGCTTCCTGTCCACCTACGACCCCACGCTGCGGCGGCGCAGCGGTTCCTTCTACACACCACAGCCCGTGGCGGGTGCTGTCGTCGACTTTGTTGACGAGATTCTGCGTGACCGTTTTGATCGCGCGTGGGGGTTCGCCGCCCACGATGTCACTGTCGTGGATCCCGCCATGGGTACCGGAACCTTCCTCGTTGAGGTGTTACGAGCGGTCTCGGCGACGATCGACGCCAAGCAGGGCGCGGGTGCGCGGGGCCCACGGCTGCGACAGTTCTTTCAACAGCGCCTCGTTGGCTTCGAGATCCAGGCCGCGCCCTACGCCGTAACCGAACTTCGGCTGCATCAGGCGATGAAGGCGCAGTTCCGCACCGAACTTCCCTCATCCGAGTACCGGTTCCTCACCGACGCGCTGGAAGATCCCGATACTCAGCAGGGCCGGCTGCGGGCGGCGTACCGGGTCATCGAACGCTCTCGCCTGGAGGCGAACCGGATCAAGCGTGAGATGCCGGTCATGGTTGTGGTGGGCAACCCTCCGCACGTGGAGAACACGCGAGGCCGAGCACCGTGGATCGAAGAGCGGCGGAAGGCTCCCCTCCTTCCGGGGACCCGTCCGGATCGGCCCTCACTCGACGAATTTCGGGTGCCTGGCGGAGGCCGCTACGAGTCGGACCTCTACGGGCTGCCGTGGTGCTTCTGGCGCTGGGCGTTGTGGAAGGCCTTCGAGGCCCACCCCGGGGAGCCGCAGGGGATCGTGGCCTTCGTGACGCCGTCGAGCTTCGTCAAGGGCAAGTCCTTCGAGGGTATGCGGGAGTACCTCCGGCGGACCTGCGACGAAGGGTGGATCATCGAGCTTTCTCCTGAGGGGAACCGGCCGCAGCAGCACACCCGCCTCTTCGGGCCGGAGGTGGGGCGGCAGCTGTGCGTTGCGGTGTTCGCCCGCTACGGCCAGGGTGACCGGACAACTCCGGCAACGGTCAGGACGGTCGCCCTGGCCGGCGCGCGGGAAGACAAGCTCCGGCGGTTGCAGGAGCTGTGCCTCGCCGACCCGGGATGGCAGCGGTGCCGCGCGGACTGGCGGGAACCGTTTCTGCCGGAGTCCGACACCGACTGGCATCGCTACCCGGGGTTGAAGCAGCTCTTTCCCGAGTCGTCCCGCGGCGTCACGGCAGGGAGGACCTGGATCTACTCCCCAGACGCCGACACCCTCGGCCGCCGCTGGCGCAAGTTCATCCAAGCCCGGGAGGACCTCCGTCGCCGGATGCTGCCCGAGTCCCCGGACCTCACGCTCGACAGCGTCGTCCGTCCGCTGCCCGGGCTGCCGGAACCGGCCGGGCCGCTCGCGGCGGAGACGGGCCCAGCGCCGACGGCGGTAAGGGTCGCCTACCGCTCCTTCGACCGGCAGTGGGTGCTGCCGGACAGCCGGCTCATGGCGAGGCCACGGCCACCGCTGTGGGCAGTCCGGTCACCGCACCAGATCTACCTGACCGAGCAGAACAGCCAGCCGATCGACAGCGGTCCGGGTGTCACCTTCACCCAGCTGATACCCGACCTGCACCACTACAATGGACGCAGCGGGCGGGTCTTCCCGCTCTACTGCGACACCTCGACCGACCGGCCCAACATCGTCCCAGAGCTGTGCGTAATGCTGACCGGAACGCTCGGTACCGAGGTGGCGGCCACCGATGTGATGGCCTACGTCGCCGCAGTCACCGCCCACCCCGGCTACACCGAGCGGTTTCGGGAGGAACTGCAGCACCCCGGCGTACGGGTGCCGCTGACCGCGGATACCGAACTCTGGGCCGCAGCGGTGTCGATCGGTCGTGAGGTGTTGTGGCTGCACACCTTCGGGCAGATCAGCCTGGGTGAGCGCCCGACCTCGTTCCGCGACTTCGTCGATGAGGCGGTGCCGAAGGTGCGGGCAGCGATACCGGACGAGCCGGGAGCCCTCCCCGACAGCATCTCCTGGGATACGGACAGCGAGACGTTGCTGGTCGGCAGCGGGCACATCGCTCCCGTTCACCGTCGAGTCTGGGAGTACGACGTCGGTGGGATGAGAGTTCTCCGGCACTGGTTCAACTATCGCTGCGCACACCAACGCCACCGACGTCGCTCCTCCCCGCTGGATGACGAGGAGCTGAACCGCTGGAGCAGCGACCTCACCGACGAGCTGCTGGAGATCCTCGCGGTGCTCGGCGGTTGCGTGGCTGCCGAACCGCGGCAGCTGGAGCTACTGGATCGCATCTGCGTCGGGCGGCTGATCTCCGTGGCAGACCTGGCGGCTAGCGGCGTCCTGCCGGTACAGGGAGCCGCCAAGCTCACCACGGTTGACGAAGGGCGTATCCCGAGGTTGTTCTGACGGCTTCCCGTCAATGCGCCCCCGACCGCTCGGGACACGTCACCAGGCGTAGCGGTGCTTGCGAAGCAGTCGCCGTGCCCTCTCCGGATCGGGACTCTCACCGACCCAGCCCTTCGTCGTGGGTGACGTCATAGCCGCTCTGGCGCAGCTTCGCCAACAGCTCGCCCGCCCGTGCCGACCCATCGGAATCGAGGATGTCGCCGCAGCGCGCCTTGGTGATTCGCTGTCTGCTCGGCGTTTACCACCACGGCCTCAGCAACCGCCGCCTACGCCGCTGACAACACAAGCATGTCGGCTATCCGTCACTTCGCTGGCCGCGTCGTGTCCGTCTGCTTCCGTAGCGCGATGGACCTCGTCGACCAGCCGAAGAACCCGGGGAAGCACTGGTGACCGCGATGCAGGGTCCAGCGTGGACGCTCAAACCCGACACTCCGGAGGACACCGGCCGCCAGCCGCTCGCCGTCGAGACTGTGATCGGCACGCACGCCGCAGGGCTGATTCCTGGCGTTATCACCACCACCCCCCACGCCCGTTACCTAGCCCTGCACGCCCGTCTCGCGATCGAGGCGCAGCGGCGTGGCTGGACAGACAAGGCGGACCTGGGACAGTTCCGCGCGCTGGTCCGCCGCGCTGAGGTCGTGCTGGGCGCGGTGTCGGTTACGCACGGCGAGAGCGGCGACGACCACCACCTACGGGCGGGATCCTTCGGGTCACACGGCGTGAACACGATTCGGCCCGAACTGGACCGGCAGCGTGCCGTCGATGTCGGTCGAGTGGCCGACGCGTATAGCCGAGTACCTGGCGGATATCTGCAGACGTACGCGGGGATTGAGACGGTGCTCGGTCTCACCGATGGGGGACGGATTCCCCTGCCCGGGCCGGCGGCCGACGCCGACCAGCTCGCTGCCCTCGACGAGGTGCTGAGCGTGTCGGAACGGGAGAGGCCGCTCTCCGTGGCGGACCTCGGTGCCCTGCGCCACCTGTGCGTCTGCACCATCGGCGACGCCCCCGACGGCACGTGCGTGCGGAACGCCTACTTCGTCGACCGCGGCCACCTCGATTACGCCAGAACCCATCGGCGCAGCGCTGCGCTGTTGGTGGGGGCGCTCACCGGCGAGCAGGTCGAGGCGGAGTCGATCGACATGTCCATGGATCGGTGGTGCTGCTTCCGGCCAGGGCTGCTGGAGTTGGTGGGCGAGGACCTGCACCCACATGCCCTCGTTTGGCGTGGTGCGCTTCTGCGTAACTGGTCGGTCTGGGCGTGGCGGCTGATCTGGGCGCGGTTGGTGTCGCCGTTGTCCAGCACCGGCACCCTTGAGCAGGCGATCGCCGATTTCGTCCGCGCTCTTCCGGACGCAACCGTCCGCGAGGCGCTCGTCGACGGCCTCCCTCCAGTGATCGACCACGCCGGCACCCCGCTGCCGGTCGAGCACGACTTGTACGACGACGCGCTCGACGCTGACGACTGGACTGTGCTCGGCATGCTGCAGCTGCTCGCCGTCGGCGCCCGACGGCTGGACCATCTCGACCCGGTGACCCGGGACGCCTTCGTCGGCACGTTCCCCGACGACCTGGGCCCCGGCTACGTCGTCGCGTGGCTCGATCGCGACGCCGAACGCCCGCTGGCCGATGCCGTCTCGGACCTCGCTGCCGCGCTGTTCCAACGCGCCGAATCGGTGAGCCGGCAAAAGATGCAGTGGACCCGGTATGGCCTGCGCCTGCCCACCCGCCTGCGCCGCGTCGGCGACCGGTGGCGCCTGGAAGGCCGGGAAGGCCGGGGGGCGGTCTCCCTCCGGCTGCCGACCTTCACCAACGTCATGCAGCAACTGGGTGTGGTTGCGCACGATGGCGGCACCTGGCGTCCCGGCCGGCACGCCACGGAGGTGACGTCGTGACGCCGTGGGAGAACCTGCGGGGAGCCGCCCCGCCGGCGCTGCTGCGCGGCCGACCGCTCGCCGACGCCGAAGAGGTTCTCGTCCTCACGTACACCTGTGACCTGTCCTTCTTCGAGGACGTCTGCCTGCGGGAGGCGCAGGCCGTCCGCGCCCGCACCACCATCCTGTACGACGCCGACGAGCTCACCCAGGGGCCCCGCCGGGCCGATTACCTGGCCCTACCGGTCGTCTGCAAGGGAGGCGGGGCCTTCCACCCGAAGCTCGTGGTGATCGCTTCCGAGACGGACGCCGTGGTTGCCATCGGGTCCGGCAACGCCACCCCGTCGGGCTGGCACCACAACGCGGAGGTCTGGACGCTGCTGCGCGGCGCAGGCCATACGGTGCCGCAACTGTTCCATGACCTCGCTACCTGGCTGAGTCGACTGCCCGCTGCGGTCTGGGTGGAGAACCTCGGTCGGGAACGCCTCGACCGAGTCGCGGCGCTGCTCACCGCCCGTCCGGCGGAGCAGGGCCCCGGCCAGCCGACGCTGGTGACGACGGCGGCGCGTCCGATCATCGAGCAGCTTCCGGTGCCGGGGACGCCCGTCACGTCGCTCGCGGTCGCCGCCCCGTTCTTCGACCCGCGGGCGGAGGCGCTGCGCCGGCTGGTCGACCGCTTCGGACCCGCCGAACTGCACCTTCTGCTCACCCGGGACGTCCAGTGCGACCCGGACGCCCTCGCCGGAGTGGTCAAACGCGCGCCGGCGGGCGTGGTCGCCACCCCGAAGAGCAGCCGCTACCATCACGCGAAGATCGTGGAGTGGAGAACGGCCGACCAGTCGTGGGCGCTGACCGGCAGCGCCAACTGCAGCATGGCCGCCCTGGTCAGGACCATGGCCACGCGTGGCAACTGCGAGCTCGGCCTGCTGACCGAGACGGCCCCGTTGATCGACACCGGAGCCGCCCACGAAGTGGACCTGGCGCAGCCGGCGGGTCTGCACGTACGGGAACCCGGCGAACGCGTCCCCTCGCAGGCGGCCCTCCGCGTGCTCGGGGTCCGCGTCGACGTCGAGCGGGTGGAGGCCACCGTTCTCGCCGACGCGGAGCTGGCCCCGGCATGGCTCATGGTCGACGGGCTGCGGCTCGACCACCAACACAGCGACGGCAAACTCCACCTCTACGCCGCTGCCCCGGCGGCCGACTGGTCTCTTTTGTCCGGTGGGCGCGCGACCGTACACATGGCGACCGACATGGGCGTCGAGATCCGCGACGTGGTGGTGACCGACGTGACTGCGGCGCTGTCGCGCATCGACCGCCCGTCCCCGCTGGAACACACGTCGCTGCCGCTCGTGATCGCCGACCAGGTACACCTGGCCGCGCTCGTCGAGGCACTCGCTCACCTGGCCTCGGTCCGCCCGGACCGCATCGCCACCCCGCCCGGCAGCAACCGGCGGCGCCAGGTCGAAGGTCGGATCACCGCGGCGGTCGGGCCGGCGCTGCTGCGTTTCGCCCTCGGCGTGGAAGGCCGGAGCCGGCCAACGCCGACCGACGAAGAGATCTTCGACGATCCGGACGAGGACAACGGCGCTTCGCGGCGGCCCGGCCAGGGGGAGCGGAGGACGACGGAGGGGGGTTCACCGGACCGGGCGGCGCCTGTCGCGACGGTGCTGGACGCGCTCACGCCAGGCCAGCGCACCCGGTTACGACGTGAGATCGAAGGACTGGTCGACGCGTCGGAGGGGTGGTCGCTGCCGGCGAAGCTGGCCGTCAGCCGGCTGGTGCTGACCTTGGTCGCCGGCGGGCTCTGGCTGGATCCGGCCGACTGGTCCGACCTCCTCTACTGGGTGGTGCTGCAACTCTGGATGACGGACCAGGAGGAGAGCCTGGACGACGAGCACGCGGCCCTCGCCACCATCGGGCTCGTGGCGCTGCGCAGCGGTCTCGACCGCGGGACCGAGCCGGACAGCGAACTCGTCGAGCAATTCGAGGAGCTACGGCAGGCGTATGTGGAATGGACCGAATGGCTCGCGGCGGTGCCGGTGGAGACGGTCCGCCGGTACGCGGCCGGCCTGGGCGGACACACCTTCGGTCTGCTGTTCGGGCAGACCGACTTCGTGGCCGAACTGGGCTGGATCCTGGGACGCACGGCGTTGCACGACGCGGTGGACCGGCTCACCGGTGCCCGGCTCGACAGTGGTTCCGTCGTCCGCGTCACCGGCGGCCGGACCACCCGTCAGGCGGTCATCGACGCCCTCGACGCCCTCCGCGACTTCCCCGACGTCCAAGTGGCGTCCGAGGGTGAGCCGGCGGTGCACGGCTGGTGGAACGGGAGACGCCTGCTGCTGGTCAGCCGGACGGGTGCCACGTGGCGGGCCGAGGCATGGTCGAACCTGATGACCGGTATCGCCGCCTACTCACGCGGCACGCCGTTGCGCCCACCTGACCGGCGCTGGACGGCGTACGGGCCGGACGACGCGTTCGGAAGTCAGACGACCAGCCCGTGAGCGAGCCAGTCGAAGGGAACCAGATGTCGATGAGGGGCCTCACGATCGCGGAGCGGGTGGTGCAGGAGTTGCTGCGCACCAGGACGCCGCTCGACGACGACGAACTTGCCCGACGGCTCGACGTGCAACCGCGGCAGACGATCAACCAGGTGTGCCGCCGGTTGGAACAGAGCCGTCGGCTCCGCAGATACGTCGGCCCTGCCGGCAAGATCGTGAACGAACTCCCGGGGGAGGGCGGCACGTCGACGCCGATCGTGCGGCAGGAAACTCGGCCGGCACCGACCGCCGGCGACAGCGCAGTGCAACGGCACGCCGAGAGCGTGATGCTCGGGCTGCTCGGCGTCCGACTGGGCTGCGCGCTGAACCCTCGGCGATTCCTGCTGGAGGACGGGTCCCGGGTCGAGGTCGACGGGGCGGACGAGAACCTGACCGTCCTCGTCGAGGCGTGGGCACACCAGGGGCCGCCGAAGTCCGCCCAGAAGCACAAGGTGCTCGCCGACGCCTTCCGCCTGATGTTCGTGGCCTCGTCGCTACCGAACCCGCCGCGCCTGGTGCTCTGCCTCTCCGACCCGAAGGCGGCCCACCATTTCACGACCGCGCGTTCCTGGGCTGCCGCGGCGCTGCGCGGGTTCGGGCTAGAAGTGGAGGTGGTTGAACTGCCAACGGAGGTGAGGTCGGAGATCCTTGCTGCCCAGCAGCGTCAGTACCGTTGAGCTCTGTGCATCGGACTTCGCGCCTTGGTGATTCGCCCGATGGGGATGAGGCAGGGTCACCCCCTGTCCCACCGGTGGGTACCGGTAGCCGGCGGCGCCCCGGGTAGCACGCTCAGGCGGCAGCGCGGCCGTCGTACGGCCGGGGCCATCTCCACCGGTCGGTTGACCGCTAGGCTGGCCTCCCCGGTCTCCCCACCTGGAGAAACGCCCATGTCCGACAGCGTCTTCGCGCAGTTCACCGCCGACGACGACCAGCTCGAAGTTGGGCTGATCGTCCAGCCGGCGATCAACGCCGCCCTGGTGCACAACCGGGTGCCGTTGGTGCGTCACCTCACGCTCGTCAACCGAGGTGCGGTGCCGCTGACCGATGTCACGGTGACGCTGGAACTGCGAGGCCCGGACGGGGCGTTGACCGAGCCGTGGACGCGTACCCTGACCGCGCCGTTGCGGCCCGGGGCCAGCACGAGTTGGGACGACTTCCTCGACTTCAGGCCCGACCGCGTGCTGCTGTACCGCACCGACGAGGCGTTCCCTGTCGACTACATCCTCCGGGTGCAGGCGGGGGAGCAGACCCTGCGGCTGGTCGCGCCGTCACGAGTTCTGGCGCACAACGAGTGGTTCAACAGCCCTGCCCTGTACGACAGCCTGGCGGCTTTCGTGCAGCCGAACACCCGGGCGGTGGAGGCGGTTCTGCGGGCTGCCGCCCAGCTCCTGCTCGCGCGGACCGGCTCCGGTTCGTTGCAGGGCTACCAGGAGGGTTCGGAGCGGGCGGCGCTGATCGCCGGCGCGGTGTACGAGGCGTTGCGCCAACTTGAGATCACCTACCAGACTCTGCCGGCGTCGTTCGAGAACACCGGCCAAAAGGTACGGACGACAGCGGCGGTGCTCGACGGGCGGCTCGGCAACTGCCTCGACCTGTCCGTCACGTACGCCGCGTGTCTGGAGGCGGCCGGGCTGCACCCGCTCGTCTTCATCAGCGCGGGGCACGCCTTCGGCGGCTTCCTGCTGGAGGAGGAACGGCTGGGCTCGGCCGCAGTGACCGAAAGTAACCTGCTGATCTCGATGGTGGACTCCGGCCGTGCCGTGCCGGTCGAGCTGACCCGCATCGGGCCGGGCGCGCAGTCGGCGACATTCACCGAGGCGGTACGCGTCGGGCTCGGCCACTTCCGCGGTGACGGTGAGCGGATGCAGGGCGTTGTCGACGTCCACCTGGCCCATCGCTCCGGCATTCAGCCGCTGCCGTCGCCCGACGAACTGATCACGCCCGCCGCAGTCGACGCCGAGGCGACGGCGGAGATAACAGCGTCCCTGGACCTGCCGCCCGGCGTCGCCGCCGCGAAGCTGCGCCAGTTCGCCGACGAGGGCGAGGAGGCCCCGCAGCAGTCCGACGGGTCACCGGCGCGCGTCCAGCTGTGGAAGAAGTCGCTGCTTGACCTGAGCCTGCGTAACCCGCTGCTCAACCTGCCCAAGCGTGGTCGTGGGCTGGACCTGCACGTGCCGGCGGGTGCGCTGGCCCTGCTCGACGACCTCATCCACGATGGCAAGCAGGTGCAGGTCATCCCGCAGGACGACATCAGCCAGGTCCACGAGCTGGCCGGGTCACGTCGGGCGCAGGACCTCGACGCCGAGATCCTGACCCGGGAGCTGCGTACCGACCGGCGGGTCTACGGCGCGGTCACCGACGCCCGCTACAAGACGGCGATGCGCGCGTTGCAGCGCGAGGCGCGCACGATGGAGCAGGAGACGGGCAGCAACTACCTCTACCTGACCATCGGCACCCTGGTGCACACGAAGACGACCGGGGGAGAGGCGTACGCGCCGCTGTTCCTCCTACCGGTGCGCATCGAGGGTGGCAGCGGCCGTCGCCCGTACGCGATGATCATCGACGGCACCGAGGTCGCCAGCCCGAACTACTGCCTGATCGAGTGGTTGCGGGTCAAGCACAGCGTGCGAATCCCGGAGCTGGAGCGACCGGTCCTCGACGAGCGCGGCATCGACATCGCCAAGACCCTCGCGGCGATCAACACGGGGTTGCTCGACAACCGGCTCAACTACCGCATCGACGAGACCGCCAGTCTTCGACTGTTGCAGTTCTCCACCTTCCAGATGTGGCGGGACCTCACCGATCACTGGCCCCGGTTCATGGAGAACCCCGTCGTCCGGCACCTGGTCGAGTCGTCCGGCGCCACCTTCGACGATCCGGCCCGCCCCGACGACGCCGAGGTCATGGTCGACGAGGCGGACCTGCACCTGCCGATCCCCGCCGACGGGTCGCAGATGCAGGCCATCGTGCGCGCCGAGCGCGGACACTCCTTCGTTCTTGAAGGCCCGCCGGGCACCGGCAAGTCCCAGACCATCACCAACATGATCGCCCGCGCGGTCAGCTCGGGCCGGTCGGTGCTGTTCGTCGCCGAGAAGCAGGCCGCGCTGGAGGTGGTCAAGCGCCGCCTCAAGCAGATCGGCCTCGGGCCGTTCGCGCTCGACCTGCACGGGCGCAAGCAGTCCCTCAACGCGATCCGCCAGCAGTTGCGCGACGCCCTCGACCAGTACGACCAGGGCGGCGACGGCACGTGGACGGCCGTCGAGACTGCCTACCGGACGCGGCTCGCCCCACTGACCGAGTACCCGGCCCAGGTGCACACCACCAACCCCGTCGGAATGTCACTCTGGTCGGCCTACGAGCAGACCCTGGCGTACGGGGACGGCCCGGTCGCCCCGATCCCGGTGGCCTACCTGCAGGCACCCGCCCCGGCACGCGCGCAGGTCGAGACGACACTGCGGGAGTTCCCGGCCGCCGCCCGGTCGGCCCGGCTCCGGGCGGCGCACCCGTGGGCGCTCAGCGGTTGCCGCACCCTCGACGGGCTGCACGGCGCAGCGGTCACCGAGATCGCCGGTGAGCTCGAACGGCTCCGCGCCGACCTCGCCGCGTACCGGCGCCTGGTCGAGTTGCTGCGGAAGCTGCCCGCCCCGGAGACCGTGAGCGAGTTGCAGGCGGGCGCCTGGCTCGCCGTACGCGGAATGTTGCCGGACCGGCAGACCACAGTGCACGCCAGCGACCGGCGGTGGGACGAGGCGGTGGCCCGGTTCCAGGCGAACCTGGCGGCCTTCCAGCAGGGCTTCGCCGGTGAGCTGGCCACCTTCCGGCCGGACGTGTTCGCCCGGCCGGAGCTGACCGCCTGGCACGGTGAGGCCCAGGAGGCGGCGAAGCGGTTGTTCGGCAAGGGCAAGCGCCGTCAGGCCATCGCGGACCGGTTGGCGGTGCATCTGGTGGCCGGCGCCACGCTCGACGTGGAACAGGTGGAGGTGCTCACCGGCCGGTTGGTCGCCGCCCGAGCGCAGGCCGCCGCGCTCCACCAACACCTGCTGGGGCTCGGTGGGCTGCGGCTGTCGCAATGGTTGCCCACGGACCCGAACGCGCAGGAACGGTTGACGGAAGCGGTCGAGGCGACCCGGGTTGGCCGGACGCTGCTGAGCCAGCACCCGCAGGCCTGGGAGCTGTTCCAGAGCGGGTTCACCGATGTCGACGCGGCAATGCTCGACCGATGTGCCTCGCGATGGCGGGCCTGGCGTGGGGTGTTGCGCTCGGGCGGGCCGGAGCTGACCCTGTGGGCGGGCGGTTCGCACTGGATCGACGCCTGGCAGCGCGACGGCGCGGCCTGGCTGCACGAGTTGCAGAGCGAGGAGTTGTTCCCGCTGCGCCGATGGGCGACCGTCCTGGCCCACGTCGACGTGCTCGCCTCGGCCGGTCTCACCGACTATCGGGACCAGCTGCTGCGCGCCGAGGTGCCCGCGCATCTCGCCGAGGAGGTCTACCGGCGGGGAGTCGCGGCGGCGTCCCTCGCCGAGCGGGTACGGGCCGGCGGTCTGCAGTACTTCGACCCGGAACTGCACGACGACGAGATCAGCCAGTTCGAGGCAGCCGCCGGTGAGCTTCGGTCCGCGCTGCCGACACAGTTGCCGTCGGTGCTGGTCCGGCGCCGCCCCTTCAGCCCGACCGACCGGCGTGGCCGGTTCGCCGACTTCGCGGCGGAGCTGCGCCGTAAGCGGGGCGGGCGGTCCTTCCGGGAACTGTTCGAGCAGTACCCGGACGCGGTGCTCGCACTGACCCCGTGCGTGCTGGTCAGCCCCGCGTCCGCGGCGAACTTCCTGGCGCCGGGGAGCCAACGTTTCGACCTGGTCATCTTCGACGAGGCCTCGCAGATCCGCGTCGCGGAGGCGATCGGCGCGATGGGTCGGGGCAGCGCCGTGGTGGTCGTCGGCGACTCCCGGCAGATGCCGCCGAGCAGCATCATGCAGGCCAGCCACAGCGTGGACGAGATCGACGAGGGCAACGGCCCGGTGCCGGAGGACCTGGAGAGCATCCTCAGCGAGGCCGTCGAGTCGGGACTGCCGCAACGGTGGCTGTCCTGGCACTACCGCAGCCACGACGAATCCCTCATCGCCTTCTCCAACCGCTACTACTACGACAACAAGCTCTCCAGCCTCCCGTCGCCCGGTGCCGCGAGCTCGGCGGGCGTCAGCTGGCGACGCGTCGAGGGCCGGTACGACCGGGGCGGATCCCGCACCAACGAGGTCGAGGCACTGGCGATCCTCGCGGACATCACCCTGCGGTTGCACGACCCGGCGACCTCCACCCAGTCCGTCGGCGTGGTCACCTTCAACATCCAGCAGCGGGATCTGATCCTCAACCTGCTGGAGGAGAGCACCGATCCGATCATCCGCGAGCACCTCTCCGGCGCGGTCGCGGAGCCGATCTTCGTGAAGAACCTGGAGAACGTCCAGGGCGACGAGCGGGACGTCGTCCTGTTCTCCCTGGCCTTCTCCACCAACCTGGAGAGCGGTCAGCTCCCGTTGAACTTCGGCCCGCTCAGCCAGGCCGGCGGCGAGCGGCGGCTCAACGTGGCCATCACCCGCGCCCGCCGCCAGGTAATCCTCTACTCGTCCTTCGACCCGTCCGACATCGACCTGTCCCGTACGTCGGCGCTGGGCACACAGCACCTGCGGGCGTACTGCGAGATGGCCGCCGCCGGCGCGGAACGCCTGGGCGACCTCGCCACCGACCGCACCGAGCGGCGCAGCCGGATCCGCGAAGAGGTGGCCGCGGCGCTGCGCGACCGCGGCCACGAGGTCCGTACCTCACACGGACTCTCCGACTTCACAGTCGACATCGCCGTACGCAGACCAGGCTCTTCCCGTTGGCAGGTGGCCGTCATGCTCGACGGCCCGGACTGGAGCGCCCGCCCGACCGTGGCCGACCGGGACTCCGCACCCGCGCTCCTCCGCTCGATCATGGGCTGGCCGGAGGTCGTACGGTTCTGGCTGCCGGCGTGGATCCACGACCGGTCGGCGCTGCTCGACCGGGTTGACGACGCGGTCACCCGAGCCGAGACCCCCACGACCGCCCAATCCGAATACGAGTCGTCGGCGGTCGCAGAGAGCGTCGATGTGCCGCAGCCGCGCCCCGCAACGGACGTGGAGCAGCCATGCCCGGCACCGGCCGCCGAGTTGCCGCAGCCGCGTCTAGCGGTCGACGAAGAGCCCCTTCGGGGTGCGTCGGTGGTACCCGTCGTCGTGCCGGTCACGGTGGCTTCGGCCGCCGAGGCCATCACGGCAAGCCCATTCGTCCCGTACGCCCCAACCTCGCTCGGAGACCAGGCCGACCTCGAACTCCTGGCCACCGACCAGCGGATACGCGATCTGATGCGGAACGCGCTCCGCGACATCATCGAGGCGGAAGGGCCCATCGAGCAGCACCGGCTGGCACGCCTCGCTCTCGCCCGGTTCGGCTTCCTCCGTACCCGGGAGGACCGACGCACCGCCGTACTCTCCCTCGTCGACTCCCGCCGCCTCTACACGCACCCGACCGTGAGCCGGTACGCCTGGCCCGATGGCGTCGACCCGCAGACCTACCGAGGGTTCCGGGTCACCCAGGCGAGCAACGACCGCGCGTTCGAGGAGGTGCCACCCGAGGAGGTGGCCAACGCCCTCGTGCACGCGCTGCAGGGCGTAGCGAGCATGGACGAGGAGCGGCTGCTGCGTGCCGGCCTGGAGCGGCTCGGCTACCGCCGACGCACCGAAAAGATCGACAAGCTGCTCCGGTACGGGCTGCACGTCGCCCTGACCAGCGGTCGCCTCCGGTACGACCAGGAGGGCCGCCTCACCAGCGGCTGACGACACCCAGCCTCGGGCTTTCGTTGCGAGCTGCCCTCACTGAGGGGCTAAGGCCAGCCCTGTCGGCCTCGAGTCAGCAGGACAGATCGAGACCAGTAGATGGGAGTAGACGGTATGGGCATCCCCGTGATGATCCGACAAGCCACGCTTGTAGATGTCGAGCGCATAGTCGCGGTGCACACTCAAGCCCGCAGCGCCTACTACATCGCCGGAGGACTCAGCGCCGACGACCTCGCCGACCCGGCGCAGACGCAGCAACGCCATGACGGGTGGGCGCGCGCCATCGACTCACCAGATCGGGTGGTGAAGTGCGCCACTCTAGATGGCAAGATCGTCGGCATCCTGAGTATGGGACGCCCAAATTCGCCCACAAAGGACGCCCGCACGGTCGGGCAGCTTCACCAGATCCACGTGATGCCCAGCCATTGGGGCAACGGCATCGCGGTACGCCTGCACACCAGCTTTGTCGACTACCTCACGGAGGCTTCGCTGACGACAGGCCTGCTCGAGGTCTGGGAACGCAACGCCCGTGCACAGTCCTTCTACGGCAAACTCGGCTGGAAGCCTGACGGCGACCACCGGCCCGGCCCAAATGGCAGCAACTACATCTCCCTGCGGCTCGCCGCACCTGCCGCACGTTAACCCCCGCGCCCCGCCATACGGTCGCATGGACACCTGTCAACGGTGGCCACCGCACCGCGACACCTGGTCGGCTTCGAGCGTGACCGTGGCTACGGTGCGGCCACCAGTGTCCGTGAACTCGACTTCGTACGCGGTCGGACGGCCTACCCAGGATCGTGCGTCTCGGAGAATCCTGCGGAATAGGTGGCGTCAACCAACTCCTGAAGACGACGGAGGACGTCGACCTTGTGCTCGGTTTCCGGCAGCTGTCGCTCGCCAGCCGTCACCAGCCCGTTGCGCCAGTGGTTGACAATTTCCTGCTGTGCGGGGGCAGGTAAATCGTCGATCCACAACGACCCGAGGTTGTTGTCGACGATCTCCTGCAGGCGGTCGGCGGTCTGTCGGTCCGAGAGGCGGGAGATCAGGAACTCCAGCGTCCAGTCGAACAACCCCCCGGTCGCGGTCCAGTCGACGCCGGGTTTCAGCACGATGAGGCTAGCCATTACTTCCCCACGATGAATACTCGCGGACCGAGGCTCCGGTCCGCAATGAACTGTTCGATACGGGCCACTTGTTCCGGGTTGAACTGCGCGACGTCCACCGGCACCAGGTCTGCTTTGTCTAAGTGTCGCTCGATCTGATACTGCAGTTGCGGCCACTGCCGGTCAAAGAACTGGGCCGGGAAGTTGCCCACCGCATCGTAGGTCCGACCGGCTTCGTCGACCCAGTCGGCAGAGGAGTCTGCCGGAGCGCGCTGCAGCTTCACGCCCAATTCCTGCTCCAAACGGACCGCTGTCTCCGCCTCGCCCGGACGAAATCGCCCGGTGGCCGGATCCATGCCGAGATCGTGGACTCTTTGCTGCTCCGTCACGCCATGGCCGGGTCTCTCGCGCGGAGGCTCAGGCTCTGGCGTGGTTCGGCTCGGCGGCGCCTCACCTTTCAGGAGCCGCTCCAGTGCCTGCTTGAGTTTCTCGATGAGGTCGCCGAGCCGACGCATCTCCGGAATCAACCGCCGCAGGCTGGCCAGCAACCCGCGCAACAACCGCGCTATCCGCGCGCCCCACGACGCCACCAAGGTCGTGACCTGCTCCACGACCAGCGGCGCGGCCAGTCCGCCGGTGATGAGGAGTTCGCCCGCGTACACGATGATGCGGGACACGCACGCGGCGATGGCGTCGCGGACGAGGAGTCGGACGGCGGCCACTAGGCCGGCGGCCCCTTCGGTGATCGCGGCCATGGTGTCGGCGCCCTGGGCGAGGCCGGTGATGGCCTGTTGCTGTTCGGCGGTCCAGGCCCGGTAGGCGGGGCCGGCGCTGCCGCCCCAGCCGGAGACGTCGGTGCGCACGGCGCGTGCCAGTTCGGCGGCGTCGTCGCGGAGTGACCCGGCGATGTTGCGCCAGGTCTGCGCGTGTGCGGTGATCTGCGCCGGGTCGCCGGCGAGCCAGTCCAGCGCCTCGCTGAGGGGCTTGACGTGTTCGATGAGCCAGGCGATCCCGTACTGGAGCAGGGCGCCGACCGGGTCGGAGACGAGGGCGAGGGCGTCCAGGCCGGCGCTCACGACGCCGAGGCTGCCGTCGATCCAACTGCCGCTGCGGACGCCCTGGGCGATGAGTTCGATGTCCTCGCAGATCCACACGCCCGCCCAGGCGCTGGGTGGGGTGTCCGCAGCGGCGGCGACGAGCGGGTTCGACGTCACCTGTGTCGCCGCACCCCGTCGAGTAGCTGCTTGGCGTGGGCGTCTGAGCTTCGGTAGCGGTCGGCTCCGACCCGCAGCTTGCCGGCGGTGTCCCGTACCGATGCGGCGGCGGCGCCGATGCTGTCGACCAGGGTGCGCTGGAGGCCGTCGAGCAGCACCGGCATCATCGCGCAGAGCTGCCCGTAGGCGTCTGTGCCCAATCGGACGTGCTGGCCTGCCTGCTGGGCGGTGTCGAGGCTGCTGGCGCAGCGGTCGAGGTGGGCCGCGTGGGCGGTCAGGTCGTCCGGGTCGACCTGGATGCCGTCACCGGCGGGCATCGTTCGATCCCTGGTCGGGGAGGAGCCGGCTGCGGTACGAGTCGATGATGGCCTGGGCGCTCGCGTCGTCGCCAAATGACTCCGTGGCTGCGTCGCTGACCTGTCGAAGCAGGTCGGCGCGCGCGGCAGCGGTGGTCTCCAGGATCTGCCGAGCGGTGTGCGCCGCGGGTCGTTGCCGGACGCGTTCGTCGAGCCGTAGGTCGATCAGCAGGCCGGCTGAGTCGACTGTGACATCGACGGTCCGGTCGGTGTCGTGGGCGGTGCCGGTCAGATCCCGCACCGTCGCCGACATCGCTTTCGCTCGTGCCGCCCGCTCGGCGAGCGACGTCTCCCACTCGTCGAGCCGGCGCTCCGCCGCGTCGAGCGCAGCGTCGTCCGCCCACACGTCGACCCTCCCCAGGGGACCGCTGCCGGCGACAACCGGCAACATCACCGGCACGCTACCAACCAGTGGCGCTGCGTGCATGCCCAGAGATCGAACGCCAAGGAGTCGCGCTAGGCGAAGCAAGCGGCCCGTCAAGCCCCGCCCGTCCCGTCGATCATGGACTTGTGGTGGGTAACAAAGCACCTGCTACGGCGCTAAATCAGGCACCACAACTCCATGATCGACGGAGTCGGGGCGCGATCTTGCAGTTTCTGTCGCGGCATATGACGCAGAAACCCGCATCTCGGTGACCGAAACTGCAAGATCGACGCGGCAGGGGTGCCGCCAAGGAGACGTGTTCACGGAGGAGGAGTGGCAATCCGGACCACGTGACGGTCCAGGGCGACGAAGATTGTTTCCGTGACGAGCGACAACACGCAGCGGGGGTGGTCCGCCCGAACCATCTGGGACCGGCGGTTCGACGCTCCGCTGCGCTCGTTCCTGCGTACCGAGACCGGCGGCGCGCGGGTGGTGGTGATCGCCGCGGTGGCGGCCCTCGTCTCGGCGAACCTCAGCGCATCGTCGTACGAGTCGGTCTGGAACACTCCCTTCTCGGTCCGGCTCGGCGACTGGCAGGTGGCGCACGACGTGCGCACCTGGATCAACAGCGGCCTGATGACGTTCTTCTTCCTGGTCGCGGGGCTGGAGTTGCGCCGCGAGTTCGACATCGGTGAGCTGCGGGAACGGCGTCGCCTGGCGTTGCCGATGCTGGCCGGGGTCGGCGGCATGCTCGTGCCGATCGCCATCTACCTCGCCATCAACGCCGGGCACACCACCGCGGCGGGCTGGGGTGCGGTGATGGCCACCGACACGGCGCTCGCGCTCGGCGCCCTCGCTGTCTTCGGGCCACGCTTCTCGGAACGGCTGCGGGGTTTCCTGCTGACAGTCGCCGTCGTCGACGACGTGGTGGCTATCGCGGTGCTGGCCATCGCGTACCCGCATCACCCCTCGCTGACGGCGCTGGTCGTCGCGGCGGCGATCTTCGGCGTGGTGCTGCTCGTCCGGGGCTGCGGGGTGCGGTTCGGGCCGGTCTACGCGCTGCTCGGGGTGGCGGCCTGGCTCGCCGTCTCAATGTCCGGTGTCGACCCGGTCGCTGTGGGCCTGGTGATGGGGCTGCTGACCTACGCCTACGATCCCGGCCGCGGCGACCTGCAGCGGGCCAGCGACCAGTTCCGCCTCTTTCGGGAACAGCCCACCCCGCAACTGGCCCGGATGGCCCGGGCCGGGCTCACCTCGGCGCTGTCGCCCAACGAGCGGTTGCAGACGCTCTACCACCCGTTGGCGAGCTACCTGGTGGTGCCACTGTTCGCGCTGGCCAACGCCGGCATCGTGATCGACGGCGACCTGCTGGCCAGGGCGGTGACCTCCCCGGTCACGCTTGGGGTCGTGGTCGCGTACGTCGTCGGCAAACCGGCCGGGATCGTGACCACCGCGTGGTTGGTGACCCGGCTCAGCGGCAACCGGTTCCGGCCACCCGTCGGGTGGGTCGCGGTCGCGGGCGTCGGCACGATCTCCGGCATCGGGTTCACCGTCGCCCTCCTCATCGCCACCCACGCCCTGAGCGGCCCGGCCCTGGACGAGGCGAAGTTCGGCATCCTCGTGGCGACCCTCGGCGCGTCAGTCGTCACCTGGCTGGTGTTCCGGTCCGTCGGACGACTCTCGCCGGCGCGGCGGACCCGCGCGCTGCTGGGCGTCACCGAGGGGATCATCGACCTGATGCTGCCGGTCGACGAGGACCGCGACCACATGCGGGGGGCGCTCGACGCGCCGGTGACGGTGGTGGAGTACGGCGACTTCGAGTGCCCCTACTGCGGGCAGGCCGAGCCGGTGGTCCGGGAGCTGTTGGCGGACTTCGCCAACGTCCGGTACGTCTGGCGGCACCTGCCGCTCACCGACGTCCACCCGCATGCCCAACTCGCCGCCGAGGCCGCCGAGGCGGCGGGGGAGCAGGGTGCGTTCTGGGAGATGCACGACCTGCTGCTCGCCCACCAGGACGCTCTCGATCCCGTGGAGGTGCTCGGTTACGCCGAACAGCTCGGCCTGGACCTGGACGGGTTCCGGGAGCACATGGTGAAGCGGATGGGCGTGGACCGGATCGCCGAGGACGTCGACTCGGCCGACCTCAGCGGTGTCACCGGCACCCCGACCTTCTTCATCAACGGCCAGCGGCACCACGGCGCGTACGACATGGCCGCGCTCTCGGCGGCGGTGAAGGCGGCGTTCGCGAGCGCGAAGCTCCGCCCCGAGTACCACCCTCGGGACCCCGACCGCCGGGAGACCGGCCCGGCGAGCTGACCGTCGGGCGCGCGGTCGTCCCGGGCCAGGTGGTCGACGGGCGCCGTGGTCACCTGCCGGCCGTCGGCGGTGCCGCCACGATCCCGGGTACGGGTCGACGCCTCGCTGACCTTCCGGGAGTCGCGGCGTCGCCGCACCAATGGGATCTGCCGCCGTGACCTCCGATCCGCCCCGCCCTGCGGGGAGCGTCGCGGGGTGAGGAGGTGTTGGTCGGCGCCTTTGGAGCGGAATCGTTTGCGGCATCAGCTCCAGAGGCAGGCCCAAACAGCCCGCACCCCCGCGCCGGGCTGGCGGAGAACACCTACTGGCGCTACGACAAGGCCGAGCAGTTGCGGGCGCTCAACGACCTGCCGAGCACCCGCCTGTCGACGTCGTCGAGTACCGTACGCGTCGTGGACGGGCGCAACACCGTCACCACGACGGTCCGCAACCAGGGTCGTACGGTCGCCGCCCTGGTGCGCCTCGCCGTGCGCGACAAGAGCGGTGAGCGGGTCCTGCCGGGCCGCTACGACGACAACTACTTCTGGCTCCTGCCGGGGGGAGACCCGTGAGGTGCGGATCTCCTGGCCGGCCCGGTCGGGCCTCGCCCGCCAGGTCACTGTGACCGCGCAGGCGTACAACTCCTAGGGGTACGCGGTGGGAAGCGGTGCCGTGCGGCTCCGCTTCCCACCGTCAGCCCGTGCGCGGCCACCTGATGCGGGTGTTTAGGTCCGTTACCGCACCTCGACTCGGGACCGAGATTCATGCTGGACGGGTGACACGGTCCGGTTTCACCTCCGGGGCGGTACGGGTCGCGTTCGCGTTCTGGATCACGCTCGTGGGCACCACGGTGCCGACGCCGCTCTACCCGCTCTACGAGCTGGAGTTCGGGTTCTCGTCGTTGACAGTGACAGTGGTCTACGCGCTGTACGCGCTGGGAGTCGTGGTCGGGCTGCTGGTCTTCGGTCGGCTCTCCGACCAGATCGGCCGACGCCCGGTCATCCTCATCGCGCTGCTGCTCTCGGTCGCCGCTGACGCCGTCTTCCTCGCCGCCGTGGACCTGGCGATGATCATCGTGGGTCGGATTCTCGCCGGGCTGTCCGCCGCACTGATCATCGGTACGGCGACAGCGGCGTTGGCGGAGCTGATCGACCCTCGGCACCCGAAGCGTGCCGCCACCGTGTCGATCTTCGCGAACCTGGGTGGCCTGGCCACCGGCACCCTGCTGTCCGGGATCGTGTCGGACGTGGCACCCGAACCGCTCCGGCTGCCCTGGGTGATCGTGCTGGTCCTGGCGGTGATCGCGATCATCGCGCTGCGCGGGGTGCCGGAGACGGTCCGGGAACGTTCGCCGGTGACCCTGCGGGTGCAGCGGTTGCACGTGCCGGCGACCATCCGCGGCGCCTTCATCCGCTCGGCGATCACCGCCGGCGCGGGCTTCGCCGCCCTCGGGGTGCTCACGTCGGTGAGCGGGCTGTTCCTCGGCATGGTCCTGCACATGACCTCACACACCCTGGCCGCGCTGGTGGTCTTCGTGGCGTTCACCGGTGCGGCGTTCGGCCAACTGCTGACCCGCGTGCTCTCCTCGCGTGCCGCACTGGCCAGCGCCTGCGCCGGCCTGGTGGTGGGGGCGGGCCTGCTGGCGTTCAGCATGTGGATGGCGTTGCTGGCGACGTTGCTCATCAGCGCGGCGATCATCGGGGTCGCGTCCGGGGTGGCGGTCGGTGACGGCATCGCGACGATCACGATGAAGACCGAGCCGCAGCACCGGGCCGAGGCGGTGTCGACCTTCTTCGCCATCCTGTTCGCCATGCTCGGTGTGCCGGCGGTCGCGGTCGGTCTGCTGATCCAGACGATCGGTCTGCGCCCGGCCGGCGAGGTCTTCAGCGCGGTGGTGGCGGTGCTCGCGCTGGTCGTCCTGCTCAGCCTGTTTCGGGGCGGCCGGACCCGGCCCGCGAGCTGATCGCCGGCCGGCTCGTTCCGGGTGCCAGGGGTGCCTGGTCAGCCATTCACTGAGGTCTTGCGGCGGTCATCGTATACAACATACGCTCCCCGAATCGCCCACTTGAGGAGCTCTCCATGACGAACCTCTCCCTCCGCGAAACCAGCCGGGCACTCCGGGCCGCCGTGGCGGCGGCCGCCGTCGTCTGCACGGTCGTCGCCTGCTCACCGGTGTCGAAGAACGAAGGCGGCGACCCGTCCGGCGGCGACCAGGCGGCCGGCCAGGATTCGTTCGGTACGCCCGCCGACCCCGCCGCCGTGAAGCAGGGCGGGAAGCTGGTCATCGCCCTCTCCGCCGAGCCCGACGCGCTGGACCCGACGCTGTCGAGAAGCCTCTACTCCCGCTACGTCTTCCAAGCCATGTGCCAGAAGCTCTACGACGTCAACGAGCAGGCGCAGGTCGTACCGCAGCTCGCGACGGCCCTGCCCACCACGAGCGGCGACGGCCGGACGGTGACCATTCCGCTGCGGCCCGGCGTGCGCTTCGCGGACGGCACGGCGTTCGACTCGGCCGCGGTGAAGGCCACCCTGCAACGCCACCTCACCAACGCCCGGTCTGCGCGCAAGAGCGAACTCGGCCCCATCGACGGCGTCGACACCCCGGACGCGCAGACCGTCGTTCTGCGGCTGAAGCAGCCGTTCGCGCCGCTGCTCGGGGCCCTCGCCGACCGGGCCGGCATGATCATGAGTGCCCAGGCGCTGCGGACCAAGGGTGACGACTTCGCCTCCGCGCCGGTCTGCGTCGGCCCCTTCAAGTTCGCCAAGCGGGTGCCGCAGAACTCCATTGAGGTGGTGCGGGACCCGAACTACTACGACGCGAGCAAGGTGCACCTGGACTCAATCTCGTGGCGGATCCTCACCGACGCCAGCATCCGCGCCGCCAACCTGCGCTCCGGCGACGCGCAGGTCGCCGACTCGGTCTCCACCCAGGACGTCGCCTCGCTCCGGCAGGACGCGGCGGTCTCCGTCCTCCAGTCGCAGTCCCTCGGCTACCAGGGCCTGACCATCAACGTCGGCAACGTCGACGGCGTCGGCACCGCGGCGAAGCCCATCAACCGCCCCCTCGCCCAGAACGCGAAGGTGCGGCAGGCCTTCGAGCACGCCATCGACCGCAAGGCCCTGGTCGACGCGGTCTTCAACGGTTTGCACGCCGCCGCCTGCTCCCCGATCTCGCCCGCGAGCACGTTCTCGTCACCCGAGGCGCAGACCTGCCCGGCGCACGACCCGGCCAAGGCCAAGCAGTTGCTGGCCGAGGCCGGCGTGCAGACGCCGTACGCGGTCACGATGCTCGCCTCGAACACCCCCGACACGCTGCGTCTCGCGCAGGCGTTGCAGTCCATGGTCAAGGACGGCGGATTCGACCTGAAGATCAACCCGGTGGAGTACTCGTCGCTCCTCGACGAGCAGGACCGCGGCAACTTCGAGCTGCTGCAACTGGGGTGGAGCGGCCGGATCGACCCGGACGCCAACATCACGAACTTCGTCGGCACCGGCGCCAGCCAGAACGTCGCCGGCTACAGCAATCCGCAGCTCGACACCCTGCTGACCCAGGCCCGCCAGGCCGGTGACGTCGAGGAGCGCAGGAAGCTGTACGGGCAGGCGGTCACGCTGCTCCAGCAGGACGACGCATTGATCTACCTCTACCGGCAGCGCAACCTGACCGCCGTCAGCAAGCAGATCCAGGGCCTCCAGGTCTACCCCGACGGCGTGATCCGGGCGGCCTTCGCCGGCTTCGGCAAGTAGGCCGTCGTGGCCCGATATCTGCTCACCCGCGCCTGGCAGTCGGCGCTGACCCTGCTGTTGTCGACGATCGTGGTCTTCGTCGGAGTACGGGCGCTGCCCGGCGACCCGGCCCTCGCCCTGGCCGGCGAGGACCGGTCGCCGGAGGCTCTGGAGGCCATCCGTCGGCACTACGGGCTGGACCAGCCGCTGCCCGTGCAGTTCGCCCAGTACGTGGAGCGCATGGCGCAGGGCGACTTCGGGGTGTCGATCCGCACCGGCACGCCGGTCTCGTCGATGCTCACGACCGCCCTGCCGGTGACCGTCGAGCTGTCCGTCCTGGCGATCCTCATCGCGGCGGCGCTCGGCGTCGGCGCCGGGGTGCTCGCGGCGGTCCGTCGTGGACGCCCGGCGGAGTGGCTTGCCAACGGCCTGGCCCTGATCGGCCTGTCGGTGCCGCACTTCTGGCTGGGCCTGCTGGCGATCCTCTACCTGTCCGTGGCGACCGGGCTCTTCCCCGCCTCCGGCTTCGTGCCGATCCTGGAGGACCCCGTGGACAACCTGCACCACATCGTCCTGCCGGCCGTGATCCTCGGCACCGGCCTGGCCGCCATCATCATGCGGCAGACCCGGTCGGCGATGCTCGACTCGCTCTCCTCCGACTACGTACGCACGGCCAAGGCGAAGGGCCTGCGACCTCGCGCCGTCATCACCCGGCACGCCCTGCGCAACAGCCTCATCGTGGTGGTGACAGTCGTGGGTCTCCAACTCGGCGGGCTGATCTCGGGCGCGGTCGTCACCGAACAGATCTTCGGGCTGCCGGGCTTCGGCAAGATGACCATCGACGCGGTGTTCCAACGGGACTACCCGGTGATCCAGGCCGTCGTCCTGCTCACCGCGGCGGCCTACATCGTGATCAACTTCTTCGTGGACCTGCTCTACTCGGTCATCGATCCACGCATCCGGGTGACGGGAGATCCGGCATGACCGTCCTCACCGTACCGATCGCGGAGACCGGCACCGCCAGCATCACCCGGCGTACGCGGGTGCTGCGGCGGCTGCGGCGCAACCCGCTCGCCGTGGTGAGCTTCGTCGTGCTCTCGCTGGCGGGCGTCATCGCGCTGCTCTCGCCCTGGCTCGCGCCCTACTCGGTCGACCAGACCGACTTCGCCCGTACGTTCGCGCCTCCCGGCACCGCCGGGCACCTGCTGGGCACCGACGACCTCGGTCGGGACGTCCTCTCCCGCATCATGCTCGGTGCGCGGGCGTCGTTGCAGGTCGGGCTCCTGGCGGTGGCCACGTCGCTGGTCATCGGGGTGCCGCTCGGGCTCGCCGCCGGCTACTTCCGGGCCTGGGACGCGGTGATCTCGCGCTTCACCGACCTGCTGCTGGCGTTCCCGTTTCTGATCATGGCGGTGGGGTTGGCGGCCATCCGGGGCGCCAGCCTCGGCAACGCCGCGGTGGCCATCGGCATCGCCCAGATTCCCGGCGTGATCCGGGTCGTCCGCTCGGACACGCTGCGCCTCAAGTCGCTGGACTTCGTCGCGGCGGCCGTCGTGGACGGCGCGAGCGACCTGTGGGTGCTGGCCCGGCACATCCTCCCGAACGCGACCTCGGTGATCCTGGTGCAGGCCACCGTCGCCATCCCGGCCGCGATCCTCGGTGAGGCGGTGCTGTCCTTCCTCGGTCTCGGCATCCAACCCCCGGCGCCCAGCCTCGGCACCATGCTCGCCACCGCCCAGCAGTTCGCCGCCCGCGCACCGTGGGCAGCCGTCTTCCCCGGCGTGGTGATCATGGGTCTGGCGCTGGCGTTCAACGTCTTCGGTGACGCCCTGCGCGACGCCCTCGACCCGAAGGGAGACCGGCGATGACCACCGCCCCCGCGCCCGTGCTGGAGATCCGCGACCTGTCGGTGTCGTTCCCGACCGAGACCGGCACCGTCTCGGCGGTCGACGGGGTCAGCCTGGACCTCGCAGCCGGGGAGATCGTCGGGATGGTGGGCGAGTCGGGGTGCGGAAAGAGCGTCACCGCGATGAGCCTCGCCGGGCTGCTCCCGGGCAGCGCCCGGGTCACCGGGTCGGTGCGCCTGGACGGCACCCAGCTGGTCGGCGCCCGCGAGTCTGCCCTGCGTCGGGTCCGTGGCCGGGAGATCGCCTACATCTTCCAGGAACCGATGACGTCGTTGAACCCGGTGCTCACCGTGGGGCGGCAGATCGGGGAGGTGCTCCAGGTCCACGAGCGGATGTCCCGACGGGCGGCGCGGGCCCGCGCCGTCGAGCTGTTGACGCTCGTCGGTATCCCGTCCGCCGCCCAGCGGGTCGACAGCTACCCGCACCAACTCTCCGGCGGCATGCGACAGCGGGTGATGATCGCGATGGCGGTGGCCTGCGGCCCGAAGGTGCTGGTGGCCGACGAGCCGACCACAGCGCTGGACGTCACCGTCCAGGCCGGCATCCTCCAGGTGCTGCGGGACCTGCGCGACCGGCTCGGCACGAGCGTCCTCATCATCACCCACGACCTCGGCGTGATCGCCGACATCGCGGACCGCGTCGTCGTCATGTACGCGGGCCGGGTGGTGGAACGGGCGTCGGTGGACGACCTGTTCGCCCACCCCCGGCACCGGTACACGGCCGGGCTCCTGTCGGCGTCACCGCAGCCGGGCCGGCACGCCGGCACCGACCGGTTGACCGAGATCCCCGGGCTGGTGCCCGTGCTGGCCAGCCAACCCGATGCCTGTACCTTCGCGGATCGCTGCCCGGCCGCCGACGAGCGGTGCCGGGCGGCAGCCCCGCCGTTGGAGGATGTCGGTGACACCGACCATGTCGCGGCCTGCTGGCACCCCTGCGAGATGGCCCCTCAGGAGGCGAACCGATGACGCCGCAGCCGAACGCCCTGGAGATAGCGGACCTGGTGATGCACTTCGGCCCGGTGCGTGCCGTGGACGGGGTGTCCCTGACCATCCCGCGGGGCCAGGTCACGGCCCTGGTGGGGGAGAGCGGCTCCGGGAAGTCGACAGTGGGCCGATGCGTGGTGCGGCTCGTCGAACCGACAGCGGGAACGGTCCGGATCGCGGGCACCGACGTCACCCACCTGTCCCGACGGCGACTGCGTCCCCATCGCGGCGCGGTGTCGATCGTCTTCCAGGACCCGGCCGCGTCACTGGACCCGCGCATGCTGGTGGGCGAGATCGTGGCCGAACCGCTGCGGCTGGCCGGCAAGCGGATCTCCCGGCGCGAGCGGGACGCCCGCGTCGCCCCCCAACTCGAACGGGTCGGCCTGCGCGCCGAGGTGGCCCGTCGCTATCCCCACGAACTGTCCGGCGGGCAACGCCAACGGGTCAGCATCGCGCGGGCCCTGATCTCCGAGCCCATGCTGCTCATCGCGGACGAACCCACCAGCGCGCTCGACGTGTCAGTGCAGGCGTCGGTGCTCAACCTCCTCGCCGACCTGCAACGCGACATCGGGTTCGCCTGCCTCTTCATCACCCACGACCTCTCCGCTGTCGAGTACCTGGCCGACGACATCGCTGTCATGTACCTGGGTCAACTCGTCGAGACCGGCAGCCGCGAGCGGATCTTCGCCCGGCCCGCACACCCGTACACGCAGGCGCTGCTCTCCGCCGCGCCGGTGGCCGACCCGGTGCGTCAGCGCCACCGTCAGCCGGTGCTGCTCGGCGACGACCTGCCGTCCGCGCTCGACCCGCCGTCCGGCTGCCGGTTCCGGACCCGGTGCCCGCTCGCCTTCGACAGGTGCGCGACGGAGGTGCCGGCGCAGACCGCCATCGGCGACGGCATGGCCGCCTGCCACCTGGTCCGGCCGGACGGCACCGGTCCCGACGTTCGTACCGCAGATCCCAGTGAGGTGCTGTCATGACGTTCACCACCCGACCCACGTTGCAGGGCACCTTCGGCATGGTGTCCTCCACCCACTGGCTCGCCAGCCAGTCGGCCATGGGCATCCTGGAACGCGGGGGCAACGCCTTCGACGCGGCGGTCACCGCCGGATTCGTGCTGCACGTGGTCGAGCCGCACCTGAACGGGCCCGGCGGCGAGGTGCCGGCCATCGTGGCCACCGCGCGGGACCCCCGACCGAAGGTGCTGTGCGGGCAGGGGCCAGCCCCGGCCGGCGCCACCATCGCGCACTTCCGGTCCCTCGGCATGGACCTCATCCCGGGTGCTGGGCCGCTCGCGGCGGCAGTACCCGGTGCGGTGGACGCCTGGCTCCTGCTGCTGCGCGAGCACGGCACGCTCACCCTCGCCGAGGTGCTGGAGCCGGCGATCGGCTACGCCGGCGCCGGGCACCCGCTGGTGGGCCGGGTCGGTGACACGGTGGCCGCCGTCCGGTCGTTGTTCGAGGAACACTGGCCCACCTCCGCCGCGCTCTGGCTGCGCGGCGGCCGACCGCCCGCCGCGGGGGAGTTGGTCACCAACCCGGCGTACGCGGACACCCTGCGCCGACTCGTCGAGGCGGGACGGGCGGCCGGTGCCGACCGGGAGGCCCAGATCGAGGCCGCCCGCCGGGCCTGGAGCACGGGTTTCGTCGCCGAGGCGATCGACGCGTTCAGCCGGCGACCGTTCCAGGACTCCAGCGGACGCCCGCACGCCGGGCTGGTCACCGGCGACGACCTGGCCGCGTACTCGGCGAGTTGGGAGCCGCCCGCCACCCTCGACTGGCAGGGCTACTCGGTGGCGAAGACCGGTTTCTGGGGCCAGGGCCCGGTGCTGTTGGAGTCGCTGGCCACCCTGGACGCGCTCGACGACCCGGGCGCGTACGACTCGGCGACCGCCGCGGGTGTGCACGCCCAGGTCGAGGCGCTCAAGCTCGCCTTCGCCGACCGGGAGGCCTGGTACGGCGACGGGGCCGACGTGCCCGCCAAGGCGCTGCTCTCACCGCAGTACGCGCGGGAGCGGGCCGCCCTGATCGGCGATCGCGCGTCGGCGGAGTTGCGGCCGGGCCGCCCGGACGGGGCGCAGCCGCGCCTGCCCGCCCACGTCCAACCGGGTGCCGCCCGACCTGCCGGACCGACCGATGCCACAACGGGAGAGCCGACAGTGCAGTCGGACGGGGTGACCCGGGGCGACACCTGTCACGTGGACGTGGTCGACCGATGGGGCAACATGATCTCGGCTACCCCCAGTGGCGGCTGGTTGCAGAGTTCGCCGACGATTCCGGAGCTGGGCTTTCCGCTGGGCAGCAGGTTGCAGATGTTCTGGCTGGAGGAGGGGCTCGCCTCGTCGCTGGCGCCGGGCCGCCGCCCGCGTACGACGCTGAGCCCGACGATGGTGCACCGCGACGGTGAGCCGGTGCTGGCCTGCGGCACCCCCGGTGGCGACCAGCAGGACCAGTGGCAGTTGCCATTCCTGGTGCGGCACCTCGTCGGTGGGCAGAGCCTTCAGGAGGCCATCGACGCGCCGGCGTGGCACACGGTCAGCCTGCCCGGCTCGTTCTATCCCCGCGACATGGAGCCCGGTGTCCTGGTGGTGGAGGACCGGCTCGACGAGGGTGTGCTGGCGGCGCTGCGGGCGTACGGGCACGAGGTGCGGGTCACCGACGGGTGGAGCCTCGGTCGGCTCTGCGCGGTGACCCGTGACCCGGCGACGGGAGTGCTGGCCGCCGGTGCGAACCCGCGGGGGATGCAGGGCTACGCGTGCGGCCGGTAGCGGGTGCCGCAGCCGCATGCCCGTCAGCGGGTGCCGTAGCCGCCTTCGGCGTTCTCGTACGCGGCGGCGGATGCCGCTTCGAGGTGGTCGAGCGCGGCCCGCTCGGCGCGGTCACCGTCGCCCGACTCGATGGCGTCGACGAGTTGGATGTGCTCGGCCCAGGAGTGTGGAGCTCGTTCGGCCGCTCCGAGCCGGAAGACCCACTGGACATGGAGGTAGAGCGACTTGGCGATCGACGACAGCCAGGGGTTTCCGCTGATCTGGAGGATGCGCAGGTGCAGCGTGCTGTTCAGCTCGGCGACCCGGGCCAGGTCGTGGCGTTGCGTCGCCTCGCGGCCCTGGTCGAGCAGGGCACGTAGGGAGGCCACGTCGGCTGCTGTGGCCCGCTCGGCGGCCAGCCGGGCGGCCAGCGCTTCCAGTCGCTCGCGCACGGCGAACATGTCGGTGATGGTCCCGCTGCTCGGTGAGGCGACGACCGCTCCCCGGCGGGGGAGGATCACGACGAATCCCTCCGCCTCGGCGACGCGCAGCGCCTCCCGGACGGGGTTGCGGGAGACGCCGAAGTCCTCGGCGAGCCGGTCCTCGGTCAGCCGTTCCCCGGGCAGGTAGTCGCCGTCGATGATGGCGGTCCGCAGCGCGGCGAGGACCTGATCGCGGAGCGGCAGGTGTTGTGCGCCGAGCTTGTCCCGTAGGTCTTCAGCCACCTTGTCGCCTCTCCGTGAACGTGTCCGCACAAAGTGTATACGAAGAACAATTATCGGAAGGCGGCCGACAGTGTCGAGCACAGCGCCCCGCGTCACCCGCCCTCACGTCACCCCGCCCCGGGACGAGCGCCTGCTGCGGCGACGGCACGCGCTCGTCGTCGTCCTCACCTTCCTCACCGGGAGCGCTGACGCTCTCGGCTTCCTCGCCCTCGGCGGCGCCTTCGCCAGCGTGATGACAGGCAACATGGTCCTGCTCGGGCTCTCGGCCGGCAGAGGTGAAGCCGACCTGGCTCTGACGTCGGGCTGCGCCATCGTCAGCTTCATCGTCGGTGTCCTCGCCGGCGCCCGCGTCGTCGGCTCGGCGCAGCCCGACGATCCGGTCTGGCCCCGGCGGGTCACCTGGGCGCTGGTCCTGGAGCTGTCGGTGTTCGTGGTGTTCGCCGTCGTCTGGGAGGTCACCCTGCACACCCCCGACGCGGGTGTCCACCTGGCGCTGCTGATGCTGTCCGCTGTCGCGCTGGGCGTGCAGAGCAGTGCGATCCAACGCTTCGGGGTGTCCGGCCTGTCCTCCACGTACCTGACCGGCACGCTGACCAGCCTGATCGCCGGGGTCGCCGCGCGCAGCCCGTGGACCAGCCTGCGTCCCAAGGCCCAGGTGCTGCTGGCCCTCATGGTCGGCGCGGCGGTCGGCGCCCTTGTCGCTCTGCACCTGCCGGTCGTCGCCCCGGCCCTGCTGATCGTGCCGCTGGTGGTCGTCATCGCCGTGTCCGCGCGGATGCGGGCCTGAGCCGCAGACGCCGTGCGTGCGGGCCTGAGCGTCAGACGCCGCGAGCGAACAGGGCCAGGCGTACCCGGTTGGGGCTGTCGGTCTTGGTCATCAGGCTGGTGATGTGGGTCTTGACAGTGGTGACACCGATGTGGAGCTGGTCGGCGATCTCGGTGTTGGACAATCCCTCGGCGACCAGGTCGAGCACGTCCCGTTCCCGGGCGGTCAGGCCCGGCAGAGCCGGTGGCGACCCCGGGCGGGCGTGCACCGCGCGCTGCACGAGGCGGCGCAGCACCTCAGGGCTGAACGGGCTGTCACCGACGGCGGCCCGGCGGATGCCGTCCAGCAACTCGGTCGGGGGCGCGTCCTTGAGCAGGAACCCGCACGCTCCGGCGGTCAGCGCGGGGTAGAGGTGCTCGTCGTCGCCGAACGTGGTCAGCACCAGGATGCGGGTGGCGGGGCGTTCGGCGAGGATCCGGCTGGTCGCGGTGATCCCGTCGACGCCGGGCATCCGCAGGTCCATCACGACGACGTCGGGGAGGAGCCGCCCGGCCAGCGGGATCGCCTCGCGGCCGTTGTCGGCCTCCCCGACGACCTCGATGTCGGGTTGAGCATCGCAGAGCATGCGCAGCCCGGCCCGGATGAGGTGCTGGTCGTCGACCAGCAGCACCCGGATCACGCCGGCTCCGGCGCGGGCGACCCGGCCGGGGCCTCCCGCTCGCGGGGCACCGACCCGACCGGCGCGTCGGTGGACGCGGCGGCCACTGCCGGAAGGACGGTACGCACCCGCCACCCGGTGCCGGTCCGGCCCGCCTCCAGCCGGCCACCGAGGACCTCGACACGCTCGCGCATCCCGGTGATGCCGTGCCCGCCACCGGCCGGCACGGCCGCCGGCCCCCCGCCGCGCCCGTTGTCGGTGACCTCCCAGTGCACGGAGCCGTCCCGGACGGCGACCACGAGATGCGCGATCGCTGAGGCCCCCGCGTGTTTGGCCACGTTCGTCAGCGCCTCCTGCGTGAGTCGCAGCACCGCCATGCCGCGCACCGCGTCGAGTGAACCGATCGCCGGGTCGAGGTCGGCCTCCACAATGACACCCGCCTGCCGGGCCCGATCCATGGACGCGCCGATCGCCGCCGGCAGCGCGGACGGTTCGATAGCGGTCAGCGCCGCGTCGCCGCGTACCCCGTCGGGGTTGCGCAGCACCGCGACCAGCCGGCGCAGCTCCGCGAGGGCCGAGGTGCCGGTGCCGTGCACGTCGTCGAAGACCTCGCCCACCCGGGGGTCGAGGTCGGTGAGCACGTGCCGGGCCACGCCGACCCGCAGGACCATCGACGCCACATGGTGCGCCACGACGTCGTGCAGCTCGCGGGCGATGGCGCTGCGTTCGTCGGCGCGAGCCGCGCGGCTCTCGGACTCGTGCTGGCGTTGCTCGGCCAGGGCCCGCTCCACGGCCTGCCGGCCCAACTCCCGGTTGGTGCGGATGACCAGGCCGAGCAGGACCGGCACGCCGACCTCCACGGCGAGCCCGACGACCCCGGAGGCGAACCGGCGCGGCGGGTCGCCGATCGAGTCGGTCAGGTCGACCACGGCAAGCAGCACGGCGGCCAGCCAGATGGGCCGCGCGTGGCGCGCACGCATGGTGACCTCGAGCAGCGCCCAGCTGGCACCAACCTGGTTGATGGTGAAGTCGTCGACCAGGCTGATCCCGACCGCCAGCAGGGCGGCCTGTGCCACCAGGTTCAGCACCGGCAACCGGTGCGCCACCAGCGCCACGGCGAACGCGAGCAGTGCGAGGATCCACTGTGCCGTGGTGGGCGTGCTGTTGGAGTGCGGGACGACGAACAGGTAACACACCCCGGCGAGGTCGAGCAGCACCATTCGCACGAGCGCGTCCCGCATGTCGAACAGTCGCCCCGGCCAGCTCACGGTCGTCAGCCTAGGTGCTGTGAGCCGGTGGCGGCGGCCGCCGACCGCCGCCACCGGGTCCGGACCGCGAGGTACGCGGCCAGGCCGAGCGGCCCGAGCAGGATGGTCAGCACCAGCACCGGAGCCATCACCAGCGCCGGTACCCCCCGTTCCCGGCTGTCCAACCACGCCCACCGCCCGACGAACAGATCGAACGCGATCATGTGCGCCCAACCCGCCGCCGCACCGTCGGAGGTACCGAGCAGGTCCCGCACCCCGGCCAGGGTCGGCGACGCCACGGCTGGCAGCACCTCGCCGAACGCCGGGAGCACCAGCAGCGCGTAGATCACCACGACCGGCAGCACGATCAGCGGCGAGGCGATGATCCGAGCGGTCCACGACCAGCGCGGCAGCAGGATCATCAGCGCCCAGAACGGCGCGGCCACCGCGAACGTCAGGGAGAACAGCGTCCCGGTCACGCGGCCAGCGCCAGTTCCGGGCGACGTCGGCGGGCCAGCACCACGCCGGTCACGCTCGCCGCGGTCGCGACCACCAGTGCCGCGACCGCGGCGAGCGTGCCGGCGTCCGGCCGCAGCAGCGGCTGTCCGCGCAGCGCCTGCCACGTCAACAACACAGTGAGTACGCCGTACGCGCCGCCCGCGACGACAAGCAGCCGGACGCGGGTGCGCTCGTCCAATCGCGTCGCGAACCGGGTCAGCAGGATCGCCAGGATCGGCAGCGCCTGGAGGGCGTGCAGCCCCACGAAGTGCCCGATCCGCAGGTCGCCGCCGGTGGTGCTCCAGCCGACGACAGGCAACCCCGGCCCACCGTCGGTCACCCCGACGCTGTGCGCCCCGCCGATCCCCTCGATCCCCGGGTCCTGCATCGGCAGCACCATCGGCACCGCCGCGAGCATGCCCAGCAGGGACAGCCCGAGCCCCCACCCGACGGCGGTCGCGGCCACCCGATCGGGAATCCGCTGGATCAGGACCACGATCGCGATGACGAGGTGCGCGAAGAACAGCACCATGATCGCCGCGCCCATCGACGCGACCAACATGGTGTTCAGCGGAGTGGTGGCGTTGTAGTGGCTGGCCTGTCCGCGTATCACCTGACCGACTATCCACGCGTTCTCGACGACCGCCACCGCGACGATGACGACGACCGCCCTCTCGACGGCCCGGCTGCGCCGCGGCAGCAGGGAGAGCATCCAGGCGAGCGTCGCGCCGTACAGCACGAACGACACCGCGAACTTGAACGGCTTGAGCCAGATCGGCGCCCCGGTGAGGACGCGCGGGTCGACGAGGATGCCGACGACGGCGACGACGCCGAGCACCGCCATCACGGATACCAGGAACATCAGTGGGCGGTTCCAGCGCGTCGCCCGGCGCAGAACTGTTGTCATGTCTGTAGATGCTCGTGGCCGCGTACGCCAATCGCGTCCGACCTCGAGCCCCGGTCGCGGCCGGTGGTCGGAGCGGTCCTCCTCCCCTGGTAGGAGACAAAACCCGTCGAAGCCGCTCGGTGGTGCTGGCACAATGGCCGGCCTGTCGACCGGACCGAGAGTGACGATGACGACCAACATGGACCGTGTCCAGCCGAACGAGACCACGGTGCCGCTGCTGCACTGCCCAGCCCCGGAGGAGACCCTGGCGTTCTGGCGGGCCCTCGGGTTCGAGGTGGCTTATGAGCAACTCAGGCCATACGTGTACCTGGCGTTCACCTGGAGTGGGTTCCAGCTGCACTACGGGCCGGCACCGAAGGATCTCGACCCGGCGAAGGAGCAGTCCGGCGGGTGCCTGGTGATGGTGGACGCGGTGGGGCCGTACCACGCGGCGTTCACCGAGGCGATGCGCCGCAGCTACGGCAAGGTGCTGGTCAAGGGCCTGCCTCGGATGACCCGCTACCGGGCCGGGGCGTCGCGGTTCAGCATCGTCGACCCGTCCGGCAACACCATCGTCTTCATTCAGCGCGACGAACCGGACGACGTGGAGTACGGCGGGTCGACGGAGCTTGACGGGCTGGCCCGGGTGCTCGACAACGCGCGGATCCTGCGCGAGTTCAAGATGGACGACCGGGCGGCCTACCGGGCCCTCGACTCGGGGATGCGCCGTCGCGCCGAGGACGCCCCGGTGGTCGAGCAGGCGATGGCGCTGGCCGGCCTCATCGAGTTGGCCACCGCGTTGGACAAGGCCGACCGGGTGCCCGAGTGGGGCGCCCGACTCCAGGCGCTGTCGCTGACTCCGGAGCAGCGGACGCAGGTAGGGCAGTACGTGGCCGACCCCACCCTCCTCGAACCGTGGTGGCCCGACCCGCGCTGACCCCGGACCTCGCCGCGTCCAGCCTCAGCGATGTCGTTGTCGCCCGAACCAGTCAGGGCCGCACGTCGGTGTCGTCGTCGAGGACCTTTTCCGCCAGCCGCTCCGGGAACATGCGACGCACGCTCGCGGAGTATTCGCTCCCATCGCCGGGCTGCGTGACGCGATCGCCGTCCACCCGCACCGGTACGGAGACTCCCGAGACGATCCCGACCCCCGGTGCTGCTTCGCAGTGCGCCCAGGCGAACGACGAAGAACCGTCTCGCCCCAGCAGCCGAACCTCGCAGGTGCCTGGCCCGCCCAGCAACTCGGCGGGGAGGAGCGTAGCGAGACGCGCCTCCTCAGCCTGCACCTCAGCCGCGTCCCGGTCGGGGAGTGCGTACGGCGGCTCGGAACAGCAGGTGAGCAGCCCGATCGCCAGACCGACCCAGACGGCGTGGTGGCGAATCACCAGTGCAGCATCCCATCCGGTGGTTCTGACACGCCATCACCGTCGGTTTGCGGACCGTGCGGCCCCGTGCGCTGTGGCGGACGAGCGCCACAGTCGCCCGTTCGTCTCGTCATTTCGCAAATCGCAATGGAATTACCGCTTTAGGGTAACTGCGACCAACCCGCCTAGCTGCTCCGATAGCTTTCGAAGGAGAGGAAAACTCGTATTCCTCCCTTCGGGTGCACAAGGAGTCAGTGATGAAGCGCAGTGTCGCGCTCGCGGCAGCCCTCCTCGCAGGTCTGACCAGCATCGGATCGATCCCCGGGGCCGCCTTCGCCGATGGCGGTGGCCCCGGGTACCACGACGACCGCAAGGGGGGTGATCACCACGACGGCGTCGAGGGCGCTGTCTTCGTCCAGACCAACAAGGCCGAGGGCAACACCATCAAGGTGTACGACCGCGACGAGGACGGCCGTCTCACCAAGGCGGGCGAGTACGAGACCGGAGGGCTGGGCGGCTTCACCATCGGCGCGCCGCTCGACGCGCTGGCCTCGCAGGGCTCCCTGACCTACCACCGCGGACTGCTGTTCGCCGTGAACGCCGGCAGCAACACGGTGACGGTCTTCCGTGTCGAGGGCACCAGGCTGCACAAGCTCCAGGTCATCTGGTCCGGCGGTCTGCTGCCGGTCAGCGTCGCGGCCCGTGGCGACCTCGTCTACGTCCTCAACGCCGGCGGCGAGGGCTCGGTGCAGGGCTTCGAGCTGCTTAAGGGGCGCCTGTCACGGATCGAGGACGCCAACCGGTCGCTCGGGCTGCACAACGGCAACCCGCCCGCGTTCGGGACCGCCCCGGCCCAGGTCAAGATCGACCCGGACAGCGAGTTCGTCCTGGTGTCGACGAAGGCCGCCAACGTCATGTTCAGCTACGAGATCGGTCGCAACGGCAAGCTGTCCCGCAACCCCGTCGTCAGCGACGCGGGCAACGCCCCGTTCGGCTTCACCTTCGACACCGATGACTCGTTGCTGGTCACCGAGTCGGGCGCGAACGCGGTCAGCCGGTTCGAGCTGGAGGACGACGGCGCGCTCGACCAGGTCGGCCCGTCGGTGCCCAACGGGCAGCAGGCGACGTGCTGGATCCAGCGTGTCGGCGACTACTTCTTCGTCGCCAACGCCGGCAGCTCCACCATCAGTTCCTACCGGGTCGACGACGACGGCAAGCTGGAACTCGTCAAGAACGTCGCCGCCGACACCAACGGTGGGTCGATCGACATGACCACCAGCGACGGCTTCCTGTACGTGCAGAACGCCACCGCTGGCAACGTGCAGGGCTACAAGGTGCACGAGGACGGGTCCCTGAATCTCGTCACCACTGTGGAGGGTCTGCCCACGTTCGCCGACGGCATCGGCATGGAGGGCATCGCCGCCTCCTGAGCGCACCACCCGCTGGTCCCGGTCGTCCGTCGACCGGGACCAGCTCTCGTCGTGTCACGAGGCTAGGTGGCCTCCGCTGAGTCCGGGCGCGTTCGCTCGCCCCATCGGACGACCGCCGGGGCGGCGAGCCCGACCGCTACGAAGATGCCGCCCATCAGCAGCCAGCCGGGGGCGCCCCAGGCGATGCAGAGCAGGCCCAGGATGGAAGGGGCGGCGACGTTGGCCAGGCCCGTGCCAAGTCCTGAGATTCCCATGTACTGCCCCTGCGCGTGCGCGGGGGCGAGCCGGAACTGCAACTCGAGTGAGCCCGCCGCGTGCCACAGCTCGCCGACGGTGTGTGCGGCGACCCCCAGCGTGATCACCGTGACGGCTACCCATCCGGGCATCGCCGACGTGGCGGAGATCAGGGCCATCCCGATCAGGAACGCCAACCCGGAGCGGCGCATCGCCCGACCTGCCGCTGAGCTGGAGTCGACTCCCCGGCTCGCTCTGACTTGCAGCGTCGCCACGAGGGCGGTGTTGACCAGCACGGCCACCCCGACGAACCAGCGTGGCGCGTCGGTCTGCGAGATGATCCACACTGGCAGCGCGAAGACCAGTACCTGGCCCTGTATCCCCAGGATGGCGTCGAGCACGGTGACTGCCAGAAAGGGCCTGTCCTTCAGTGCGATCCAGCGCCCGGTCAGCTGGGGCGCTGGTACGGGCGGCAGCGAGGGCAGCCGAGTGATGATGGCGGCGCAGGCCACGAAGCTGACGGCGTTGCCCACGACCAGGGCCAGGTAGGCCGCGCGGGTGTCCAGTTGTACTGCGGCGCCGGCGGCGAGGGCGCCGCAACATCCCGCGAGGTTGGCGACCGACCGTAGATAGGCCCGATACTGGCCAAGGTTGGTGCCGCCGAAGCCACGCACCAGCGGACCGCGAGACGCCCCGCCGGCTGAGTGCGCGAGCTGGGTCAGGCAGACCAGGACGACGAACGGCCAGAACGTGTGCACGAAGGCCAGAGCGGCCATGGTGGCGGCTCGGATGACCAGGGTCAGCAGATAGATCTCGCGTGGGCCTCGACGATCGGCGAGATGCCCCACCGGAACCCCGGCGAGCATCCCGACGAGCGCTGCGATGCCCATCCCCAGAGCGACCTGCGCAAGGGGAAGCCCGACGGATCGGGTGAAGAAGAGCACGGCGCTGGCCATGAAGATGCCACTTCCGAGCATGTTGACGAAGGTCGCGAAGGCCAGGACGCGCCGAGGGCCGTGATCGGGGATGAGTCCTCGGGCAACGAGCCACGAGGTGTCGCGCGGAGGGGTGGGAACGGGCGTTGTCGCTGCCTGCACAGTGACGGGCCTCCCGTCGGGTCGTGGGCGGGGCTGCATCCTGCCGGGGCCGCTACTCGAGGCTGGCCAACTCGTCCGGCGACAGGACCAGCGCCCCGGCGGCCAGGTTCTCGACCAGGTGATCGGGGTTGCCGGTACCGGGGATGGCCAGCAGGTGAGGGCCGCGGCTGAGGGTCCATGCGATCCGTACCTGTGCGGGCGTCGCGCCGTGCGTGCGCGCGATGGCCTCTACTGCCGTGTTGGCGGCCACGCCGCCGGCCTCACGTCGGTCGCCGGCGATCGCGAAGAACGGCACGAATGCGACGCTCTGGTCGCCGCAGGTACGCACGAGCTGATCCTGCGTACGTCGGGTGTCGACACCGTACGTGTTCTGCACGCAGACCACCGGGGCGATCGCCTGCGCCTGCGCGAGGTGTTGCGGACGGATGTTGGAGAGGCCGAGATGCCGGATGAGTCCGGCGTCACGGAGCTCGGCCAGCGCGCCGAAGTGCTCCGCCACCGACTCCAGTCCGTGCTGGCGCAGGTTCACGACATCCAGATGGTCGCGGCCGAGTTGGCGCAGGTTCTCCTCGACCTGTCCACGCAGCTCATCCGGCCGGGCCAGCGGCAGCCACTCTCCCGAGGGGTCGCGGCCCGGTCCGACCTTCGTGGTGATGACCACGTCATCGGCGTACGACGACAGTGCAGTGTTGATCAATTCGTTGGCGGACCGGAGTGGCGAGAAGTAGAACGCCGCCGTGTCGATGTGGTTAACACCGAGGTCGACCGCTTGGCGTAGCAGTCCGATGACCCGCGCGCGGTCGCTCGCCGCGCTGCCGTTACCCGTCAGGCGCATTGCGCCGAATCCGATCCGATTGACGCTCAGGTCGCCGAGCGTCCAGGTACCCGCGGACTCCGCACTGATCATGTTGGTGGGCATTGGGCGAACTTAGCCACCGTCGTTGACCTGCGCAGTCGGGCGTCTGCCCGATGCCGATCGGGAAGAATCACTGTTAGGTTAACTATCGTGGGAAGCGCGTTGCCGGCAGCGCCGGGACAGCCCGCAGTGCATTCGGGTTCTGACCGAGGCGGCGTCAACCGGCTCGACCGCAGCGCGCTAGGAGGCCAACCGCTCGCGGGCGCCGCGTGTCGGCCGGGGGAGTTCGGTGCTGCCGTCCGACGTGTTGATCTCCGACCAGACGGCGTCGAGGGAGAGTCCGAGGACGTCGGCGATCGCCGCGATGGTCGGGAAGGCCGGGGTGGCTATCCGGCCGGACTCGATCTTTCGAAGGGTTTCTGGCGAGACGCCCGCGTCCAGCGCGGTGAGGAGCATCGAACGCTCTCCACGGGCCCGACGCAGGAGCGCGCCGAGGCGCTGTCCGCGTTCGAGCTCTTCGGGAGTGAGCGGCAACCTGACCATGCCCCGATTCTAGTACCGGGATAATATGGCCGGGATACTTATTGGTTGCCAGAGGAAGGCGCTGCATGATCGAGATCCTGAGCCCCACCGACGTGCTGCGAGCGAAGGACACCGGCGCGTTGGTCGCCAGCATCCTGCAGACGCTGAAGAGCCGCTGCGTGGTCGGCACCAACCTCCTGGACATCGACCGGTGGGCGCAGGCCATGATCACCGAGGCCGGGGCGCAGTCCTGCTACGTCGACTATGAGCCGTCCTTCGGGCGTGGGCCGTTCGGCCACTACATCTGCACGTCGGTGAATGACGCCGTACTGCACGGGTTGCCGTATGACTACCCACTCGCCGACGGGGACCTGCTCTCGCTCGACCTCGCCGTCTCCCACCGTGGAGTCGTCGCGGACTCGGCCATCAGCTTCATCGTGGGCGACGTGCGGCCCCCGGAGAGCGTCGCGCTGATCGACGCGACCGAGCGCGCGTTGCAGGCGGGGATCGCCGCCGCCGGCCCCGGCGTTCCCATCGGTGACATCTCCCACGCGATCGGCTCGGTTCTCACGGCGGCGGGATACTCGGTCAACACGGAGTTCGGCGGTCACGGCGTCGGATCGACGATGCACCAGGACCCGCACGTCTCCAACACCGGGCGCCCCGGTCGCGGTTACCGGCTACGCCCGGGGCTGCTGCTGGCGCTGGAGCCCTGGGTGATGGCGGACACCGCCACGCTGGTCACCGATGCCGACGGCTGGACCCTCCGTAGCGCGACGGGTTGCCGGACGGCGCACAGCGAGCACACCATCGCGATCACCGACGACGGTGCCGAGGTGCTGACCCGGCCGGCGCCCTGACCGACGGACCGGCTGTCGACCCGCACCCACGGTGGACGATTAACCGGCCGGCCGAGGGGCAGGTCTCTGTGTGGGACCCCTGCGGGTCGCGTTCAGAATGAACCGATCGGTCATATTTTCCGTGATGACGGTCAGGGTCACCCACCAGAGTCGCGGAGGCACGATGTCAACGGTTCGAACTGGTCCGGTCATCGGACTGCTCGTGCAGATCGGCCTGCTGGCCCTGCTGGCGGAGACGGTCGGTCTGGGCGCGGCGGGCTGGCTGGCGGGGCTGGCGTACGGGGTGGTCCTGTGCGCCCTGCTGAGCCGCGGGATGTCCCGCTCGGGCGCGGGTGCGCTCAGCCCGGCCGACCGGGTGACACTGAGTCGGGCGATCCTCGTCGGCGGCGTGACGGCCCTGGCCGCCGACTCGTTCGGCCGGTCGGCGCCGGTCACCCTGATGGTCGTCCTCACCAGCGTGGCGTTGGCCCTCGACGCTGTCGACGGGTACACGGCCCGCCGTACCGGAACCACCAGCGAGCTCGGCGCGCGCTTCGACATGGAGATCGACTCCGTCCTGGTTCTGGTGCTCTGCCTGCACGTGGCCCCCGCGGTGGGTGGCTGGGTGCTCGTGATCGGCGCGATGCGCTACCTCTACGGCGCCGCGACCTGGGTGTTGGAGTGGATGCGGGGATCCGCGCCGCCGCGTTACTGGAGCAAGGTCGTCGCCGCGATCCAGGGCGTCGTGTTGACGGTGGCGATGGCCGACGTGCTGCCCGCGCCGCTGACGACAATGGTGCTGGTGGTGTCGGTGGCGCTGCTGGTCGAGTCGTTCGGGCGGGACGTGACCTGGCTCTGGACGACCCGGCACCGCCGCCGCGCCGTCACCCACGCCACCCCGGCCGCGACGGTCCACGCGGGCAACTCGGCGAGCCACAGTGCCCCGAGCGCCGCGACGGCGCTGGGCTCGGGCCGGCCGGACGGGCTGCCCTGGTCGGACCGTCCCACGGTCACCGTCGCCCGACGCGGGACCGCTCGCGTCTGAGCCTCCCGGACGCCGCGACCAATAAAGATCATGGAAGGATGCCCGGGTTGTCGCTCTTGACGCGCGTACGTCGGCTGCCGAGCCAGGGACGGAGGGCCATGGAGGTAGAGGTCTCGGACGGCACCGCCGACGGCGCCGACGTCGAGGAGCAGCCGAAACGCTCCATCGCCGCCCGGCTGACGACCGTGCTGGCCGCACTGCTCGTGCTGCTCGTCCTCACCGTGCCGTACGACTACGGCCGGCTCAACCCGGCGGCGTTCGCGCGGATCCCCCTGGAGGCGCTACTGGTCGTGGCCCTCCTGCTCGCCCTACCGTCTCGTGGCAGCCGGATGGTCGCGACGCTGGCCGGCGTGGCTCTCGGCCTGCTCGGCCTGTTGAAGCTGCTCGACCTGGGATTCACCGCATCGCTGAGCCGGGCGTTCGACCCGGTGCTCGACTGGGCGCTCCTCGACGAGGGATTCGCCTTCCTCAGCGAGTCGTACGGCCGGCCGGCCGCCATCGGTGCCGCGGTCACCCTGGCGGTGGTGGTCGTGGTCCTGCCGACACTTGTCACGCTGTCGATGCGGCGACTGCGGGGGGTGGTGGTCCGGCACCGCACCGGGACCACCCGGGTCGTTGCCGCGCTGGTGGTCGTCTGGGTGGCCTGCGCTGCGTTCAACGTGCGGGTGGTCGAGGGCGTACCGGTCGCCGATACGTCCGCGACCACCCTGGCCAACGGTCACGGCTTCCAGGTGCGCCTGCGCCTCGACGACCGCGAGACGTTCGGCGCCCTGATCGAGGCCGACACGTTCGGCGACACCCCGGGCGACCAGCTACTGACCGCGCTGCGCGGCAAGAACGTGGTCGTCGCCTTCGTGGAGAGCTACGGCCGGGACGCCGTCGAGGACCCGGAGTTCGCGCCGTGGGTAGGTGCGGTCCTCGACCGCGGCACCAGTCAGCTGAGCGCGACGGGTTTCGCCGCGCAGAGCGGCTTCCTCACCTCGCCGACCTTCGGTGGCGGCAGTTGGCTCGCGCACGACACACTGCTCTCCGGACTCTGGATCGACAACGATCAGCGCCACCGCACCCTGCTGGCCAGTGACCGAATGACCCTCAACCGCGCCTTCCAACGCGCGAACTGGCAGACCGTGGGCGTGATGCCCGCCGTCACCAAGCCGTGGCCGGAGGGCTCCTTCTTCGGCTACGACCGGTTCTACGACGCCAGGACGCTCGCGTACCGAGGCCCGAAGTTCAGCTTCGGCACCCCGCCCGACCAGTACACCCTGGCCAGCTGGCAGCGCCTGGAGCAGGCGAAGCGCGACGGCAACGTGATGACCGAGCTGGCGTTGGTGTCGAGTCACGCGCCCTGGACGCCCGTCCCGCCGCTGCTCGACTGGGCCGACGTCGGCGACGGCGCGGTCTACCGTGGTGCCGGCGCGGGCAGGTCGGACGACAAGCGCCGCAACACCGCCCAGATCCGGGCGGACTACCGGAAGTCCATCGAGTACACCCTCGGCGCGCTCATCTCCTACGTGCGGACCTACGGAGACGACGACCTTGTGTTCATCGTCCTCGGTGACCACCAGCCCGCCGCGGTCGTCACCGGCGAGAACGCCAGCCACGACGTGCCGATCTCGATCATCACCCGGGACCGGGCCGTGCTGGACCGGATCTCCGGGTGGGGCTGGCAGGACGGGCTGAAGCCCGGGCCGCAGGCGCCGGTCTGGCGGATGGACGCCTTCCGGGACCGGTTCCTGACCGCCTTCGGGCCGTGACCCGGCCACCTCTCTCACGGACTGGACCCAGACAGATGACGGCTAGCACCGCCACCAGGATCGCCGCGCTCCGGAGCGACCCGGCCCTGTCCCTGCTGCACCGGTCGCTGGACGTCTACTACGGCGATCCCGAGCGGGACGCGAGGATGGACGCCTTCTACTCCCGCTTCGTCAACGGCGGGGACCTCGTCTTCGACATCGGCTCCCACGTGGGCGATCACATCGCCAGCTTCCGTCGCCTCGGTGCCCGGGTCGTCGCTGTGGAACCGCAGCCGTTGTGTCTGCGCGCCCTGCGGGCGATCTACGCCGACGACGACCAGGTGACGGTGATCGACGCGGCGTGTGGCGCGCTCCCCGGGCGTACCCGGTTGCACGTCAACTCCGCCAACCCCACAGTGTCCACCGCCTCACCGGATTTCGTCCTCGCGGCCGAGGGCGCGGGCGGGTGGGAGGGCCAGGTGTGGGACACCGACATCGAGGTGGCGGTGGTCACCGTCGACGCGCTGATCGAGACGTACGGCGTGCCGGCCTTCACCAAGATCGACGTTGAGGGCTTCGAGGACGAGGTGCTGGCCGGCCTGACCCGCCCGCTGCCCGCGCTGTCGTTCGAGTTCACCACCATCGCGCGTGCGGTCGCCGACCGGTGTCTCGATCGCCTGACCGCGCTGGGTTTCGACGGCTTCGACATCGCGGTGGGCGACGACAAGTCGATGGCCTTCCAACGGTGGACGTCCGCGACCGACCTGGCGACGCACCTGCACGACCTGCCGCACGCCGCGAACTCCGGCGACGTGTACTGCGTGTCCGGAAACCAGGCGGTCACCACCGACTGATCGGGTGCTGGCGGTGGCGCGGGCCAGCGCGGGATGATCGACGTTCGTCTCGACGCCGAGCCGAGCCACGGATCGCCGGGGAGAGGGCCGATGACCCCGACACAGCTGCGCGCGTACGTCGCCGTGGTCCGGCTGGGCTCGGTCAAACAGGCCGCCGCGGAGCTTCAGGTCTCCGAGTCGGCGGTGTCGCTGCACATCGCCCAACTGCGCAAGGAGTTCGGCGACAAGCTCTTCGCCCGGACGGCGGCGGGCCTCGCGTTCACAGCGGGTGGGCTGCGGCTGGCCAGTCGGGCGGCGGAACTGCTGGGCCTGCAGGACCGCACCATCCTGGAGGTCAGCGCCGCGACGCGCGGCCGACGGATGCTGCGGGTCGCGGCGTCGAGCCTGTTCGCGGAGTTCGCCGCGCCGGGCCTGATCGAACTCTTCGCGAAGCGCGCCGCCGACCTCGACGTCGAGTTGAGCGTGCGCAACCCGGGGGCGTTCGAGTCGCTGCTGTTGACCCGCGCCGCGGACATCGCGATCGGGCCGCAACCGTCGGTCGTCGACAGCGCGATCGACTGCCGGCCGGTGATGAACTACCGGCTCGTGATCGCCGTCGGTCCGGAGCATCCACTGGCCGGCATGGCGGCGTCACCGGGGCAGCTGCGGGAACAGACCTGGCTGCTCGGGCCGTCGGCCGCCACCGAGTGGGGCGCGGTCCCGGCGCTGCTGCGCCGGCTCGCCGTGCCGGACGAGCGGCAGCAGTTGTTCCAGAGCCACGCGGCCGCGCTGGGGGAGGCCAAGCGGGGCAGGGGGGTGGCGCCGGCCCTCGCGTTCACCGTCGCGCCGGACATCCGTCAGGGCCAGCTCGGGCAGGTGCTGGGGCCGCACGCGACGATGGAGGCGGTGTGGCATGCGCAGGTGCTCGCCACCCCCGGCTCGATGTCGGCCGCCGAGGAGCTGTCGCGCTTCTCGTCGACGCCGAGGGCGATTCAGGCGATGATGCGCGGCGCGGGCGTCAGCGTCGGCCATTTCCGGCCGTCGGTGCACGTGACGCTCTGGAGCTGACGGGCGACGACAAGCAGGTCCTGGAAGGTGCCGGCCGGCAGCATCCGGTCGCAGTAGGGGAGTGCGGCGGCCATCCCGCCGACGCGAGGGGCGAAGCCGGGCGCGCCGGCGCGGGGATTCAACCAGAGGATCCGGTACGCGCGGCGGCTCAGACGGGCCATCACCGCTGCCAGGTCGTCGGGCGGGTCGCTGTCCCACCCGTCCGACCCGATCACCACCACTGCCCCGCGTACGGCGTCCGCGTGGTGGGAGGTGAGCAGGGCGCGCAGGTTGGTGGCGATCCGGGTGCCCCCGTACCGGTCGGTCACGGCGGCGCTGGCCTGTGCGACCGCCTCTGCCGCCGAGGTGTGCCGGAGCACCACTGTGAGCCGGGTCAGCGTCGTGGCGAACGCGAACACCTCCGCGTCGGCGACCACCGCGAACGCCCGCATCAGATGCAGGTACGCGGTGGCCTGCGCCCGCATCGACTCGCTGACGTCACAGAGCAGCACGACCCGGCGTGGCCGCCGTACCGGGCGCGCCCGGACGACCTCTATCGGCTCCCAGCCGGTACGCCGGGACCGGGCGATGGTGGCCCGCAACGCGATCCGGGCGCCGGCCGGGCCGACGGTGTGCCGCCGGGTGCGTCGGGTCGGCCAGCCGGCTACGGCCGCGCGCAGGGCGTCGCCGAGTTGCGTGACCTGAGCCGCGTCGAGTTCGTCGAACGGACGGTCGGCGAGCCCCGTGTGGGCGCTCGGGCGCCGCTCGGGCAGTCGCAGCGGGGTGTCGTGCTCGGGGGTCTCGGCGACCACCGGCGGCAGTGTCGCCCAGGGCAGGCCGCCGCCCGGCCCCGCGTCGTCGGTGTCGGCCGGCACCCGGACGTACACGTCGTCGGAACTGTCGGCCGGGGGCGCGGACCGCTGCGGTCGGGGCAACGGTGGTGGGTCCGCGAAGACCGCCGCGAAGACCCGGTCGAACGCGGGCACGTCGGTGTGCCGTCGCACCAGGCTGATCCGGGCGGTCCAGTAGAGCGACGACATCGAGTCGGGCGGGCTGGCGGCGAGCGCACGGACGAAGTCGTCGACGGCGGTCAGCCCGGCCGGAACCCCGGCCCGGCGCAGCCGGCTGGCGAGAGCCACCGCGAACGCGGCTCGGTCGACGCCGCGCAGCACGCCCTGGCTCACCGGCGCGCGACCAGCCAGGCGATCACCGCGCCGACCGCGACCAGACCGACGACCACCGGTACGAGACGCTTGGTGACCGACCCGCCGGCGATGCTGAGCAGGTCGAGCGCCTCCGGCTCGGCGGTTGGCGCGACACGTACGGCATCGCCCGACGGCCCGACGGCCGACGGCGCGATGCCCGACGACGCGACCGGCGACGACGCGTCCGGCGGCGGCGAACCTGGCCGTGACGAGACCGGCGACGGGCCGGCGGGTGACGGCCCGACCGGTGACGGCTCGACGGGTGAGGGTGCCACGGCGGCGGTGCTGGGCGTGGTGGCGACCGCCGTGGCGGACGCGGCCGGAGTCGGCTCGATCGGCGCGGTGGACGCCGCCGGGGTTGACGAGGACGCCGCCGGGGTGGGCGCGGGCGGCACGGTGGGCGTGGCCGCCACGGGTTGGGCGTGCGGATGCGGGGCCGGTGGTTCGGCGGCGAGCTTGGCCTCCAGGTTCGCGACGAACTGGGCCAGCAGCTTGCCCGACACCTCCTTGATCATGCCGCTGCCGAACTGGGCCAGCTTGCCGGAGATCTTCAGGTCGGTGTCCACACTGACCAGCGTCCGGTCGCCGTCCGGCCGCAGGTGGGCGGTGACCAGCGCGGACGCGTTCCCCGTCGAGCGGGCGTCGCGGCCCTTCGCGTCGATCACCCCGCGGTAGGCGGCGTCGTCCTTCTCGACGAAGCGGGCGGTGCCCGCGAACTCCGAGACGACCGGTCCGACCTTGACCCGCACCCGGCCCTGGTAGACGTCGCCGTCGACGTCGGTCAGCTGGGCGCCCGGCAGGCACGGCGCGAGCCCTTCCAGGTCGGTGAGCACCGCCCAGGCCCGGTCGATCGGGACGGTGACCGCGAACTCGTTGGTGATCTTCATGGTGGGCTCTCCTGGTAGGCGCCGAGCGCGGCGGCGACCACGGCGCGGTCGTCGGGGGTCTTGGCGATGGTGCCGATGGTCTGCGCGACACCGTCGGCGGCCAGGTCGGTGACACCCAGCACGGACAGCGCGCCCACCCAGTCGATGGTCTCCGCCATGCCGGGCGCCTTCTCCAACTCCCGGTGGCGTACGCCGCCGACGAACTGCACTGCCGTCTGGATCAGCGGCCCGGCCGCGCCCGGTACGGCCCGGCGGACGATCTCCACGGCGCGGGCCGGTTCGGGAAAGTCGATCCAGTGGTAGAGGCAGCGGCGGCGCAGCGCGTCGTGCAACTCCCGGCTGCGGTTGGAGGTGAGCACCACGACCGGTGGCGTCCGGGCGGTGAAGGTGCCGAGTTCGGGGATCGTGATGCCGGCCTCGCCGAGGAACTCGAACAGCAGCGCCTCGAACTCGTCGTCGGCCCGGTCGATCTCGTCGATCAGCAGCACCGGCGGGACCGGCCCCTGGTGGCGTACGGCCCGCAGGATCGGCCGTTCCTGGAGGTACTCGGCGCTGAACAGGTCCGCGTCGGTGAGCCGGCTGTGGTGCGCCTCGGCGAGCCGGATCGCCAGCAGTTGCCGCTGATAGTTCCACTCGTAGAGCGCCTCGCCCGCGGTGAGCCCCTCATAGCACTGCAACCGGATCAGCGGTGTCTCCAGCGCGCGGGCCAACGCCTTCGCGGCGGCGGTCTTGCCGACCCCCGGCTCGCCCTCCAGCAGCAGCGGCCGGCCGAGGCGCAGGGCCAGGAACAGGGCCATCGCCATGCCGTCGTCGACCAGGTAGTCGACGGCGTCGAGGCGGTGCCGCACGGCCAGGGCGTCCCTCATGCCTCGCCCGCCAGCAGGCGCTCGTAGTCGGCCCGGGTGTCGACGTCGATCGGCACCGGCCCGTCGACGGGCACCTCGGTCACCGGGTGGCGGCCGGAGTGCAGCAGCTTCCAGACGGCCTTGTCGCCGTGCAGGTCGTACAACTCGGGCAGGACCTCGCGGCCGAAGCGGAAGGGATGGCCCAGGCCGTCCGCGTACCGGCACACGGCCAGCGGGGTGCCGGCCGCGGCGACCCGGCGGACGTCCGCGGCGCGGACGCCGGGCTGGTCACCGAGGAGCAGCACGAGGGCGTCGGCGCGCGGGTCCACCGCACGCGCGGCGGTGCGCACCGACGACCCGCAGCCGGTGCTGAACGCCGGGTTCTGCACGACCTGGCAGCCGGTCAGGTCCACCCGGTCGCGGATGTCGCCCGCCGCGCCGCCCAGTGTGACGAGCAACTGGTCGAAGCCGCACGAGCGGGCCAGGTCGACTGTGGCGTCGAGCAGCGTCCGCCCCCGGTACGGGAGCAGTTGCTTGGCCTCGCCGAGCCGCACCGAGGCTCCAGCGGCGAGCACCACGCCGGTCAGGAACACCTGTCACGCCGCCGTGAAGCTCGCGAGGCAACCGGCGCAGCAGAACCAGAAGTCCTGCCCGTCGACGCGCGTGTGCGGCGTCTCTGCCCCGACCAGCACCGTCATCCCACACACCGGGTCGACAGCCTGCTGAGGTCGGGCGGCCGGCGCTCCGGAGGCCGGGGCCGACCCGTCCACCCGGATGGCCCGGACCACCTCACCCATGATCGCCAGGGCGATCTCCGCTGGTGTACGCGCGCCGATCTCCAGCCCGGCCGGGGTGTGGACGCGGGCGCGTTCCGCGTCGGTGAGGCCCAGCTCGTCGAGCAGGGCCACGCCGCGTCTACCACTGGCGACCAACGCGATGAACCCGACGCCGGCGTCGAGCGCGGCCCGGATCGCCGCCGGCTCGCCCTTGCCCAACCCGGCCACCACCACAGCGGTGCAGCCGGTGCTGTCGTCGGCGGTGACGACGTCGAAGTCGAGGAACGCGGCCAGTGTCGTCACGGCGGCGCTGATCGGGGTGTCACCGACCACGCGCAGCGCCGGCGCCGGCAGCATCGGCCGGAGGAAGACCTCGATCGCCCCACCGGAGTGGCACGGGTTCACCACCACCCGAGCCCCCGGCGTCTCCGGGAACGGGGTCGCGCCCTCCGGCAGCACCCGCAGCAGCAGGGCGGTGCCGTCGCGCAGGGCGTCGAGGGCTGCCGCCCGCACCGAACTCTCCGCGCACACGCCGCCCACGAAGCCCTCGATCGAGCCGTCGGACCGGATCACCGCGTCGTCGCCCGGCCGCGCCGACGTCGGATCCTGCGCGCGGACCACTGTGGCGTGGACGAACGGCTCCCGGGTGTCGGTCAGCTCCCGGGCGCGTTCGGCGATGGTGGTCATCCTCGGCTCCTCAGATCGGCGGCCGGGCCTGGCCGCGCATCGCGTCCCAGACCCGCGACGGCGTCAGTGGCATGTCGGCGTGGCGGACGCCGAAGGGCTTCAGGGCGTCGATGACCGCGTTGACGATCGCGGGCGGCGACCCCACGGTGGCGGACTCGCCCACGCCCTTCGCGCCGATCGGGTGGTGCGGCGACGGCGTGACGGTGAAACCGGTCTCCCAGTCGGGCACTTCGAGGGACGTCGGGATCAGGTAGTCCATCAGGGACGCGCCGAGGCAGTTGCCGTCCTCGTCGAACGCGATCATCTCCATCAGCGCCATGCCGACCCCGTCGGTCAGGCCGCCGTGCACCTGCCCCTCGATGATCATCGGGTTGATCCGGGTGCCGCAGTCGTCGACAGCGATGAACCGTCGGACCTTCACCTGCGCGGTGCCGGGGTCGATGTCCACCACGCAGATGTACGCGCCGTGCGGATAGGTCAGGTTCGACGGGTTGTAGCAGATCTGCGCCTCCAGGCCACCCTCGATGCCCTCGGGCAGGTCACCCGCACCGTGCGCGCGCAGGGCGATGTCCTGGATCGTGACGGACCTGCCCGGGTCACCGGCAACGTGGAACGCGCCCTTCTCCCACTCCAGGTCGGCGACCGACACCTCGAGCATCCCCGAGGCGATGATCCGGGCCTTGTCGCGAACCTTCCGGGCCACCAGGGCCGCCGCCGCGCCCGAGACGGGCGTCGAACGGCTGCCGTACGTGCCGAGGCCGAACGGGGTGTTGTCGGTGTCGCCGTGCAGCACCTCGATGTCCGCCGGTGGGATCCCGATCTCCTCGGCGACGATCTGCGCGAACGTCGTCTCGTGGCCCTGACCCTGCGACTGCACGCTGAGGCGTACCACTGCCTTCCCGGTCGGGTGGACGCGCAGCTCGCAGCCGTCGGCCATGCCCAGCCCGAGGATGTCCATGTCCTTGCGCGGCCCGGCGCCGACGGCCTCGGTGAAGAACGCGATGCCGATGCCCATCAGCTCGCCCCGGGCGCGTTTCTCGGCCTGCTCGCGGCGCAGCTCGTCGTAGCCGGCCATCTCCATCGCCAGCCGCATCGTCGGCTCGTAGTTGCCCGAGTCGTACACCCAGCCGGTCTTCGTCGTGTACGGGAACTGCTCCGGCTGGATGAAGTTCTTCAACCGCAGCTCGGCCGGGTCCATGCCGAGTTCGTCGGCGAGGCAGTCGACGATCCGCTCGACCAGGTAGACCGCCTCGGTGATCCGGAACGAGCAGGCGTACGCGACGCCACCGGGTGCCTTGTTGGTGTAGACCGCTGTCATCTTGCAGTATGCGGCCTCGATGTCGTAGCTGCCGGTGAAGACCCCGAAGAAGCCCGCCGGGTACTTCACCGGGGCGGCGGTGCCGTTGAACGCTCCGTGGTCGGCCAGCACGTTGGTGCGGATGCCGAGGATCCGGCCATCGCGGGTAGCGGCGATCTCCCCGCGCATGATGTAGTCGCGAGCGAAACCGGTGCTGATCAGGTTCTCCGAGCGGTCCTCCATCCACTTCACCGGCTTGCCGGTCACGATCGAGGCGACGATCGCGCAGACGTACCCGGGGTAGATCGGCACCTTGTTGCCGAACCCGCCGCCGATGTCCGGCGAGATCACCTGGATCTTGTGCTCGGGCAGGCCCGCCACGATGGCGTAGAGGGTGCGGTGCGCGTGCGGGGCCTGGGTGGTCGACCAGAGTCGCAGCTTGCCGTCGACCGCGTCGTAGTCGGCGACCGCCCCACACGTCTCCATCGGCGCCGGGTGCACCCGGGGGTAGACGAGATCCTGGCTGACCACGACGTCCGCGCGGGCGAAGACCGCTTCGGTGGCCGCCTCGTCGCCGGTCTCCCAGTCGAAGCAGTGGTTGTTCGTCTTGCCGTCCAGATCGTCGCGGATCAGCGGTGCGTCCGACTCCAACGCCCGGCGCGCGTCGATCACCGGGTCGAGGACGTCGTACTCGACGTCGATCAGCTCCAGCGCGTCACGTGCCGCGTAGCGGTCGTCGGCGACGACGAACGCCACCTCCTGGCCCTGGAAGCGCACCTTGTCGGTGGCGAGCACGGCCTGCACGTCGTTGGAGAGCGTCGGCATCCAGGCCAGGTTCTGCTGCGCCAGCATCGCACCGGTCACCACAGCCCTCACCCCGGGCGACGCCTCGGCGGCACTGGTGTCGATGCTGACGATCCGGGCGTGCGCCACCGGCGACCGGAGGATAGCGAGGTGCAGCATGCCGGGCAGTTGGACGTCGTCGACGTACCGGCCGCGCCCACGCAGGAAGCGCGGGTCCTCCTTGCGCAGCATCCGGCCGTACCCGACGGGCTTCTGGTCGTTGTCGTGGAACGTGTCCACGCGCTCGTGCACAGTGGTCATGCGACGGCCTCCGCGGGTTGGCCGGCGTTGTCGATCTCGCCAGCCTCGGACGATTCGGTGGTCTCGGTGACCTGGGCCGCAGCCTGCGCCTCCGCCACGGCGGCCCAGCGGACCGAGCGCACGATGGTGGCGTAACCCGTGCACCGACAGATCTGACCCGAGATCGCCTCCCGGATCTCCGTCTCGCTCGGGTCGGGGTTGCGGTCGAGCAGCGCCCGCGCGGTCATCATCATCCCCGGGGTGCAGAAACCGCACTGCAGACCGTGGCACTGCATGAACCCCTGCTGGATCGGGTCCAGCTCGGCGCCCTTGGCGAGGCCCTCGACGGTACGCACCTGATGGCCGCCGGCCATCGCGGCGAGCACAGTGCACGACTTCACCGGCTCGCCGTCGAGCCAGACCACGCAGGTGCCGCAGTTGCTGGTGTCGCAGCCCCAGTGCGTGCCGGTCAGACCCAGCACGTCGCGCAGGAAGTGCACCAGCAGCAGCCGGCCCTCGATCTCCCGGGTGACCTCGACGTCGTTGACGGTCATGGTGACCTGCATGCTCAGCTCCTCGCCCGTTCGACGGCCCGGCGCAGGGTCCGCCGGGTCAGCTCGGCGGCCAGATGCCGCTTGTAGTCCGCGCTGCCGCGCTGGTCGGTCACCGGGTCGCAACTGTCCGCGGCGATCGCCCCGGCCTGCTCGTAGAGGCTCTCCGAGGGTTCCTGCCCGCGCAGCGTCGCCGAGATCGCCGGGATGCCGGTGGTGTTGGGGCCGACCGCCGCGAGCCCGACCCGGGCGTCGACGATCGCGCCGCCGTCGAGCCACACCGCCGCGCCGGCCGACACCACGGCCCAGTCGCCGGCCCGGCGCTCGACCTTGGCGTACGCGCTGCCACAGCCGGGCCGTACCGGTAGCCGGATCTCGACCAGGATCTCGTCGTCGGCGACGGCCGTCTCGTACGGCCCGACGTGGAACTCCTCCATCGACACGACCCGCTCCGTGCCGCCCGGGCCACGGATCACGCACCGCGCGTCCAGCGTCGTGCAGACCGCCGACAGGTCCTCGGACGGGTCGGCCTGGCACAGCGAGCCGCCCAGCGTGCCCCGGTTGCGCACCACCGGGTCGGCGATCACCCGTTCGGCGTCGGCGAAGATCGGGAACGCCGTCGCCAGCACGGGGGATTCGAGGAGCTCCCGATGCCGGGTCAGCGCACCGATGCGGACCTCATCGGGGCCCGCCTCGACGTAGCCCAACTCGCCGTGCAGGTCGTTGATGTCGATCAGATAGTCGAAGTTGGCCAGCCGGAGCTTCATCATCGGCAACAGGCTGTGCCCGCCGGCGATCAGGCGGGCTGTCCCGCCCAACCGCTCCAGCAGGCTGATCGCATGGTCCACACTGGTGGCTCGCTCGTACTCGAACGGTGCCGGCACCTGCATGTCGCACCTCCGTAGTCCGGCAGAATCTCTGCCCGGCGGGGGTCAAAGTCAACGGTGACCTAAGCAGTTGCTTAGGTCACCGTTGACGGTGCCGCCGGGGCTCGCGGATCGTGCGGCCATGCGGGACATCGTCGACGGGCTGGCCGGCTGGCGTGCGGAGGGCGTCGCGTTCGCCGTCGCGACCGTCGCCCGGACCTGGCAGTCCGCGCCCCGGCAACCTGGCGCGGCGATGGCCGTCTCGGCGAACGGCGACGTGGTGGGAAGCATCTCGGGCGGCTGCGTCGAGGGTGCCGTCTACGAACTCTGCCGGGCCGCGATCCAGACCGGCACGGCGCGCACCCAGACCTTCGGCGTCAGCGACGACGACGCGTTGGACGTCGGGCTGACCTGCGGCGGCACCATCCAGGTCCTGGTGCAACCGAGCGTGGCGATGGCCGAGTTCGACGAGGTCCTCGCCGCGATCCGCGACGGCCGTCCGGTCGCCACCGCATCGGTCGAGAACGCCCAGCTGGTGATCTGGCCGGATCGGGTCGCGGGCAGCCTCGGCGCACCCGATCTGGACGACGCGGCGGCCCGGCAGGCGACCGGGATGCTCGCGCTCGGCGTCACCGGCACGATCCACCTGGGCCGGCAGGGGCAGCAGCGTGGCGACGAGGTGGCCGTGTTCGTCCAGTCGTACGTGCCGCCACCCCGGATGATCGTCTTCGGCGCGATCGACTTCGCCGCCGCGATGGCCCGGATCGGCAAGTTCCTCGGCTACCACGTGACGGTCTGCGACGCCCGCCCGGTGTTCGCCACCCGTGCGCGCTTCCCGGACGTCGACGACCTCGTCGTCCGCTGGCCGCACGCGTACCTGGAGTCGACGACCGTCGACGACCGCACGGTGCTCTGCGTCCTGACCCACGACCCCAAGTTCGACGTGCCGCTGCTCCAGGTCGCCCTCGCCACACCGGCCCGTTACATCGGCGCGATGGGCAGCCGACGTGCCCACGACGATCGGATACGCCGGTTGCGCGAGGCCGGTGTCCCGGAGAGCGCGCTGGCCCGACTCCGTTCACCGATCGGGCTGGACCTGGGCGCGCGGACACCGGAGGAGACGGCCGTGGCGATCGCCGCCGAGATCACCGCCCAGACCTGGGGCGGCACGGGACGCCCGCTCAGCGACCTGGCGACCCCGATCCACCACACCTGACTGGTCTAGATCAGGCGCAGGACCAGCGCGGCGGAGACCGCCAACTCGCGGTCGAGCACCTCGTCCCGGGGGACGAACACCATGGCCTGCCCCTCACCGAGGACGACGTCCTCCTGTCGAGCCGTGGTGGTGCCACGGAACACGTGGACGGTAACGGTGTGGGGAAAGCCGGCCTCGTACGGACGCGGACCGCTCCACAGCGGATGCAGCTCACCCGCGGTCAGACCCGTCTCCTCCAGCAACTCGCGGCGGGCCGCCTCCTCCGGTGACTCGCCGGGCTCGACGTGGCCACCGGGCAGGCTCCACTGGCCCGGCGAGACGACCGCATCCTCGTCGCGGTGCTGCAGCAACACCGCACCCGATTGATCGACGAGCAGCACGAGGGCGACATCGTAGGTGGCCATGATCAGACCGTGCCACGTCGCCGTGGGCATGTCGACGACGGTCCGGCCCGGCGCGCCGGGTCGCGTACGCTCCGCGGATGGACCTCGATGATCTTCCGCTTGCCGAGTTCGCGTTTCCGGGGCCACTGCGGGACAAGCTCGTGGGCGCGATCCTGTCCGGGGCCAAGACCTCGACGACGGGCCTGCTGATCGGGTACGAGTGCGCGAACGAGCCACTGCCCGAGGTGGGTCAACTGTCGGCCGTGGTGGACTCCGCCGGTCGCCGGGTCGCGGCCATCGAGCTGACCGACGTACGGGTGGTCCGGCTCGCCGACGTCGACCTGCCACACGCCCTGGCCGAGGGGGAGGGCGACGAGTCGGTGGCGCAGTGGCGTGCGGGGCACGAGACGTTCTGGCACAGCGCCGAGGTACGCGCCGAGTTGGGCGATCCCGACTTCACAGTGGATGACGACACCCTGGTGGTGACCGAACGCTTCCGGCTGGTGCACGTCGCCTGATCTGTTGTCGCCACCGTGGACGGTTGATCAGCGGACTACGCGATCGTCGAAGGTCACCTATGCTCGGCGCGTGATCCCCCCGGCACTCGAGATCCGTGGCCTGGTCAAGACCTTCGCGGCGCATCGCGCGGTGGACGGCATCGATCTGACCGTGCGTTCCGGCACCTTCCACGGCATCGTCGGGCCCAACGGTGCCGGCAAGTCCACCACCATCGGAATGGCCGTCGGCCTGGTCACTCCGGACTCCGGGGAGATCCGGATCCTCGGCCATGACGCGCTGCGCGAGCGCGGCCTGACCCGCGCGCTGACCGGCGTGCTGCCCGACGGCCTCGACTTCCCGGAGCGCCTCACCGGCGCCGAACTGCTCCGCTACAGCGCCGGGCTGCGAGGGCTGCCCCGGGCGGAGGCCGCCGAGCGGGCGGCCGAACTGATCGACGTGCTCGGCCTGGTCAAGGGCGCCGGCACCCCGTTGGCCGACTGCTCCACCGGCACCCGCAAGAAGCTCGGCCTCGCCCAGGCGCTGCTGCACGCGCCGCGACTGCTCGTGCTCGACGAACCGTTCGAGGCGGTCGACCCGGTCTCCGCAGCCACCATTCGCCGGGTGTTGCGCCGGTTCGTGGCCGGTGGCGGCACCTGCGTGCTGTCCACCCACTCGATGCTGCTCGTCGAGCAGATGTGCGACGAGGTCACCGTGATCCATCAGGGCCGGGTGGTCGCCGCCGGGTCGGTCGCCGAGGTCGCCGCTGGCAGCAGCCTGGAGGACCGGTTCGTCGAGTTGGTCGGCGCCGAAGCCTCCGGCAGCGCCGGTCTGGACTGGCTGACCGGGGCACGATGAGCGCGCAGTCCACCGTCCCCGGAGGGCGGGGCGGCACCCTCGGCGCGATCACGGTACCGGCCCGGATGCGCGCGACGATGTTCCGTCGCTCGCTGCGCGAACACCCTGGCCCCACGGTGGCGGGCCTGGTCGGTCTGCTCGCCGCCGCCTGGTTGATCCGGTACGCGCTCAACGGTGACCAGCACACTCTCGGCCTGCTCGCCGGGGCGTGGGTTCTCGGCTGGATCGTCCTGCCGCTGCTGCTCGGCGGCGGGCGTGGCCGGGTCCGCCCGGCCCACCTGCGGTTGGAGCCGATCGGCGGTGTCCCGGCCGCGATCGGCCTGCTCGCCGCGTCGGCGATCGGGGTCGGCCCGGCCGTCTCGCTGGTGGCACTCGCCGCCCTGCCGGTGCACGCCGCCCGGTACGGCACCGTCGCGGTCCTCGTCACCGCCTTCGGCGCGGTGCTGCTCTGGCTGTTCGGGCTGATCGGCTCGGCCATCGCGCTGGAGGTCGTCGGCCACGCCGGTGGTCCGGCCGGGGCGCTGCTCACCGGCGTCCTCACCGGTACGGCGATGGGTGTCGCCGGGTCGCTCTGGGCCGTCTTCCCATGGGTGTCGGTACTGCTCGTGGCAGCGCCGCAGGACGTGGTCCGGGCCATGGGGTACGTGCCGAGCGCCTGGCCGATCGACGCCGTGACCGGGCCATCCGGGCAAGGGCTGCGCCTGATGGCAGCCCTGGTGGGCATCGTGGCGCTCTGCGCCGCCGCGTACATCATGCTCGTCCGACGGGTGATCGCCACCGGCGTGCCGTTCCGGCCGCGCCGGACCACGGCGGCGTCACCGGCCACGACGGAGCGGGAGTGGCCGGGATGGGTCCCGGCCGCGACGCGGGCGGTAGTCGGCCGCGAGTTGCGGTCCTGGATGCGGCACCCGTTGCGGTTGCAGTATCTGGCGTTCGCTGTGGTGTACGGGGCGTTGCTCGCCGGGCTGCCGCTGCTGTCGGACGTGGACCTGCTGTTGCCCTGGGCCGGAACGCTCACCGTGCTCGGCGCGGCGGCGATGTCCGCCGGGCTGGTCGGGCTGGACGGCACCGCGTTGTGGCTGCCGTTCACCACACCGGGCGGTGAACGGGCCGAGGTCCGGGGACGTGCCCTGGCCTGGCTGGTGCTGGTCACTCCGATCGGCGTGCTGCTCACCGTCGTCGGCATCATCCTCGCCCCCGACGTCGACCCGCTGGCCGCGCTCTCCACCCTGCCGGCCCTGCTCGGCGCGGGCGCGTCGGCGCCGGTGTGGGTGTCGCTGCTGCGCGTACGCCCGGTGGCCGACCCGCGGCACCCCACTGCGGCTGACAACCCGACCGACATCGTCAGCGTGCTGGTCGCCACCGCTGCCGGGCTGCTCGCCGCCGCGCCGGTGCTCGCCCTGATGATCTGGGGTCCGCCGGAGACGGCACCGCTGCTACCGGTGGTCGGGCTGCTGTCCGGCGTGGCGACCTGGTGGGGTGGCGTGTGGCTGGCCGACGAGCGGCTCGCCCAGCGCGGCACGACGGTGCTCGCCGCGGCAGGTCAGCGGAGCCGGCCCCCGGAGGCGGCGCTCCCGCTGACCTGGGACGTGCAGTGGTATCGGGAGAACACGTCGACAGCGTGGGCGCTGGGGTTGCTGACGCTCGGGTGGATCCCGGTGATCCCGCAGGGGCTCATGCCGCTGGCGTTCGGAATCGACAGCGGGTGGATCGTGGCCGGTCACCTGAGCGGCAGCGCGCACACGGCGGTCGGGTTGGCGATGGTCGGTCTGGGCGTCGCGATGCTGCTCACCGGCCTGGTGCTGTGGGATCGCCGACCGCAACCGGGCAGCCCCTGATCCACAGCTCTACAGCAGCGCGAGCTGGCCCTCGACCTCGTCCGTGTGTGGCTCCCGGAGTTGCCAGAGGCGGAGCACCCCGAGGCGGGCGTCGTACGTCAACCAGTGGCCCTGCCCACCGGAGGACCGGATCGAGTTCTGGGGGACGTCCATGCCGTAGTCCATGACGGTCTGCGGGCGCAGCGTGCGGGTGGACAGCAGGAGATGCTGCTCAGCGTCGCCCTGGTCGGTGGCAACGCCGACCATCACCCAGTCGTCGGATACGACCGCTGCGGCCTCGTGCATCCGGTAGTCGTCGGAGTCTCCGAACTCGGGGATGTCGTCGTAGCGGCGCTCCACCCGGGCACTGTCGTCGGCACCATCGCGTATCGCGATCCAGCCGCTGCCGTGCGGCATGGAGAGATAGAAGCTCCCGCTGGCATTCATGTCGGCCAGGCAGCCGTTCAAGGTGTGCCCGGCGAGCAGCCGCCGATCGTCCGTCGTCCAGCGGTAACTGAGACAGGTCTCCGGTCCTACCGAGATGTGCAGCCCGACGTGTTGTCGATTGGCGTCCAGGACGAATGTGGCGGAGCCTTCAACGGTCTGAAGCAGGCGCCGGTCGACCTCCGCACCGCCGCCGGACGCGTCCAGCACGACGAGTTGGTCGCCGGACCCGTCGGGCAGGAACAGCCAGAGCAGGTTGTCCCCGCTCAGGTGACAGGTTGGCCGGGGCCAACCTGTCGACAAGGCCCTGCCGTGCTCGACCGCCCACCGGACGCGGCCGTCGGCGCTGCGGACCTGCACCTGTCGTGGTCCCAAGAGTGCGAACCGCGACCGGTCCGGAGCCACGCCGACGGCCAGGATCGGGTCCTCGTCGGAGGGCTCCCACGCCAGCGCGACGGTCAGGTCCGCGTCCAACACGCGCAGCGAGCGATCGTTCCACACCAGCAAACCCGCGCCGGTCGAACGCTCCACAATGGATGACGGCGCCAGGACTGTCTCGGCGATCAGCAACGGGCGCACAGCCGTGAGCCTACGCAGAACGAGGAGCGGTGGCGGTGCTCGCTACCGTGTAGTCGTGAGAGTGAATACAGCTTCGTACGTGGTCCGACGGAGCCGGGTCCGGGCCGGGCTCACGGTGGTGCTGTACAGCCTGTTGCCGGTGACGGCCATCGTGATCGGTCTGCAGGACCTGACCGAGCGCTTCATGTTCTTCATCATCGGCCTGGGGTTCGAGGTCACCTTCCTCGCCATGTCGCGTCGTCACGTGCTCAGCGCGTTGCGGCGGGAACTGCTCTTCGCCATTGATGAGCAGGGCGTCTACCTGGGTCCGGATGACTTCGGCCGGCCGGCGACGCGCGAATCCTGGTCGAACATCGACTTCATCATCCACTTCAAGGGCCTGATCTGGACGACCAGCACTCGCGGCAGACCGAACCGTAACGTAGGTATCGTCCAGGGTGGCAGGATCGTCCAATCCCGGGCGATTGGTGGCTGGTGGTTCAACGTCAGGCGAGCCGCCGCAGCCGCCGACCATTTCGGCGGCGGAACGCCGGTGCTCAAGGGGCCGTATTTCGATCAGGTGCCGCGTGAGTGGTTCCACACGATCACCCTGCCGACAGAATGGCTTGCCGACCATGCCGGATCTCGGGCCGGGTGACGTCCCCGGGGCATGACTAACTCGACTGTTTGGACTCGGCCACATAGACACCCTTGCCGGGATACCCCTCGACCAACTCGCGGTCCTTGAGGATCGTCATCACCCGGTTAATCGTGGAAATGTGCACGCTGTGTTGCTCGGCGAGCTCCCGCGTGGACGGTAGCTTCTCGCCCGGCGCGAGCTCTCCGGACTTGATCTTCTCGGCGATCTCAGTTGCGATGCGCCGGTAGTCCACCTTCTCGGTCGGCATGAGTCGATCTCCATAGGTCCCCTGGTTTCGGCACCTCAATTCGATCACGCGCAAACCTGTTCCAACAAGTTCCGCGCTCTAGCTTGACCTGCTCCTACAGGTAGGAATAGGTTGGTCGGGTAGTCGGGTTCCCTGGTTTCGGCAAACTCCTAGGTTCCCGGCGGCATACCCACCTGGGGAGTAGGACCAACGGACTCTGCCCCCAGGTGGGGCTAACCATGATCGCGGGGAGAGTGCCGACCATGCCGATCGACGAGCCGATCTCCACGGCAACCGAACTGTTCACCGCCAAGAGGGTTCTGGACACGCATTGGACGCGCGCACTCGACCGCCCATGGCGGGTGGGTGGGTGCCTGGAGTGCCGAAGCCGCGACAACTGTCCGCAGCTCGATTGGGCAATCAGGCTGACTGCGGAAGTGGCGGCGGTGATGTTCCAGAAGCGCTGACTTCGGACATGCAGGAGCAGCCCGGCTGCTGGTGCCGGGGAGAGCATTGCCGCGCAGAGGGATCGCGCTGCCGTGCAATGTAGCCATCACTCGCGTGGATCGCCGCCCCGGAACAGAGGGACTTCGCCGCCGGTGGGGAGCCGTCAGATGTCGGGGCCGGAGCTGGTCTTCGTAACCTTGGTCCGCCAGACTGCGCGGTATGGCTGATCGTTGGCGCCGGTGGGCGTGGGTCGGGGTGCTCGTCATCGGGCTGATCCTTTATCTGGCGGTGCTGCGGACCCTGGTCAGCACCAAGAATCCGAACTTCGTACCGGCGTTGATCCTGCTCGGCGCGACGTTGGTGCCGTTGACGTTCCTGACGTTCGCGCAGGCCCGGACCGGGCGCTGGCAGGTGCCGGCTTCGGTGTTGGTGACGTCGGCGTTCTTCGGCGGTGTGATCGGCACTGTGGTCGCCGGCACCCTGGAGTACGACACCCTGCGCGGCCTCGGCACCCTGCCGATGCTGTTCGTCGCGTTGATCGAGGAGTCGGCGAAGCTGATCGTCCCGGTGGTACTGCTGTTCACGGTGGTGGCCCAGCGTCGTCGCCGGGTGCCCTCCGACGGGCTGATCATCGGCATCGCCGCCGGCATGGGGTTCGCCGCGCTGGAGACGATGGGCTACGCGTTCAGCGCGCTGCTGAGTTCGCAGGGCAACATCGGCGCGGTGGAGCAGACGCTCTTCATCCGGGGTCTGACCGCGCCCGCCGGTCACACCGCCTGGACCGGGCTGACCGCCGGCGCGCTCTGGGCGTTGCTGGCGAGCCCGAGCGTCGCCCGGCTCTTCGGGTTCATCGGCACGTTCCTGGGTGTCGTCGTCCTGCACACCCTCTGGGACACGTTCTCCGGTTCCCTGGTCTTCGTCGTGTTGGCGATCATCAGCATCGGCTGGTTGTTCTGGGAGCTGCGCCGCTACCGGACCTTCAGCGATCAACACGTCGGCCAGCCGCAGCCGCACTGACCAGCGCTGTAACCCATGCCTCTTCCGGCCCGTACCGAAGGGCTGGGAGAGGCATGACTGTTGGTGATGTCGCTGCGGCCGGGCCGGCACCTCAACTAACGTCAGAGTGTTCATATTTGGCGGGATTGGTCGGGAAGGTGCGGCGATGGGGGTGCGCAGCTGGTTCGAGGGCTGGCCGGTCTATCGCCAGCTCACCGGCCCGGACCCGCTGGGCCGGGGCGCCGCGGCGAAGTCCGATGGGTCCCGGGCGCTGACCGCCCGTACCGATGACGCCGATTCGATGGCTCGTTCTGTCTGCCCGTACTGCGCTGTGGGGTGTGGTCAGCGGGTGTTCGTGAAGGACGGGCGGGTCAGCCAGATCGAGGGTGATCCGGACAGTCCGATCTCGCGGGGTCGGCTCTGTCCGAAGGGCGCGGCGAGCAAGAGCCTGGTGACCAGTCCGCTGCGGCAGACCAAGGTCCGCTACCGTCGGCCGTACGGCACCGAGTGGGAGGACCTCGACCTCGACACGGCGCTGAACATGATCGCCGATCGGGTCCTGGCCGCCCGCGAGCAGACCTGGGAGGACGTCGACGCCGAGGGTCGACCGCTCAACCGGACGCTGGGTATCTCCAGTCTGGGTGGGGCGACGTTGGACAACGAGGAGAACTACCTCATCAAGAAGTTGTTCACCGCGATGGGGGCGCTCCAGATCGAGAACCAGGCCCGTATTTGACACTCCTCCACCGTCCCCGGTCTGGGGACCAGCTTCGGTCGTGGCGGCGCCACCCAGTACCAGCAGGACCTGTCGAACTCCGACGTCATCGTCATCCAGGGTTCGAACATGGCCGAAGCACACCCGGTGGGTTTCCAGTGGGTGATGGAGGCCAAGCGTCGAGGCGCGAAGGTCTTCCACGTCGACCCGCGGTTCACCCGCACCAGCGCGCTGGCTGACTCGTACCTGCCGATCCGGGCGGGCACGGACATCGCGCTGCTCGGTGGGGTGGTGCGCTACATCCTGGACAACGAGCTGGACTTCCGGGAGTACGTCGTCGCATACACCAACGCCGCGACGATCGTGACCGAGGAGTACGCCGACACCGAGGACCTGCACGGCCTCTTCTCCGGCTTCAACGACGACAACGCCACCTACGACCAGGCCAGCTGGCGCTACCAGGGCCACCCGCAGGACCAGACGACCCGCGACAGCGAGACGCAGCGGGAGACGGCGTCCGGGCTGGAGAACGAGTCGCACGGCGCGCCGGTTGGCGGCGAGACCGAACGTGACGAGACGTTGCAGCACCCACGCTGCGTCTACCAGATCCTCAAGCGGCACTTCGCCCGCTACACCCCCGAGATGGTGGAACGGGTCTGCGGCGTCCCGCAGGAGAAGTTCCTGGAGTTGGCCCGGGCGTGGACGGAGAACTCCGGCCGGGACCGGACCGGCATGCTCGTCTACTCGGTGGGCTGGACGCAGCACAGCGTCGGCGTGCAGTACATCCGCACCGGCGCGATCATCCAGCTCCTGCTGGGCAACATGGGCCGCCCGGGTGGCGGGGTGATGGCCCTGCGCGGGCACGCCAGCATCCAGGGGTCCACCGACATCCCGACGCTGTTCAACCTGCTGCCCGGTTATCTGCCGATGCCGCACCACGCCGAACACCCGACCCTGGACGAGTGGGTGGACAGCATCGCGCACCCCGGGCAGAAGGGCTTCTGGGGCAACGCCCGCACCTACGGCGTCAACCTGCTGAAGGCGTACTGGGGTGAGGCGGCGACGCCGGAGAACGACTTCTGTTACGGCTACCTGCCGCGGATGACCGGTGACCACGGCACCTACCAGCAGGTGCTGAACATGATCGACGGGAAGATCAAGGGCTATTTCCTGCTCGGGCAGAACCCGGCGGTCGGTTCGGCGCACGGCCGGGCGCAGCGTCTCGGTATGGCCAACCTCGACTGGCTCGTGGTCCGCGACCTGTTCGAGATCGAGAGCGCCACGTTCTGGAAGAACGCGCCGGAGATCGAAACCGGCGAGATCGCCCCTGAGGGGTGCCGCACCGAGGTGTTCTTCCTACCGGCCGCCTCCCACGTGGAGAAGGAGGGCACCTTCACCCAGACCCAACGGCTGTTGCAGTGGCGGGAGAAGGCCGTCGAACCGCCAGGCGACGCCCGCTCCGAACTGTGGTTCTTCTACCACCTCGGTCGCGTCATCCGGGAACGGCTGGCGACGTCGACGAAGCCGCGCGACCGTGCGCTGCTCGACCTGGCGTGGGACTACCCCACGCACGGCCCGAACGCCGAGCCCAGCGCCGAGGCGGTGCTGCGCGAGATCAACGGGTACGACGTGGCCACCGGCCGTCCGCTGGCGTCGTTCACCGAGATGAAGGACGACGGATCCACCGTCGGCGGTTGCTGGATCTACACCGGGGTGTACGCCGACGGTGTCAACCAGGCGGCCCGCCGCAAACCCGGCTCGGAGCAGTCCCTGGTGGCACCCGAGTGGGGTTGGGCGTGGCCGGCCAACCGGCGCATCCTCTACAACCGTGCCTCCGCCGACCCGGACGGCAACCCGTGGTCCGAGCGCAAACGCTACGTCTGGTGGGACGCCGACAAGAGCGAGTGGACCGGCTACGACGTGCCGGACTTCGAGAAGACCAAACCGCCGTCCTACCGACCGGCGCACGACGCCTCGGGCGTGGCGGGCATCGCCGGCGACGACCCGTTCATCCTCCAGGGAGACGGCAAAGGCTGGTTGTACGCGCCCACCGGCGTGCTCGACGGGCCGATGCCCACCCACTACGAGCCGGTCGAGTCGCCGGTGCGCAACCCGCTCTACCGACAGCAGGCCAACCCGACCCGCAAGGTCTACACCCACCCGATCAACACGCTCAACCCGAGCCCGCCGGAACCGCACAGCCAGGTGTTCCCGTACGTGTTCACTGTCAGCCGACTCACCGAGCACCACACCGCCGGTGCGATGAGCCGGATGGTCTCGCCCCTCGCGGAGCTGCAACCCGAGATGTTCGTCGAGGTGTCGCCGGAGTTGGCGGCCGAACGTGGTCTCACCCACCTGGGTTGGGCGCACCTGGCCACCGCCCGTGCGGCGATCGAGGCGAAGGTGCTGGTGACCGATCGGCTCACCCCGTTGCGGGTGGACGGCCGGATCATCCACCAGGTGTGGTTGCCGTACCACTTCGGTTACGAGGGACTGGTCACCGGCGACTCGGCCAACGACCTGTTCGGCATCAGCCTGGACCCGAACGTGCTCATCCAGGAGAGCAAGGTCGGCACCTGCGACATCCGGCCCGGCCGCCGACCCAGGGGCCTGGAGCTGCAGGAACTCGTCGTCGACTACCGACGACGGTCCGGCGACCTGAGCCCGCACTATCCACCGCAGGTCACGACCGACTCCGCCGACAGCGGCCCGGACCAGGAGCTCTGACCCATGCCCCACGCCAACGCCCTGTACGGGCCGCTGGACCCCGCACCGGACGCCGGCTACGACAACCCGCCACCGCGAATGGGGTTCTTCACCGACACCAGCGTCTGCATCGGCTGCAAAGCGTGCGAGGTGGCCTGCAAGGAGTGGAACGGCGTCCCCGAGAGTGGGCTCGACCTGCTGGGCATGTCGTACGACAACACCGGTGCGTTGACAGCGAACTCGTGGCGGCACGTCGCGTTCGTCGAGCAGCCCCGTTCGGCCGGCTGGGCGACTCCGGCGTTCGCGGGGGACCCGGACGGGCCGGCGATCAGCCCGGTGACGGCGGCGGCCGGCGCGCGTACCAGCACCGACACCGGAACGGACCCCGGCCTGCCCACCGGCTCGCCCGGTGCGGCTGCCCGCATGTCGGGCGGACCGGAGTTCCTGGGGATGCCGGGTGCGCAGCCGCCGGGGAGGGGTTCCGGCGCGGAGGGGCGGACGGATTTTCGCTGGTTGATGATGTCGGACGTGTGCAAGCACTGCACCCACGCGGCCTGCCTGGATGTCTGCCCGACAGGTTCGCTGTTCCGGACGGAGTTCGGCACTGTGGTGGTGCAGGAGGACATCTGCAACGGCTGCGGTTACTGCATCTCCGCCTGCCCGTACGGCGTCATCGATCAACGCAAGGCCGATGGCCGGGCGTGGAAGTGCACGCTGTGCTACGACCGGTTGGGCGCGGGCATGACCCCTGCGTGTGCGCAGGCGTGTCCGACGGAGTCGATCCAGTACGGCGCTCTGGACGAGTTGCGGGATCGGGCCGCCGCGCGGGTGGCGAAGCTGCATGAGCGGGGCGTGCCGGAGGCGAGGTTGTACGGGCACGACCCGAACGACGGGGTCGGTGGTGACGGCGCCTTCTTCCTGCTGTTGGACGAGCCGGAGGTGTACGGGTTGCCACCGGATCCGATCGTGACCACCCGCGACCTGCCGGCCATGTGGAAGCGTGCCGGCCTGGCCGCCCTGGCGATGACCGCCGCCACTGTTGTCGCATTCCTGGGCAGGCGGTCATGACCCGCGGCGGTGAGCAGCTCACGGTGCCGCCGGCCAACTTCGCCTCCTACTACGGCCGGCCGGTGTTGAAGCCGCCGGTGTGGAAGTACGACATCGCCGGTTACCTGTTCACCGGAGGTCTCGCCGCCGGAGGCGCACTGATCGGCGGGGCCGCCCAACTGACCGGACGACCAGGGCTGTGCACTGTGGGCCGTTGGACGGCCCTCGGTGGTGTCGCCGCCAGTACGTACCTGCTGGTCCACGACCTAGGCCGGCCGGCCCGCTTCCATCACATGCTCCGGGTGGTCAAGGTGACGTCGCCGATGTCGGTCGGCACCTGGATCCTCGCCGTGTTCGGCCCGGCCGCTGGTGTGGCCGCGGTCGCCGAGCTGGCGCCGCTGCTCCCCGAGCACGGTGTTCTCGGCCTCGCCCGCCGGCTGGCACCACCAGTCGGCGACATCGCCGGGCTGGCCGCGGCTGCCACCGCCCCGGCGCTGGCCACGTACACCGGGGTGCTGCTCGCCGACACCGCCGTACCTGCCTGGCACGAGGCGTACCCCTATCTGCCGTTCGTCTTCGGTGGCAGCGCGCTCGCCGCCGCCACCGGGGTCGGCCTCATCGCGGCGCCCGCCGCCCAGACCGCTCCGCTGCGGCGACTCGCCGTCGTCGCGGCGACCATCAAGTACCTCGGCGGTCGCCGGATGGAGCGGTTGGGCCTGACCGGTGAGCCCTACCGGCAGGGTCGCAGCGGTCGTCTGGTCCGTGCGGGTGACGTGCTGCTCGGCGTGGGTACCGTCGCCGCGCTGTTCAGCCGACGCAGCCGGGTGCTGGCGGCGATCTCCGGCGCCGCCCTCGTGGCATCGTCGGTGGCCACCCGGTTCGGCGTCTTCGAGGCGGGACGGGTGTCGGCGCGCGATCCGAAGTACACGGTCTTGCCACAACGGGAGCGGCTCGCCGAGAAGCGGTCGGCGACCCGGCCCTGAGCGGATCAGCGCAACGGAAAGGCGCCCCTTCAACGGGGTGCCTTTCCGTAGCGATTGCAGGAGGTCCGGCCCGCGACGGACCGCCACGCGTCAGCCGGTGAACAGCTTCGCGGCGGTGATCGCGGTCTGGATGATGCCGTACCCGAGGAGCACCGCGACCAGCAGCCACGACAACCAGAGCCGCCCGGTCTGGTTACCGACGTGCGGCGGCGCGGGCGGTTGGCTGTCCCGCCCGAGCGCGACCGGCTCGGTGACGGTGGCCTTCGCCACGGGCGAGGTCGGTCCTCGGTCCGGTTCGTGGAACCGTTCGGGCACGGAACGCACCAGCAGGTTCGCGATGAACCCGATGGCGAGGATGCCGACCATGGTGAACAGCGCGGGCCGGTACGCCGCCGCGGTGAGCGTGCCGGGCTTGCCCTGCGTGTCGAGGATCCCGTTGACGATCAGCGGGCCGGCGACGCCCGCTGCCGACCAGGCGGTGAGGATCCGGCCGTGGATGGCCCCGACCTGGAAGGTGCCGAACAGGTCACGCAGGTAGGCGGGCATGGTGGCGAAGCCACCGCCGTAGAAGGAGATGATCGCGGCGGCGATCAGGACGAAGACCGCGGTCGCCGAGTGGCCCGCGACGGCGAGCAGCAGGTACAGCACCATGCCGACGCCGAGGTAGACCATGTAGATGGGTTTGCGGCCGATGAGGTCGGACGTTGTCGACCAGACGAACCGCCCCGCCATGTTGAACAGCGACAGCACCCCCACGAAACCGGCCGCCGCCGTCACCGAGACCGTGGTGGCGGTCCCGTTGTCCCGGAAGAAGTCCTGGATCATCGGGCTTGCCTGCTCCAGGATGCCGATGCCCGCTGTGACGTTGCAGAACAGCACGATCCACAGCAACCAGAAGGACCGGGTACGCACGGCGTTCGACGCCGACACGCTCGCCGTCGTCACGAGGGGTCGGGTGGCGACGCTCGCGGGATCGAACCCGGCGGGCCGCCAGTCCGGCGCCGGAACCCGGACGTTGAACGGGCCGAACATCATGATCACGAAATAGCCGATGCCGAACGTGACGAAGAGTGCCACGAGGGCGTGGCCCGACGCCACGGCGGCCGGGTTGTTGGGGTTGTAGCCGGAGTCGTAGAGGGAGAGCAGTTGGCGCGCGAGCGGGCCGGCGACCAGGGCGCCGCCGCCGAACCCCATGATGGCCAGCCCGGTGGCGAGGCCGGGGCGGTCCGGAAACCACTTGATCAGTGTGGAGACCGGCGAGATGTAGCCGATGCCGAGCCCGATGCCACCGATGACGCCGTATCCAAGATAGAGCAGCCACAGCTGCTGGGTCGCGATGCCGAGCGCGCCGACCAGGAACCCGACGGCCCAGAAGCAGGCGGAGACGAACATCGCCCGGCGCGGTCCGTTCTTCTCCACCCAACGGCCACCCACCGCCGCCGACGAGCCCAGCATGACGATGGCGATACTGAAGATCGCCCCGATCGCCGTCTGGCTGACGTCGAAGTGCGCGATGAGGGAGTTCTTGTAGACACTTGTCGCGTAGACCTGGCCGATGCACACGTGCACGGCCAGTGCCGCGGTCGGGATGAGCCAGCGGCTGTATCCCGGGGGAGCGACAGTGTGCCGAGGATCGAAGACCGACAGCATGGGCATCGTCCACACCTCCTGCGGCCGAACAGGCCGCGACGTTGCCGAGCTGTCCGACCCGGCAGTTGGCCGAGCGGCGCCGCCGCAGTGGCGGCCCGGCGCACGTCTGGCGTCAGCCGTTGACCGGCTCAATCTCACGTTACGTGGCAACGCGTTCACACCATGTCGTTACCGAGAAACGCGAAACGGGGGCGGGCCAACCGGCCCGCCCCCGTTCTGCTGGCGTACGACTTAGTGAATCGCGACCTTTGCCGCCGCCTCCTCCTGGACGCGTCGTTCGTCCCCGCTGAGGGTGTGCAGCGGCTTTTCCTTGATGAACAGCACGACGACCAGCGCGAGCAGCGCGAACGGCGCGCCGACCAGGAAGAGGTCCGCGGTGGCGATGCCGTACACGTCCTGCACGATGCGCAGCACCGGCTCGGGCAGCGTGGACAGGTCGGGCACCTCGGCGGAGCCGCCGCCGGCGGTCGCCGCCGGACCGAGCCGCTCGGTCGTCAGCGAGGTCACCCGACTTGCCAGGACCGCGCCGAGGGCGCTGACTCCGATCGCGCCGCCCATGCTGCGGAAGAACGTCAGCACGGAGGTGGTGACGCCGAGTTCGTGGGCCGGTACGTCGTTCTGCGCGGCGAGCACGAGGTTCTGCATGAGCATGCCGACGCCGATGCCCAGCACGGCCATGTAGATCGACAGCACGACGACGCTGGTGTCGGCGTCGATGGTGCCCAGGAGCAGCATCCCGACGCTCATCACCGCGGCGCCTGCCACCAGGTAGGCCTTCCACCGGCCGTACTTCGTGATGAGCTGTCCGGCGATCGTCGACGAGACGAGCAGGCCGAAGATCATCGGAAGGCTCATCAGGCCGGCGACGGTGGGCGACTTGCCGAGCGAGATCTGGAAGTACTGGGACAGGAAGACGGTGCCGCCGAACAGCGCGACACCGACCAGCACGCTGGCGACCGTGGCCAGCGAGACCGTGCGGTTGCGGAAGATGCCCAGCGGGACGATCGGCTCGGCGGCCCGCGATTCGACGAGCACGGCCAGCGCCAGCAGGACCAGACCACCGGCGACCATCAGTGCCGTCCAGCCGGAGGCCCACTCGAACTTGTTCCCGACCAGGGACGACCAGATCAGCAGCGTGGAGACACCAGAGGTGATGAGCAGGGCACCCAGCCAGTCGATCTTCGCCTTGCGGCGGACGACCGGCAGGTGCAGGGTGCGCTGGAGCAGGGCGATGGAGATGATGCTGAACGGGACGCCGATCAGGAAGCACCAGCGCCAGCCGAGCCACGACGTGTCGACGAGCAGTCCGCCGATCAGCGGACCGGCGATGGTGCCCACACCGAAGACCGCGCCGAAGATGCCGGCGTAGCGGCCCAGCTCACGCGGCGGGATCATCGCCGCCATGACGATCGTGGCCAGCGCCGTCATGCCGCCGGCGCCGATGCCCTGGACGACACGGCTGAGCAGCAGCACCTCGACGTTCGGCGTGAAGCCCGCGATGAGCGAACCCACCACGAACAGTCCCAGCGACAACTGGATCAGCAGCTTCTTGCTGTACAGGTCGGCCATCTTGCCCCACAGCGGCACCGTCGCCGTCATGGCGAGCAGTTCGCTGGTGACGATCCACGTGTAGACGGTCTGGCTGCCGTTCAGGTCCGCGATGATCCGCGGCAGCGCGTTCGCCACCACCGTGGAGGCGAGGATGGACACGAACATGCCGACCATCAGGCCGGAAAGGGCCTGGAGAACCTCCCGACGCGACATGCGCGTGCCGACCTCGGCGGTGTCGGCGGGCGGGACGGTGGTGGTCATTGACGCTCCCTTGGCGGGTTTGTGGCGGGGTGACTGGCCCCGGAGCTGATGCGGCGGGGCGGGGAGTGGCGGGTCAGGAGGGGGACGGCGGATCCGGCAGCCCGGCGGCCACCGCGGAGAAGGCTTCGTCCACGAAGTCGCGCAGGGGGCGGGTGTCGTCGCCGGCGGACCAGCGCAGCATCGCGGTGTGGAAGGCAGCACTGGTGACAGCGGCGATGAGCGGCGGGAGGCCGTGGTCGGGACCTACGCCGAGGCGGGTGGCGATGACCGAGACCATGGCTCGCTCCGTCGCGATGTTGCCGGGCACCAGCCGGGGCAGCAGCGCGGGGTTCTGGGTGATGACCGCCAGCCGCAGCCGCCACAACTCCCGGTCGGCCTGGATCGTGTCGATCGCCTCGTCGAGGGCCAGCCGGACGGCCTGCAACGTTGGCACCTGCGCAGGTGTGGCCGCCAGGCGCGCCACGACCGGGTTGCCGTCGAGCGCCGGATCGTCGGTGAGTGCCTCGTCCTTGCAGGTGAAGTAGTTGAAGAAGGTCCGCGAGGACACGTCCGCGGCCTCGCTGATTTCCTCCACCGTCACGTGCTCCAGGCCGCGTTCGGCGACCAGCCGCAGCGCGGCGGCGGTCAGCGCGGCCCGCGTCTGCGCCTTCTTGCGGTCGCGACGCCCGGGCGCGGCTTGGTCGGTGTCGGTCACGCGAGCGAGATTAGGAGCGAATTTGCACAGCCTGCAAGTTTTTAGAGTGTGAAGTGATCTTCCTGACTGGCGATGCTGGTCGGGGCCGGACGGATCGTCCGCTCGGTGCGGGGCACGGCGCCGGTGGTCTCCAGGATGAGCCCGGCGACCAGGTCCGGGTCGTCGCTCATCGGCACGTGCCCGCAACTGGGCAGCGTCACCACCCGTGCCGCCGGCAGGCCCGCACGGGCCCGCTCGGCCTGGTGGACGCCGAATATCCGGTCGCGGTCACCCCAGCCGATGGTCACCGGCACCGTCGGGTCGGACAGCCGAAGGCAGTCGAAGCGATAGTCGCGGGCGGCTCGGGCCACGGCGTTGAAGCCGACCCCGCGTCGCAGGGCGAGCGCGTCGCCCAGCGCGCGCTCGACATCCAGCAGCGTCGGGCGGGCCATCAGCGGCGCGAAGCACAACGCCCGAAGGTACGCCGAGCGCAGTGCGACCCGCATGATCGTGGTGGGCAGGTACGAGTTGGCCCGCAACATCCGGAGGATGGCCAGCGCCCGCCGGCGCTCCGCCGGGGTGAAGAAACCGGCGGGGGAGAAGGCCGTGGCCGAGGCGACGGCCCCGGTGGCGGCAAGCTCCAGGGCGATCGCCCCACCGAGGCTGTAGCCGGCGACGTGCGGACGCTCCAGCCCCCACTCGGTCAGCGCCGGCAGGACCCCGGCCACGGTGGCGGCCATGTCGGCGGGCATGCCGGTTGCGGGCACCGGAGAGTTCCCGAAGCCGGGCAGGTCGAGCGCGATCACCTCGTGGTGGGCGGTGAGCCGGTCGAACACCGGCTCCCACGCCTGATGACGGTGACCGATGCCGTGGATGAGCACGAGCGGCTCTCCGCTGCCCGCACGCCGGAAGTGGATGCTCACGACCGCTCTCCCACCGACGTCCGGCCGAACGAACGCCCGAGCTGGCGCACCTCGTCCTCCATCTGGTCGACCATCGTCCGGCCGCCGAACCGGGTGATCAACGCGTCCGAGAGGCCGCTCAGCACCACCGGCCGCAGCGCCTGCACCAGGGCGAGCGACCGTGGCACGTACACCTTGCGTTTGCGGCGCTCGATGCCGTGGAGCAGGGCCTCGACGCACTGCTCGACGGGCACGACGGTGGACAGCGGCCACGGCAGCCGGCGCAGCGTGGCGCGGAACGATGCCAGGTCGTCTTGGATGTCGCGGACCAGGTCGGTGTCGATCCAGATCGGATGCGCCGTGCCGACGGTGACGCCGCGCAGGCGGGTCTCCAGGCGCAGCACGTTCGCGAACTGCTCCACGCCCGCCTTGGACGCGCAGTAGGCGGCCATCCCGGGCATCGCCGTGAAGGCGGCGGCAGACGAGACGATCAGGACGTGGCCACGAGCGGCGGTGACGTGCGGCAGCGCCGCGCTGACCGTGCGGATCGCGCCGCAGAGGTTCACCTCGACGGTACGGACCAGCGCGTCGACCGGTCCCACGGCGACGGTGCCGAGGTTGGCGATGCCCGCGTTGGCCACGACAACGTCAATGCCACCGAAGCGGTCGACAGTGGACGCCACCGCCGCGTCCAACGCCGCCTGATCGGTGACGTCACACTCGTACCAGTGCGCGTCGTGGTCGGCGCTGAGTTGCTTGAGCAGCTCGCCCTCCAGACCGACGACGGCGACCTGGGCGCCCCGGGCGACGGCCTCGCGGGCCATCTGCGCCCCGATGCCGCGCGCCGCACCGGTGATGAGCACCGTCCTGCCCGCCAGGTCATACCGCATCGGCGTGCTCCCGTTCCGTGTCGTTGGGGGTGTTCCTGGCCGTGGCGACCTGGTAGTCGGCCGGCCGGAACCGGCGCAGCCGCATCCGGAAGCTGGTGGCGAAGCCTGGCCAGATGGTGGTGTTCCGGCCGGTGCTGTCGAGATACCAGCTCTGACAACCGGTCGCCCACACGGTGCCGGTCATCTTCTGGTCGACCCGCTCGGTCCAGCGTCGTTGCGCCTGCGCCGTGGGCTCGATGGCCTGGATGCCCCTGGCCCGCATGTGACGCAGGGCCGCGAGCACCAGGCGCAGCTGCGCCTCGATCATCAGCACCACCGAGGTGTGACCGAGCCCGGTGTTCGGGCCGAGCAGGAAGAACAGGTTGGGGAAGCCGGCGATGGCCGTGCCCCGGTACGCGTGCATGCTGGGGGTCCATGCGTCGCCCAGGCTCTGCCCGGCCCGGCCGTGGATGCGCCGTACGACGGGGGAGTCGGTGACGTGGAAGCCGGTCCCGAGGATGATGGTGTCCGCCCGGTGGTGGACGCCGTCGTCGGTGACGAGACCGTCCGGCACGATCCGGGCGATGCCGGCGGTGACCACGTCGACGTTCGGCCGGGTGAGCGACGGCCAGTAGTCGTTGGAGATCAACACTCGCTTGCAGCCCATCGCGTAGCGGGGGGTGAGCTTGTCCCGCAGGATCGGATCGGGAACCTGACGCCGCAGCGTACGCAGGGACCGGCGCGAGGCGACGCGGTTGACCGCCGGGTGCAGGAAGCCCAGGCCCATGCTCTCGCGTAGCAGATAGAGCCCTGCCCGGGCGGCCCGCTGCGCACCGGGCACGGTGCGGAACGCGGCCTGCTCGACCCCGCTGATCCGGCGCGACAGCCTCGGCATGATCCAGGCGGGAGTGCGCTGGAAGAGCGTCAGCTTCTCGACCGTCGGCTGGATCTGTGGCACGAACTGCACGGCCGAGGCGCCGGTGCCGATCACCGCGACGCGCCGGCCGGTCAGGTCGTGGTCGTGCCGCCAACGGGCGGAGTGGAACACGGTGCCGGCGAACTCGTCGATCCCGGGCAGGTTGGGGATGGCCGGGTCGCTGAGCGGGCCGGCGGCACAGATCAGGACCCGGGCGCTGTGGTCGCCGCCCGAGGTGCGCAGCAGCCAGCGTTGGCGTTGGTCGTCCCACCTCGCCTCCAGTACCTCGTGGCGCAACCGCAGCCTCGGACGAATGCCGAAGCGGTCGACGCAGCCGCGCAGGTAGTCCCAGATCTCCGGCTGGCTGGAGAAGGTGTTCGACCAGCCGGGGTTGGGGGCGAAGGAGAACGAGTAGAGGTGCGACGGGACATCGCAGGCGCAGCCCGGGTAGCTGTTGTCACGCCAGGTGCCGCCGACGTCCTCGCCCCGGTCGAAGACGACAAAATCGGTGAACCCGGCCCGCTGTAGGCGGATGGCGGCGCCCAGGCCACCGAAGCCGGCGCCGATGATGGCAACGTCTGTCTCCATTCACTCCTCCGTGAGCTCGGGCGCTGTCGGGTCGGCCACCGGCGGCCAGGGCGGATCGCCCACGCCGGTGATTCGCACGCCGCCCCACGGATCGACCTCGGCCAGTCGGGCCGCCCGGACGCGGTCGGCGATGCGCACCTCGACGTCGCGCCGGCCGGAGCGCAGCAGCTGGGCCACCCGTGGCTCGGGCTCGATCCGTCCGCCCCAGTGGAAGCGGCCGTCGACCGGCTCCCACCGCCCGCTGAGGTGCACCCGCACCGTGGTGCCCTCGACACCCGCCGGGCCGTGGTAGCTCACGGCACGATCCGCTCGTGGGCGCGGGTCAGCTCGTGCGGCAGGTCGGCGCTGGCCCGTACCCCCTCGATGCCGCTCCACAGCAGGGCGGTCAGGTAGTCGGTGAGGGCGGCCCGGCTGATCGGTTGGCCGTGCGTGGTCCACCAGTCGCCGACCGCCTGTACGAAACCCACCAGGCCGTACGCCCAGGGCTCGGCGGGGCCGGCGTCCAGGCCCAGCGTGCGTAGTCGGTCACCGATCACCCGGGCGAGCCCGGCGGCCACCTGCCGGCTGGTGCCGGCGATCACCTGGTGGATGCCGGGGTCGCCGGACTGGTGCATGAGGAACCGGTAGAGCCTCGGCTCCGACTCGATCACGCCCAGGTAGGCGTCGATCGTCGCTTCGACCAGGTCACGTTCCTCGCGGACCTGTTCGACTGCGGGCGCGATGGTGTCGACCATCCGGGCCGCCACCACCTCGCTGACAGCGACCCAGAGCTGCGACTTGTCGGCGAAGTAGCGGTACAGGACCGGTTTGCTGACGCCCGCGGCGGCGGCCACCTGTTCCATGTCGACCTCCGGCCCGTGCCGCAGCAGCGCCTGCACGGCGGCACCGACCAGCTGCTGCCGTCGTTGCTCACGATGGTCTGCCCAGCGGTCCCGGCGGCCGTTGCCCTTTGCTTTCGGGCTGCCGTCGGGGGGCGTGGCAGGCGGGTCGGACGCATTGACACCGGTGAGCGGCGGTTGCATGCTACTACTCGTAACAGTTACTGGTCGTCACGTCAATATGGAGGAGCCATGGAGGCGGCGGAAACCGGGCGTGCGGCAGTCGCCGAGCGCCTGCTCACGTCCTCACTGCGGACCAGCTACGACCCCACCGTCGAGATCGACTGGGACGCCCCGCACACCCCCGGCGCCTACTGGCTCCCGCCACAGCGCAGCAGCCTCTACGGCACGCCGCTGTGGGACCAGCTCAGCGAGGAGCAGCGCGTCGAGCTGACCAGGCACGAGGTGGCCAGCGCGGCCAGCGCCGGGCTGTGGTTCGAGACGATCCTCATGCAGATGCTGATCCGGGAGTACTACCGCGCCGACCCGACCAGCCGGCAGGCCCAGTACGCGTTGACCGAGGTCGCCGACGAGTGCCGACACTCCATCATGTTCGGCCGGCTGATCGAGGCGATGGGTTGTCCCGTCTACCGCGCGAGTACTGTCGACCACCACCTCGGGCGGTTTCTCAAGGCCACCGCCAGCGGCCCTCGGATGTACGCCGCGATCCTCATCGCGGAGGAGATCCTCGACGCGTTCCAGCGCGAGATCATGGCGGACGAGTCACTCCAGCCGCTCATCCGGATGGTGTCCCGCATCCATGTGGTGGAGGAGGCGCGACACGTCCGGTTCGCCCGCGAGGAGCTGGCCGCCGCGGTCGCGGCCACCGGTCCGGTGGGCATGGCGTACGCCCGACTGCTGGTCGGCCGCGCAGCCCACACGATCGCCAACCGCCTGGTCCATCCCGACGTGTACGCGGCCGTGGGCATTCCACCGGCGGTCGGCCGGGCCGCTGCCCGCGCCAACCCGCACTGGCGTGCCACCCTGCGCTGGTCCGCGGCGCGGGTGCACGCCAACCTGGCGGACGTCGGCCTGGTCGCTGGGCCGGGGCGTCTGCTGTGGGCCCGGGCCGGGCTGATCTGACCCGTTGCCCCTCTGCTCAGGCGATGTCGCTGTCAGGCCCGTTCGACCCGCGCCTGCTGGTGATCGGTCAGCCGCAGCCCCACACCGCGCACCACATCGATGGTGGCTTTGGTGCCCAGGTCGTGCAGCTTGCGCCGCAACCGCTTGACCAGCGACTGTACGTCCGCCTTGCGTTCGCGCCCCTCGTCACCCCAGACCGACCGGTGCAGCTCGGCGTAACTCCAGACCCGGGCCGGCTCGGTGATCAGGCAGGTCAGCAGGTCGTGTTCCAGGCGGGTGAGGTCGATCTCACGGTCACCGCAGCGGGCGCTTGAGCGGGCCGAGTCGATCACCAGGGCGGCGGCCGGCGTCGGTTCGGACGGGGCGGCTGCCTGCTGCGGGGCGGCGATCAGCCGGCGCAGCTCGTCGAGGTCGGCGACCAGCAGCAGCGGTGCGATGCCGTCGAGAAGCTCCGCGAGCCGGATGCGCTCGGCCGGCGACGGGGTCACCGCGATGAGCAGTGGGAACGGCTCGTCGGCCGGATCGCCCCTGTTCACCGTTGCCTCGTCGTCCTCGGCCACCGCACCGCCCGGGATCGATGGGCATCCCTGCCCAGCTCTCGTCATGGTTCTGACAATGATTGGCAAGCACGCCGCCAGCCAGGGCAACTCTTAGCGACAAGTTGCTCACGGCAAGTTCTTGATCGTCCGTTCTTCTCGATCATAGTGTCCACTCGGGCAACCGGCGTGACCCGCGCGGTGCATGGGGGAGGTCCACCATGGCCCATTACACCCTGGGTCGTTCTGAGGGAGGCAGCACCGATGTTCAGACGTCCACAATGGCGGCGCGCGGCCAGATCACTGGTGAGCGCCGGCGCGGCGACGATCCTCGCCGCGACATGCTTGGCGACGATCAGCTCGGGCGCGCAGGCCGCGCCGGGCGGTGCGATGGGGGCGGGCGCCCAGACCGGGGACAAGATCCGACCGGAGCTCGCCAAGCAGCTCCAGGCCAAGAGTGAAGGGGACTTCTGGATCCGGTTCAAGGACCGGGCCGACCTGAGCAAGGCCAGCGCCATCAAGGACTGGTCGAAGCGTGGCACGGCGGTGGCGGACGCGCTGCGCAAGACGGCCGCCGCGAGCCAGGGCAAGATCCGGGCCGACCTCGACAGCTCGGGCACCAAATACCAGACCTTCTGGGCCACCAACGCCATCAAGGTGAACAGCGGCTCGCTGGCGATGGCCCAGAAGTTCGCCGGGTACTCGGAGGTCGAGGGCCTCTACGCCCCGGTCTCGTACAAGGTGCCGGAGACGACCAAGGGCACCGACGAGAAGACGGTGAACGCCCTGGAGTGGGGCATCGCCAACATCAACGCCGACGACGTCTGGTCCCAGTACGGCGTCAAGGGCGAGGGCATCACCATCGCGAACATCGACACCGGTGTGCAGTTCAACCACCCGGCGCTGGTGAACTCCTACCGCGGCAACAACGGCGACGGGACGTTCGACCACAACTACAACTGGTTCAACGCCGCCAACGCGACCGGGGCCTGCGCCACCGCCCCCTGTGACGGCGACGGCCACGGTACGCACACCATGGGCACCATGGCCGGCTCCGACGGCGCGAACCAGATCGGTGTCGCCCCCGGGGTCAAGTGGATCGCGGCGAACGGTTGCTGCCCCAGTGACGCCGCTCTGATCAATTCTGGTCAGTGGATGCTCGAACCGCTGGACCTCAACGGTCAGAACGCGGACGCGAGCAAGCGCCCGAACATCATCAACAACTCGTGGGGCACCCGGGACCCGTCCAACGAGCCGTTCATGGAGGACGTGACGGACGCCTGGACCGCTTCCGGGATCTTCGGCACCTGGTCCAACGGCAACAGCGGGCCGGCCTGCGAGACCAGTGGCTCGCCGGGCAGCCTCGCCAGCAACTACTCGACCGGCGCGTACGACGTCAACAACAACGTCGCCGGCTTCTCCGCCCGCGGCGTCGGTCAGAACGGCGAGATCAAGCCCAACATCTCCGCTCCGGGCGTGAACGTCCGGTCGAGCATCCCGGGCAGCGCCTACGGCACCATCAGCGGCACCTCGATGGCCGCACCGCACCTCGCGGGCGCGATCGCGCTGCTGTACTCGGCGGCGCCGTCGCTGGTCGGCGACGTCAACGCGACCCGCGCGCTGCTCAACGGCGCCGCGATCGACAAGGCCGACGACCAGTGTGGCGGCACCGCCGCCGACAACAACGTCTACGGCGAAGGCCGACTGGACGCCCTCGCCCTGCTCAACGCCGCCCCGACCGGCGACATCGGCACGCTGGCCGGCACGGTCACCGACGCGACCTCCGGCGCCCCGATCGCCGGGGCGACGCTGACGCTCACCGGCGCGTCCGAGCGTGAGCTGACCACCGGTGCCGACGGCAAGTTCTCCACCCAGCTTCCGGCCGGCGACTACCAGGTCGCCGTCGCGGCGTTCGGGTACGGCAGCACCACCAAGACGGCGACGGTCGCCAAGGGCGCGACCACGACGCTCAACGTCGCCCTCACGGCGGTGCCGAGCGTCAACGTCACCGGAGCGGTCACCGACGGATCCGGCCACGGCTGGCCGTTGTACGCCAAGGTGACCGTGACGGGGGTGTCCGGCGTCTACGACCACACCACCCCGTCGAACGGCCGCTACAGCATCAAGCTGCCGGCCGGGCAGACGTACACCCTGAAGTACGAGCCGCAGTACCCGGGCTACCAGACCGTCACCAAGCAGGTCGTGGTCGGCTCGGGCAACGTCACCGCCAACGTCGCCGTGCCGGTGGACAGCAACGCCTGCACCACCGCCCCCGGGTACACGAACGGCTCCGACGGTGAGTACGAGACCTTCGACGCCACGACCACGCCGGCCGGCTGGACCGTCGTCGACAACGCGGGCAGCGGTCAGGTCTGGAAGTTCACCGACGACGGCGACCGGGGCAACCTGACCGGCGGCAGCGGCAACTTCGCGATGATCGACAGCGACGCGTACGGGGCCGGCACGACCCAGGACACCTCGCTGGTCAGCCCGGTGGTCGACCTGACCAGCGTCACGGCCCCGGTCATCCGGTTCAACCAGGACTTCAACCAGCTCAACGACGACACCGCCGACGTGGACCTGAGCATCGACGGCGGTGCCACCTGGACCAACGTGCTCCGGCAGGAGACGGACGTCCGGGGGCCGAAGCTGACCGAGATCCCGATCCCGCAGGCGGCCGGTAAGGCGCAGGTGCAGGTGCGGTTCCACTACTACGACGCCTCGTACGAGTGGTGGTGGGAGGTCGACAACGTCCTGATCGGCAGCCAGGTCCTCTGCGTGCCGGTCGACGGCGGTCTGGTCGTCGGCAACGTCCGCGACAAGAACGACGACAGCTACGTCAACGGCGCGACCGTCACCAGCAAGGACCGGCCCGCCGAGAAGGCCGTCACCGTGGCGACCCCGGACGACCCGGGGCTGGCCGACGGCTTCTACTGGATCTACTCGTCGCTCACCGGCGAGCACCCGTTCACGGCGACCGCCGGCAACTACGTCAGCCAGACCAAGCAGGTCGACGTCGAGGCCGACTGGGCGACCACCGCGAACTTCCAGCTCGCGGCCGGTCGACTGGCGGTGACGCCGACGCAGTTGAGCGCCACGCTCCAGATGCCCAACGGCAAGACCAGCAAGTCGTTCACTGTGACGAACACCGGCGGCGCGCCGGTCGAGGTCAAGTTCGGTGAGCGGGACAACGGGTTCGAACTCCTGCGGGCGGACGGCTCCACTGTCACCCGGCAGCAGGTGCTCGGGTCCAGCGGCGCGCCGGAGCAGCGGCTCACCGTACCGACGTCGTTCGCCGCCAAGGCGTCCGGCAAGGAGGCCAAGGCGGCTGGCGCGGCGACCGGCCCGCAGGCGGCGCCGTGGACCGACATCGCCAACTACCCGGCCACGATCATGGACAACCGGGTGGTGAACCTGGACGGCAAGGTGTATTCGATCGGTGGTGGCGACGGTGAGGCCTCCACCACCAAGAACTACGCCTACGACCCGGCCGCGCAGACCTGGACGGCGATCGCCGACCTTCCCGGCGCGCGTAACGCGGTGACCGCGGGCGTGGTGAACGGCAAGATCATCGTCAGCGGTGGCTGGGGCGACTCCGGCCCGGACTCCGCGACCTGGTCGTACGACCCGGGGGCCAACACCTGGACGGAACTGGCCGACAACCCGGCACCGCGGGCCGCAGCCGGTCAGGCCGTCGTCGACGGCAAGCTGTACGCGGTCGGTGGCTGCACGACGGCGGCCTGTCTGCCAATGTCGAACAGCGTCGTCCGGTACGACCCGACCGGTGACACGTGGGAGACGATGGCCAACTACCCGAAGTCGGTGGCCTTCGCCTCCTGCGGCGGGATCGACGGCGTCCTCTACTGCACCGGCGGCAACGACGGATCCGCAGCGCAGAAATCCAGCTACGCCTTCGACCCGGGTGCCAACACCTGGACCGCCGTCGCCGACGCGCCGGCCGACAACTGGGCCAGCTCGTACGCCGTCGCCAGCGGCAAGCTCCTCGTCGTCGGCGGCTCGCAGGGCGGGGCCATCAGCAACGCCGGCTTCGCCTTCGACCCGGCCGCCGGTTCGTGGTCCAACCTGCCCAACTCGAACACCGCGCGGTACCGCGGCGGCGCGGCGTGCGGCTTCTACAAGATCGGCGGCTCGTCCGGCAGCTTCAACGCGGCCCCGGACAGCGAGGTGCTCCCGGGCTTCGAGGGATGCTCCGAGTCGGCGGCCGACGTCAGCTGGATGACCATCGACAAGTCGGCGGTCACCCTCGCACCGGGTGCGAAGGTCACCGTCACCGTCGGTCTGACGGCGAACGTGGACCAGCCGGGCACCTACTCCGGCGCGGTCGCGATCTCCGAGAACACCCCGTACTCGGTGGCACCGGTCGCGGTGACCATGACCGCGAACCCCCCGAAGACCTGGGGCAAGCTCATGGGTACGGTCACCGGCACCAGCTGCCAGGGTGCGACCTCGCCGCTCACCGGCGCGGTCGTGCAGGTCGACTCGTGGGCGGCGTCGTACACCTTCGCCACCGACGCCGCGGGCAAGTACGCCTACTGGGTGGACCGCCGCAACAACCCGCTCACGATGATCGTGGCCAAGGACGGCTGGAAGCCGCAGACCCGTCAGACCAGGATCGACACCGCCACCCCGACGGTGGAGAACTTCGGGTTGGCGCCCATCAGGTGCTGACGCCTGAGCACTAGCCGAAGAAGTCCGGCCCGCCTGGTCCCCGACCAGGCGGGCCGGACCGCGCCCGGGGTGATCAGACGGGCGCGAGCCGGAAGCCGACGCCGCGTACCGAGTGGATCGTCGCCGCGGCGTTGAGACTGGCGAGCTTGCCGCGCACCCGGCGGACCACCGAGTGGATGTCGGAGCCCCGGCCGAGGTGCCGGTTGCCCCAGACCTCGAGGTGCAGGCGCTCGTAGGTCCAGACCTGACCGGGCGCGTGCACCAGGCAGAGCAGGACGTCGTGCTCCAGCCGGGTCAGGTCGATCTCCTGGTCGCGCCAGCGCAACACCCGGCGGTCGGAGTCGACGGCCAGATCCGGTGGCGGTGGCTGTGGGCTCGGCGTCACCTCGGCGAGCGCCGCGGTGGTCGGGGGAGCCGGGGCGGCAGGCGCCTCGACCACCCCGAGGAAGTCTCGTGCCTGGTCGACTGTCGAGACGATAAGGAAGGCGTCACTGCCGCCGAGCAGCCGGGCCAGATGTCGCCGCTCGGCCGGCGAGGATGCGATGCCGATGACCAGGCTGGCCGCTGGAGTTCCCTGCATTTGCCAACACCTTCCGGTTCCCCAACTCACTCCGGATGGATTTTTCGCACCGCCGACCGAAACATCGATCGGCGCCCTGACCCTAGTGGTGGCTGATCTCGGCTGGGTAAAACATAGTTGCATGTAAGCATGTGAATCCCATCGAGCCGTCCAGGCCCGCCCGGCCGCACCGCCGACGATCCGCTTTCCGGAAGCGGTGGGGGTGGTTGTGACAGAACCAAGACAATTCGAGGACGGGGTACGGACCTGCCGAAGCAAGCATGGTCGCCATGTCCATCGGATCGTTGTACTCCGTCGGGCGGTCGACGCCCGGTCCGGCGCGACCGCTGCCCCACGCCCGCGCCGCGGTGCCTCTGGGGCTTCGGCTGCTCGCGGCGGCGCTGTCCGGTCTGGTTGCCCTGACCCTCACCGCCGCCGTCTTCGTGCGGACGTACCCCGGGCAGTGGCTGGACGGGGTTCTCCTGCCGCGCGCCGAGCGGGGCGGAGGCTACGAGCAGCAGACCGTGCTGGTGGGCCCGGCCAAGACCGTGCTGGCCACCTTCGGCAGCCCGACCCTCATCGCGGCACTGCTCGGTGTGGTGCTGCTGGTGGGTGTGCTCCGCCGGCGGCTGGTGGCGGGTGTCGTCGGTGTGGGCATAGTCGTCTGCGCGGTGCAGCTGGCCGGCGCGGTGAAATCGGAGCTGCCCCGCCCGGATCTGGAGGTCCTGAGCTCCACCACCCACAACAGCTTTCCCAGCGGCCATGTCGCGGCGGCGACCGCCCTGCTGCTGGCGTTCATGCTGGTTCTGCCCGGGTGGGCCCGGCGCTGGCTGGCGGCGCCGGGCGCGGCCGGGGTCTCGGTGATCGCCGCCGCCACGATGATCGCGGGCTGGCACCGGTTCAGCGATGTGCTCGGTGGCGTACTGCTGGGGGTGACAGTGTTCTGCCTGGCCTCGGCAGCGTTGGCGACCTGGTCCGGCGACCGCGACACGACAGGCGGTTCGGACGGTGGCAGCCTCTGGCGCAGGGTGGCCGAGGCGGCAGTCGGGCTGGTCGTGTTGGTCTGGGCGCTGCTGGTGGTCGTGCCCGGTCTGGCCGCCTCGGTGCAGCGTGGCTTGTTGATCGCCATCGTGGTCGCGGCCGCGTCGACGATGGCGCTGGTGGGGGCGGTGGTGTTCCTGGTGCGTTCGACGGGTTTCGCGGTGCCGCTCTCTCCGCGGAGCCCTCCGCAGCCATCGTCGACGACCGAAACCCGAAAGATCTCATGATGGGATACTTACCGACATGTCCCAGGTGCTGTTGATCGAAGACCACCAGACGGTGCGCGACGGACTGCAGTTGGCGCTCACCCGACAGGGCCACACCGTGCACGCGGTGGGCACCGGTGAGCAGGGGTTGGAGCGGCTGCGCACGACCTCGTCCGACGTCGTGGTCCTCGATCTCATGCTGCCCGGGATGGACGGGTTCGAGGTCTGCCGCCGGATCCGGCAGCTCGGCGACCTGCCGATCATCATGCTCACCGCCCGCAACGACGACATGGACGTGGTCGCGGGCCTGGAGGCCGGCGCCGACGACTACGTGGTCAAGCCCGTGCAGGCCCGGGTGCTGGAGGCGCGCATCCGCGCGGTGCTGCGACGGACCGGTGGCGACTCGCGGCGTGGCGGCGACCGGACCGGCCCGGAACAGCACGGTGAGTTGACCATCGACCGGGCCGCGCTGGTGGTCAGCAAGGACGGAACGCCGGTCAGCCTCGCGCCGACGGAGCTGCGGCTGCTGCTCGAACTCTCGCACACGCCGGGCCAGGTGCTCAGCCGCCAGCAGCTGCTGGAGGCCGTCTGGGAGCACGGGTATCTCGGCGACTCGCGACTCGTGGACGCGTGCGTCCAGCGGGTACGCGCCAAGATCGAGGCCGACTCGTCGGCGCCGGTCTTCATCCAGACGGTGCGTGGTTTCGGATACCGGTTCGGGCCGCTGTGACGCTGTGGCGCCGGGCCGGCGCATGGGTCTCGGGTCTACGGGTCCGGCTCCTCCTGGCGTTCGCGCTGCTGGGCGTGACCACGACGGTGGCGGTGGCCGGTGGCAGCTACTTCCAGGCTCGGACCGTCATCCTGCAGCAGGCGCAGGACGCCGCAGTGATGTCGCTGACCGACCAGATCACCAAGGTCTACCCGATCGTCCAGCTGCCGCCGACCCAGGACGACCTCGAACAGTTGGCCCAGCGCCTCAGCGACCGGGAGAGCTTCGCGGTGGTCGTCTACCGGGACATGCGGGCGCAGGGCGGCCCCGACCTCGCCGACCCGCTCACCCCCGAGCTGCGGCAGAAGGTCCATGACGGTCGCATCGCCTGGCAGCGGGTCTCACTCGACGGAGAGCCCGCGCTGCTCATCGGTACCCAGCTGGCACTCGACCGCTCGGACGGCACGTCCCGCCCGTCCGGGCTGGAGGTCTACTCGGTGCGCAATCTCGTGCCCGAGCAGCAGAGCATCGACCAGCTCGCCAGCGGGGCATGGCTGACCGGCGGGTTGTCCCTGGTCCTCGCCGTCCTGCTGGCCCTGCTGTCCGCCCGTGGAGTCCTGCGACCCGTCCGCGACCTCAGCCGAGCGGCGCGCCGCCTCGGTGAGGGCGACCTGAGCACCCGGTTGACGGTCCGGGGCGCCGACGAACTGGCGGATGTGGCACGGACCTTCAACGACACCGCCGGCACGCTGGAGCGGCAGGTCGGCGAGCTGCGGCGGTTGGAATCCGACGCCCGCCGCTTCGTGGCCGACGTCTCGCACGAACTCCGGACGCCGCTGGCCGCGATGACGGCGGTCACCGACGTGCTCGACGAGGAGGCGGAACACCTTCCCGGGGACGCGGGCCGGGCCGCCCGGCTGGTCAGCCAGGAAACGCAGAACCTCACCCAACTGGTCAACGACCTCATCGAGATCAGCAGGTTCGACTCCGGCACCGCGCGGCTCGCCCTGGACGACGTGGACGTGGCCGCGGCGGTCACCGCGACCCTGCGGATCCGCGGCTGGCTGGACCGGGTACGAACGGAGTTGCCACCCGGCATCGTGGCCCGACTGGACCCCCGCCGACTGGACGTCATCGTCGCCAATCTGGTCGGCAACGCCTTCCGGCACGGTGCCGAGCCGGTGTCGGTGCGACTCGGCGCCGACCCGGACTGGGTCACCATCGAGGTGGCCGACCGGGGGCCCGGACTGGACCCGGAGGTGCTGCCACACGTCTTCGACCGCCTCTACAAGGCCGACACCGCGCGAACCCGCTCCGAGGGCAGCGGCCTCGGTCTCGCCATCTCCTGGGAGAACGCGCGCCTGCACCGCCACGGGGAGCGACGGGGGAGTCTCGTCGCAGGCAACGGCACCCACGGCGGCGCGGTGTTCACCCTCCGCCTGCCCCGCGAAACGGCCGACACCGGAGGTGCCGGGTGACCGGCCGACGGACGGGCCGCGCGCTGCTCGCCGGCGGACTGCTTCTGACGCTGGTCGCGGCGGGCTGCGGGGTACGACCCAGCACTGTCATCACCGGTCGCCCGCCGGTCAGCGGCTCCGCCCAGGGTGCCTGGCTCTACCTGCTCGCGCGGGGCGAACTGGTGCTGGTCCTCCGCCCGGTCAACACGGCCCCGTCGCCCGCCGCCGCGCTATCGCTGCTCGCGGCCGGTCCCCAGGCGAACGAACGTGCCCAGGGTTTCACCAGCGACGTTCCGGCGGGCCTGGACCCGGTCACGGTGACGGCGGGAACCGGTCGGACCGGTGACCTCACGGTGCGGGCGGACATCGCCGCGCGAGCGTTGTCAGAGCAGGCGGTCGACCAGATCATCTGCACGACGGTCGCCGCCGCGGCGCAGGTCAGCGCGGCGACCACCAACACCACCGTCACCGTCGTCGGGTCGGACGGCGACCGAGGGCCTCGGGCGTGCCCGATCAGGTGACCGGGCGCCGACTCACACCAGGTGGTCGACCGCGCGTTGCGGCCGGGGCAACCCGCTGTGGTGGCCGTGGTCCTGGTCGGCCAGCGCGCCGGCGATCAGGATGTCGATCAGGGCGGCGAAGCCGATGCCGGCCTGCTGCCAGATCTGCGGGAACTGGGACGCGGCGGTGAAACCGGGGAACGTGTTGACCTCGTTCACGATGGGCTCGGGTGACCCCTCGGTGGGCAGGAAGAAGTCGACCCGCAGCAGCCCACGGCAGTCGAGGGCCTGGAAGGCGCGAATCGCCCGGTCCTGAAGCACCTCGGTGGTCGCCGCGTCGAGCGGGGCGGGAATCTGGAAGGTCGCCCCGCCGTCGTACTTCGCGTCGTAGTCGAAGAAGCCGGCGCCGGTCACCCGGATCTCCAGCGGCGGCCCGGCCTGCACCCGACCGTCCGGGTGCTGGAGGACGGCCACGTCGATCTCGCGTCCCCGCGCCCCCTGCTCGACAAGCACCTTCGGGTCGACCTGGCGGGCCTGCTCCAGCGCGGCGGGAACCCCCGCCCAGTCGTCCACCCTGGCGACGCCCAGGCTCGACCCGGCACGGGCCGGCTTGACAAAGACCGGCAGCTCCAGCCGACGCTGGTCCTCGGCCGACAGGGCCTCGCCGGCACGCAGTGTCACCCCCGGGCTGACCCGCAGACCCTCCGCCGCGAGGAGCCGCTTGGTGACCCCCTTGTCCATGCCGGCGGCGCTCGCGAAGACGCCGTTGCCGACGTACGGCACGCCGAGCCACTCCAGCAGCGACGACACGGTGCCGTCCTCGCCGTACGGGCCGTGCAGGGCCGGGAACACCACGTCCTGGGCGCGCAGGACACGCAACGCCGCGGGCAGGGGCGTGGGTCGACCGCCGACGTGCCAACCGCCGTCGCGGTCGATGAGCACCTCGGTGACCTGGTACCGCTCACGGTCCAGGTGGGCGAGGATGCTCGCCGCCGAACGGCAGGACACGTCGTGCTCGCCGCTCTGCCCGCCGTACAGCACTGCCAGTCGGGTTGTCATGAGTTCCGTGCCCTTCCGTGGAGGTGCTCGCGAGCCACCCGGGCCCCGATGCCGGTCAAGATCTCGTGTGGGTTGGTGTCGGCCCAGCGGGCCCACTCGACGACCGTCGGCGGGTGCTGGTCGCCCTCGGCCGGGCCGAACACCACGACCGGGTCGCCGATCGTCACGGGAAGATCCCCGGCGTCGACCACGCACTGGTCCATGGCGATGCGCCCGACGATCGGGCACCGCCGGCCGGCGAGCCACACCGAGGCGCTGCCACCCGCGGCACGGGGCAGCCCGTCGGCGTAGCCGAGCGGCAGCAGCGCCAGCGTGGTCGGCGTGCCGGTCACATGGTCGGGTCCGTAGGAGACGCCCGTGCCGGCCGGTACCCGCTTGACGTTGACCACGCTCGTCCGCAGAGTCATCGCGGGGTGCAGCCCGAACTCACCCGGACCGCTCACGCCGAACGGGTCCACGCCGTAGAGGGCGATCCCGATCCGGCAGAGGTCGAATCGGGTCCGCGGTGCGGAGAGCGCGGCGGCCGAGTTGGCCAGGTGGACGAGATCAGGGTCCAGGCCGGCCGACCGGGCGGTCCGCAGCGCCTCCTCGAAGATCGCCACCTGACGGGTGAGCGCCGGGGCGCCCGGCAGGTCGGCGTCGGCGAGATGGGACCACACCCCGCGCACCCGGATCCCGCCCTCTCGTTCGTACTTGCGGGCCCAACCGACCAACTCGGGCCAGTCGTCCCCGGCGGCCCCGTTGCGGGACAACCCGGTGTCCGCCTTGAGCTGCACCATCGCGGGTGCGCCGAGCAGGCAGGCCGCGTCGGCGACGGCGTGCAGGTGCGTCGTCGTGGACACGCCGACGTCGACGCCACTCTTGATCAACATACCGAAGTCGTCATCCGGACCGTGCAGCCAGCTCAACGTGGGCGCTGTCACACCCGCCTCGCGCAGGGTCAGCGCCTCGGCCGTCGAGGTCACTCCCAGCCAGGAGGCGCCGGCGCGCAGCGCGGCCCGGGCCACCTGCACCGCCCCGTGGCCGAACCCGTCGGCCTTCACCACCGCCATCAGTCCGGTGCCGGCGACCGACGCGATCGTCCGTACGTTGCTGGCGATCGCGTCGAGGTCGACCAGGGCTTCGGCGAGGGCGCTCATCCGGCCGCCCCCACCGTGCGCCTGCCGGGCAGCGCGAACAGCCAGCCCGCGCGAACCGCCAGCAGCCCGCGGTGAACGGCCAGGCTCAGACCGATCACCAACCCGCTCAGCAGAATCGGATAACCGAGCACGATCAGGCCCTGAGCGGACCCACCCAGCCCGGAAACCGGTACGAGCAACAGCCGGTGCAGCAGGGCCAGGACCGGCATGTGGATGACGTAGATCGGCAGGGTGATGCGGCCGAGCCTAGCCAGCGGTTCGCTGAGCACCGACCATCGCGACAGCCGGGCAGCGGCGGTTATGCCGAAGATCACTGCCACCACCGAGACCGCCGGCCATACTCCGAACCACTGCTGGGCGCCGGTCACCGCCATCGCGGCGAGCGTCAGGACGTAGCCACCCGAGGTCAGCACCAGCCGGCGGCGGTTGGCGGTGGCGGCCCACTGCTGGATCTGCGGCCGCAGGTACAGCCCGGCGAGGAAGAAGACCAGGTTCTGGTAGAGGCCGGCGCGGTTGCCCGGGGTGTCGAGCAGGCCGGCGGCGGCGACGGCGGACAACGCGGCGGCGGGCACCAGGACCAGCGCCCGGGGCACCCGGCGGGTCACCTTGGCGATCGTGAAGTACAGCGCCAGGGCGTACAGGTACCAGAGGTTGGACGGCGTGACGGTGAGCTGCTCCAGCAGGCCGAGCGCCGAAGTGGCGCGGTCGGTCGGCAGTTCCGGCGCGGCGGCGAGGATCACGGTGTGGATCAGCAGCCAGACGGCGTACAGGTAGAGAAAACCGGCGATCCGGCTGCGGGCGACGACCCGCCACGGCCGCTGGGCGGCGTTCGCCGCGAAGACGCCCGAGATGGTGAAGAACAGCGGCATCCGCAGTGGCAGGAACTGCTCACCCAGCGTTCCCCAGAAGCCCGGCACCGGTACGCCGACGTGCCAGTCGATCTGGAGGTAGTCCTTCACGACGACGTGCCACAGGACGACGAGGACGATGCAGACGCCCTTCGCCGCGTCCGCCCACTGCGCCCGGTGTGATCCGGCGGCGACGGGCGCGGAGACACTGGCGGGTCCGGTCCGTTGGCGGTGGCGAGACCGGACGCGCGTCGCGTCGGGCTCCAGTTCGGCGGGCCGGGACCTGGTGGGCTGTGGGATCACGCACCGAAAGCTGCCAGCCGGATATCCGCACGTGATCCACGAATTGTCATGATCCGGTAATGGACGGCGCAGGACCCGATTCGAGGGCGGTCCCGAGCCGCCCCCGGCGGACGTCGGACGGCACTAGGCTCGTTGCGGAGGTGCCGAACATGAAGCTCGGACTGCACTACTGGAACTACTCGATCCCGGCCGACCCGGCGGCGATCGCGCCGACCCTGGCGCAGGCGGCGACAGTCGCGGAGCAGGCCGGGGTCGCGTCGTTCACGGTGATGGACCACTTCTTCCAGATGGACGCGGTGTTCGCGGCCGAGGAGCCGATGCTGGAGGCGTACACCACGCTGGGCTACGTCGCGGCCATGACCCAGCGGATGACACTGGGCGTACTGGTCACCGGCGTGATGTACCGCTACCCGGGGTTGCTCGCCAAGACCGTGACGACCCTCGACGTGCTCTCCGGCGGCCGGGCCCGCCTCGGCATCGGCGCCTCCTGGTACGAGCGGGAGCAGCTCGGGCTGGGTGTGCCGGTCGTCCCGGTGGCCGAGCGGTTCGAGCGGTTGGAGGAGACGCTGCGCGTCTGCCTTCAGATGTGGAGTGCCGACGACGGCCCGTTCAACGGGAAGCACTACCAGCTCGCCGAGACCATCAACTCGCCGCAGCCGTTGAGCCGTCCGCGTCCGCCCATCATGATCGGTGGTGGCGGCGAGAAGAAGACACTGCTGCTGGTGGCCCGGTACGCCGACGCCTGCAACCTGTTCGGGCGCGGTGGCATCGACGACATCGCCCGCAAGCTGGACGTGTTGCGCGGGCACTGCGCCGCCGAGGGCCGCGACTACGACACCATCGAGAAGACGGTGGTCGCCTCCCAGGCGCCGCTGGACGACACTGACGCGTTCCTCGCCGAGGTGTCCGCGTACGCGGCGCTCGGGGTGAGCGAGGTGCAGGTGACGCCGGATCGGGACCCGGTCGAGTTCGCCCGGCGGCTCGGCGACGAGGTGCTGCCCCGGTTGGCCGACATCGGCTGATTCCGCCTCGCCGAGCGACGAGGGCCGTCCTCCCGGTGCTGCGGAGGACGGCCCTCGTCGGTGGTGGGGTCAGGCGACCGCTGCGGGGAACCGCTCCCAGACCCGGTGCGCGGCCATCAACTGCTGCACCGCGGTCAGCGCCTCGGCGCCCGAGCCTGCCGCCACGACGCCCGGGGTGCCGGCGACGCCGGCCTGCTCCAGCACTGTGACGCCGGCACCCCAGGCGCCGATCGCCTTGGCGTGCCGCCAGCACTCCTCCACGAGCAGCAGCACGCGGGGGTCCACTGTGGCCGGGGCGGGCCTGCCCGCCTTGGCGTCGCGGGCGGGCAGGGCATCCGGTGCGGGTGTCGGCGCTCCGGCCAGCAGGACCGCGTCGAACTCGACCGACCGGCCGGTGGCGAAGGTGCGCTGCACCGGCAGGTCGCCCACCATGCCGCCGTGCGGGGCGATCAGCAGCGGCACCATGCCGGCGCTGAACACCGCCCGGCGGACCTCGTCGACGCTGTCCAGGTCGCCGGCGGGGTCGACGACGATTCCGACGGTCCGGCCGTCACTCGGCCACTCCCGACCGACCTGCGACAGCGCCGGGCTGGGCGTGACGTCGGGCAGGACGACGGTCGGCTGGGGTGCGGGCAGGCCCAGGCCGGTGGCTACCTGCTCGCACAGCACCGCGTCGATGTTGGCGAGGCTCTGCAGCTGGCGTTCCTTGATCGCCTGGTGGTAGCACTTGCCCAGCTCGAAGGTGTACGCCCGGATGATGTGTTCCTTCTCGACCGGCGACATGCTCAGCCAGAACAGGCGGACCTGGCTGTAGTGGTCGTCGAACGAGGCCGGATTCGCGCGTACCTTCGGTGCCTGCGCGACGGTGACCGGCACGTCGACGAAGGCGTGCTCGGCGTCCCCGGCGGGGAACGGGTTGCCGCCGTCGAGCGAGTTCGGCCGGTACGGTGCGACGCCGGCGTGCACGGCGTGCTGGTGGAAGCCGTCGCGCAGCATGTCGTTCACGGCGGCGTGCGGGCGGTTGATCGGGATCTGCGTGAAGTTCGGCCCGCCCAGCCGGGTGAGCTGCGTGTCGAGGTACGAGAAGAGCCGGCCCTGCAACAGCGGGTCGTTGGTGACGTCGATGCCCGGAGGCAGGTGACCGAGGTGGAAGGCGACCTGTTCGGTCTCGGCGAAGAAGTTCGTCGGCGTCCGGTTGAGCACCAGCCGCCCAATGGGCTGCACCTCGGCCAGTTCCTCCGGCACGATCTTCGTCGGGTCGAGCAGGTCGATGTCGGCGAAGGTCTCCTCGGGAGTGTCCGGGAAGACCTGGATGCCCAGCTCCCACTCGGGATACGCGCCGGCCTCGATGGCGTCGTAGAGGTCGCGTCGGTGGAAGTCCGGGTCGATGCCGCCGAGCAGCTGGGCCTCCTCCCAGGTCAGCGAGTGCACGCCCAGCTTCGGCTTCCAGTGGAACTTGGCCAGCACCGTCTCCCCGGCCTCGTTGACGAGGCGGAAGGTGTGCACGCCGAAGCCCTCCATCGTCCGGTACGAACGCGGAATGCCCCGGTCGGACATGTTCCACATGGTGTGGTGCTGCGCCTCGGTGTGCAGCGACACGAAGTCCCAGAAGGTGTCGTGGGCGCTCTGCGCCTGCGGGATCTCCCGGTCGGGGTGCGGCTTGCCGGCGTGGATGATGTCCGGGAACTTGATCGCGTCCTGGATGAAGAAGACCGGCATGTTGTTGCCGACCAGGTCGAAGGTGCCCTCGTCGGTGTAGAACTTCGTGGCGAAGCCACGGGTGTCGCGGACCGTGTCCGCCGAACCCCGCGAACCGAGCACAGTGGAGAACCTGACGAAGACGTCGGTCTCCCGGCCCTTCTTGAGGAAGCCGGCACGGGTGACCGCCTCGGCGGCGCCGTACGCCGTGAACACCCCGTGCGCGCCGGCGCCGCGGGCGTGCACCACACGCTCCGGAATGCGCTCGTGGTCGAAGTGCGTGATCTTCTCGCGTAGGTGGTGGTCCTGGAGGAGCACCGGGCCGCGGGGGCCGGCCTTGAGCGAGTGGTCGGTGTCGCGCAGCCGAGCCCCGTTCGCGGTCGTGAGGTAGGCCCCCTGCTGACCGTTCGCGGTCGTCGGCGCGCCGGTCTCGGCGCCGGTCGGCGTGCGCGTCTGCGGCGCCCCCTGTTCCGGCTTCGGCGGCAGCGGGTCGTGCGGCGTCGTCGGCTCCTCGACGGTCGGTGGCGCGCTCCCCGGCGCACCGGGGACATCCGGGCTGAGAGCGTCGGCGATCTTTCCTGAGGCGTTCTTCACGGCGTTCTTGGCCGCCTCGGCGGGCTTGCTGGAATCCACTGAATGAACCTCTCCATGGCACGTGGGCGGGCCGGCGCCTGCCCTGCTACCCCTGGTCAGAGGGTCGAAACACGACTGATCTCGGCATTTCACGTCCGGACTGGTGATTTCGCCGATGCCGGGATCGGCGGAGCAGCCAAAACTGACACACGTCGATATCCCTCGACTCTAGGGAGTGCCCGACGTGTCCTCACCAACCACCACCCGTCCCCGTTCCGTCACAGCCCGTGCCACCCGGCTCGCGTTGGCTGCCGTCCTGGCCGCCGGCGGCGCCCTGGCCGGGTCGTCCAGCGCCGCCCAGGCCGCCGGCCCGTACGAGCGCGGCCCCGCCCCGACCACCTCGATCCTGGAGGCCAGTCGCGGACCGTTCGCCACGGCGTCGCAGAGCGTGTCCTCGCTGAGCGTCACCGGGTTCGGCGGCGGCGTCATCTACTACCCGACCAGCACCAGCGAGGGCACCTTCGGCGCCATCGCCATCTCGCCCGGCTACACAGCGGCCTGGTCCAGCATCAGCTGGCTCGGACCGCGTATCGCCTCGCACGGCTTCGTCGTGATCGGCATCGAGACGAACACCCGGCTGGACCAGCCGGACAGTCGGGGCCGTCAGCTGCTCGCCGCGCTGGACTACCTGACCCAGCGCAGCTCGGTGCGCACCCGGATCGACAGCAGTCGACTCGCGGTGGCCGGTCACTCGATGGGTGGCGGAGGCAGCCTGGAGGCGGCCTCGTCGCGGCCGTCGTTGCAGGCGGCGGTGCCGCTGGCGCCGTGGAACACGGACAAGAGCTGGTCCGAGCTGCGGGTGCCCACGCTGATCATCGGCGGCGAGAGCGACAGCGTCGCGCCGGTCGCGACGCACTCGGTGCCGTTCTACAACAGCATCCCGTCCTCCGCCGAGAAGGCGTACCTGGAGCTGAACGGGGCGAGCCACTTCTTCCCACAGACCACGAACACGCCGACCGCGCGGCAGATGGTGGCCTGGTTGAAGAGGTTCGTCGACGACGACACCCGCTACGAGCAGTTCCTCTGCCCCGGCCCGAGCGGCTCGCAGATCCAGGAGTACCGCAACACCTGTCCCAGCGCCTGACGGCGGTCACGGGGCGGTCGCCGCTGGCGGCCGCCCCGTCCACGTGCGTGAAGGGGGCATTGAAGGTCTTGACGCCTAACCCGAGAAACGTACACTGCGAGTGTAAATAAACACCCGCCACGACAGAGGGATGGGTGATGGAGCGCGGCCTTGAACTGCACCACATCGGCGTCCGTTTCGGCGGCCTCACCGCCCTCGACGACGTGTCCCTGCGGGTGCCACCCAACCGGGTGGTGGGCGTCATCGGGCCCAACGGCGCCGGCAAGACGACGCTGTTCAACGTGATCTGCGGCTTCGTCGCACCGGAGACGGGCTCACTCACCCTCGACGGCCGGCCGCTGCGACCACGGCCGCACCGGCTGACCCGGCTCGGCATCGCCCGGACCCTCCAGGGCACCGGGCTCTTCGCCGGGCTGAGCGTGCTGGAGAACGTGATGACCGGCGCTTCGCACACCGCCCGTGCCGGCTTCGTCCCGGCACTGCTCGGGCTGCCGGCCAGCGACCGCGACGAACGCCGGCTGCGCGCGGACGCCCTGGCCATCCTCGACGAGCTGGGCATCGCCGAGCATGCCGGGGCCGCACCGACCACCCTGCCCTTCGCCGTACGCCAGCGGGTCGCCCTGGCCCGCGCGCTCGCCGCCCGGCCCCGGCTGCTCCTGCTCGACGAGCCGGCCGGTGGCCTCGGGGCGGACGACATCGCCGAGCTGGGGGAGCTGGTCCGCCAACTGCCCCGGCGGGACACCGACCCCTGCGCCGTGCTCCTGGTCGAGCACCACATGGACCTGGTGATGGCCGTCTGCGACGAACTCGTGGTGCTCGACTTCGGCCGGGTCATCGCCGCCGGCACCCCGGACGAGATCCGCGACGACCCCGCGGTCACCGACGCGTACCTCGGTGCCACCGTCGAGGAAGAGGTCTCACCGTGAGCGCGAGGAGTGAGCCGGGTTTTCGAGCCCCGCAGTCGCGAACGAAAGGAGGTGCCGTGTGAGCGGCACCGATCTGCTCGTCGTGCGAGGGCTGGTCGCCGGTTACGGCGCCGCGCCCGTGTTGCGGGCCATCGACCTCACCGTCCCGGCCGGCACCATCGCCGCTGTCGTCGGCGCCAACGGCGCCGGCAAGACCACTCTCCTGCGGGCGCTCTCCGGCATGATCCGCCCGGCCGCCGGCCAGGTCCTGCTGGCCGGCGAGGACCTTCGCGGCACGCCGGTGGAGCAGCTCGTCCGACGCGGCATGGCGCACGTCCCGGAGGGTCGAGGCGTGATCAGCGAGCTGACCGTCGACGAGAACCTGCGGCTGGGCGGGCTGTGGCGGCGCGACCGGGCCGACGCCGGGCGGGCCCTCGACGAGGTCTACCAGCTCTTCGAGCCGCTCGCCCGACGCCGCCGGCACCTCGGTCACCAGCTCTCCGGCGGCGAGCGGCAGATGCTGGCGCTCGGTCGGGCCCTGGTCGGCCGACCCCGCCTGCTGCTGCTGGACGAGCCGTCGCTCGGCCTGGCGCCACGGGTCGTCGCCCGGACCATGGCCCTGCTCCGCCAACTGCGCGACCGCACCGGCCTGACCGTCCTGCTGGTCGAGCAGAACGTGCGCAGCGCGCTCGCCGTCGCCGACCAGGGCGTCGTGATGTCCCTCGGTCGGGTGGTGATCGCCGCCCCGGCGGCGCGGCTACGCGACGACGTCGACCTGCGCCACGCCTACCTCGGTTTCTGACCACCATCTCGTCCCCCGGAGGGAGGACTGTTGGACCGCTTCGTCTTCCTCACCGTCGACGGCCTGTCCCGCGGCGCGGTGTACGCCGCGTTCGCGCTGGCCCTGGTGCTCATCTGGCGGGCGGCGCGGGTCGTCAACTTCGCCCAGGGGGCGATGGCCGTCGCCGCCGCGTACGTCGCCTACACCGTCAGCACCGCTACCGGTTCCTACTGGCTGGGCTTCGTGGTCGCGATCGTCGCCGGCCTGCTGCTCGGCGCGCTGGTGGACCGGGTGGTGATGCGGCATGTCGATCACGCCTCACCGCTCAACCCGGTGATCGTCGCGCTCGGGCTGGTGCTGCTGATTCAGGCCGTGCTGGGAATGGTGTACGGCAGTGAGTTCCGCCCCGCCGAGGCCCCGTTCAGCCGGTCCGCCCTCACCGTGGGCGGCGTCGCCGTGCTGTCCCCGTACGACCTGTTCGTCTTCGCCACGATCGGCGTGGTGGTCAGTGGTCTGGCCTGGATGTTCGCGCGTACCCCGGTGGGGTTGCGGATGCGCGCGGCGGCCTTCGCTCCGGAGGTCTCCCGGCTGCTCGGGGTCAACGTCGGTGGGATGCTGACCCTCGGTTGGGCGCTCGCCTCCGGGGTGGGCGCGCTGGCCGCCATGCTGGTCCTGCCGACCGAGCTGGGCCTGCACCCGCACGCGATGGACCTGGTGTTCGTCTCGGCGTTCACCGCGGCGGTGGTCGGCGGGCTGGACAGTCCACCGGGGGCGGTGGTCGGTGGGCTGGTGGTGGGGTTGCTGCTCTCCTACGTGAGCGGCTACGCCGGCAGTGACCTCACCCCGCTCGCGGTGCTGGTCCTGCTGCTGGCGGTGCTGCTGGTCCGGCCCGGTGGGCTGTTCGCCCCGGTCGTGGCGAGGCGGGTGTGAGCGCCACGAAGGCGGCCGTGCCGCCGAGAGAGCAGCTCGACGACCCGGCCGGTCGGCCTGTCGACCGGCGACGGGGCTCCACCCTGCTGCGCCACCTCGCGGTGGTGCTGGCCGCCGGGTTGCTACTGGTGGCGGTCAGCTACTCCGTCGAGCCGTTCCGCAACTTCCAGCTCGCCACAGTGGCTGCCTACCTGTGCGCGACCGCCGGGCTGACAGTCCTCACCGGGCTCAACGGTCAACTGTCGCTCGGGCACGGCGCGCTGATGGCCACCGGTGCGTACACGGTGGCGCTGTGCCAGACCGCGTTCGCCGACCGCGGAATGACCGGCGGCTGGCTGTTGCCGCTGTCGTTGGCCGCGGCGATCGTCAGCACGGTCGCGGTCGGCGCGGTGGTCGGTGTGGCAGCGGCCCGGCTGCGCGGCCCCTATCTGGCCGGGCTCACCCTCGCGGTGGCCGTGGTGGTGCCGGCGCTGGCGGTCACCTTCGACGGCGTGTTCAACGGCGAGCAGGGGCTGTCGGTGCCGGTGGAGCCGCCGCCGCTGTCGCTCGGCCCGTACTTCCCGTACGAGCGGTGGCAGCTCTGGGTCACCGGCGCGGCCACCCTGCTCGCGTTGCTGCTGCTGGCGAACCTGATCCGCAGCCGGTACGGGCGGACCTTCCGGGCGGTCCGCGACGACGAGGTGGCGGCCCGCCTCGCCGGCATCCACGTGGCCCGCACCCAGGTTCTCGCCTTCGTGGTCAGCGCCGCCACCGCCGGGCTCGGCGGCGCGCTGCTGGCGGTGCTCGCGCAGAGCGTCTCACCCGGCGCGTTCTCGCTGACCCTGTCACTGTTCCTGCTGATGGCCGTGGTGATCGGTGGCCTGGGTCGACTGACCGGCGCGCTCTGGGGGGCGGTCCTGCTGGTCGCCCTGCCCGATCTCACCCACTCGCTGACCGGGATGCTCACGCTCTCGCCCGCGGTGGCGCAGCGGATGGAGGGCAATCTCCCCCTGGCGATCTTCGGACTCACCCTGATCGTCGTCATGATCGCCGCCCCCGGCGGTGTGCAGGGTCTGCTGTCGCGTCTCGGCCGGGCGTTGCTGGCCAGGCGGCCGACCCGGCGTTCCTGAGCTGTCCTCGGTCCGGCCTCGGCCGGGCGCCCCACCACCACACCGTTCCCCAGAAAACCGGACCGAGAAAGGTCGGTGTTTCCCATGCACCGTAAAGCGCATCGCGGCCTCGCGATCGCCAGCACCCTTGCCCTGCTCATCACCGCTGCCGGCTGTAGCGGCGACGACGGCCCCGGCTCCGGCGGGGCGTCGGTGCCAGGCGTCACCGGCACCGAGATCGTCGTCGGCACCCACATGCCGCTGACCGGGCCGGCCTCGGCCGGCTACTCGAAGATCGCCCCGGCGACGAAGGCGTACTTCGACTACGTCAACGCCAACGGTGGCGTGCACGGCCGCAAGATCACGTACAAGATCATGGACGACGGCTACAACCCGGCGAACACCCAGCAGGTGGTCCGCCAGCTCGTCCTCCAGGACAAGGTCTTCGCCATCCTCAACGGTCTGGGCACGCCGACGCACACCGGTGTGCTCGACTTCCTCAAGAGCAACCGGGTGCCCGACCTCTTCGTCGCCTCCGGCAGCCGCAGCTGGGACCAACCGGACAAGTATCCGGGCACGTTCGGGTTCAACCCGGACTACACGGTCGAGGGCAAGATCCTGGCCAACTACGCGAAGGCGAACCTGGCCGGCCAGAAGGTCTGCTTCCTCGGGCAGGACGACGACTTCGGCCGGGACAGCCTGGCCGGCGTGGAGAAGGTGCTCGGCGCCGGTGCCGTGGTGGCCAAGCAGACCTACGTCACCAGCAACACCAACGTGGCGCCGCAGATCGGCGCGTTCAAGGCGGCCGGCTGCCAGGTCGTCGTGCTCGCCACGGTGCCCGGCTTCACCGCGCTCTCCGTCGGCACGGCGGCGCGGCTGGGCTTCAAGCCGCAGTGGCTGGTCTCCAACGTCGGCGCCGACCACCCGACCCTGGCCAAGCAGCTCGGCGCGGCGGCGCCACTGCTGGAGGGCATGGTCGGCACCAACTACCTGCCGATGCAGAACGACACCGCCAACCCGTGGATCCAGCTCTTCACGAAGGTCAACAAGGAGCACAACGGGGACGCGCCGTTCGACGGCAACACCGTCTACGGGATGTCGGTCGGCTATCTCTTCGTGCAGACGCTGCTCGCCGCCGGCAAGGACCTCACCCGGGAGAAGGTCCTCGACGCCGTGCAGAAGGGCGGCTTCCAGGGCCCCGGGCTGGTGCCGCTGCGCTTCTCCGCCACTGACCACTCCGGGTACGGCGGCCAGCGGTTGAGCCGGGTGAGCGGGGGAGTGCAGAGCTACTTCGGGCCGGCGTACGAGACGGACGAGGCGGACGGGGCGGTCAACGAGTACACCGCCACCCCGGCTGCGCCGCCGGCGAACGGGGTGCCGACCGTCTCCTGAGGCCCCGCAGCCCCGACGTCCGACCGGGCGTGGTCCCGGCTGACCACGCCCGGTCGGACGGCTGCGCGCGTGCTGCCGGCACGGCCTGCCGGCCGACCGTCGAAGGCGTTGACCGATACCGATCGATGCTCCTACTATCTGCACCGTGAATGCATATTCGGGCCGGCTCGCGGGCCGGGCCGCCATCGTCACCGGCGCCAGTCGCGGAATCGGCCTGGCCATCGCCCAACGCCTCGTCGCCGAAGGCGCCCGGGTGGGCCTGACCGCCCGCCGCCCCGAAGGGCTGGCCGAGGCGGTCGCCACCCTCGGCGGTCCGGCACACGCCCTCGCGGTGCCGGGCCGGGCCGACGATCCCGAGCATCGAGCCGCCGCGGTGCGCGCGGTGACCGCGGCGTTCGGACCGGTGGATCTGCTGGTCAACAACACCGGCATCAACCCGGTGCACGGCCCGCTGGTCGAGCTGGACCTGGCCGCGGCCCGCAAGATCCTCGACGTGAACGTGGTCGCCGCGCTCGGCTGGGTGCAGGAAATCTGCGCCGCCGGCATGAGCGAGCGCGGTGGCTGCGTCGTCAACGTCTCGTCGATCGCCGGGCTCGGTCCGTCGCCCGGCATCGCCTGCTACGGGGTCAGCAAGGCCGCGCTCAACCACCTCACCGCCAGCCTCGCCGTGGAGCTTGGCCCGACGGTCAGGGTCAACGCTGTCGCTCCCGGCGTGGTGAAGACCCGCTTCGCCGCCGCCCTCTACGACGGACGGGAGGCCGAGGTTGCCGCGCGGTACCCGCTCGGGCGCCTCGGTCTGCCGTCCGACGTGGCCGGCGCGGTCGCCTTCCTGGCCTCCGACGACGCCAGTTGGATCACCGGGCAGACCATCGTCTGCGACGGCGGCGTCTCGCTGACCGGCCGGGCCGGATGACGGCGTCGGCGGAGCGTCCGGAGCCGCTGATCAACGCCTGTCTAGACTCGGCGGTGCGTCGGGGGACGCCGTGGCGGTGAGGGGGCGAGGGCGGATGGACGCAGTCGATGTGGCCGGTCGGGTCGACGGGCGTACCGCCCGCGCCGAGCGGACCCGCGCCGCCATCGTCGAGGCGCATCTCGCGCTCATCTCCGAGGGCGACCTCCGCCCGACCGGGGAGCGCATCTCCGAGCGGGCCGGCATCTCGCTGCGCACCCTCTGGACCAACTTCAAGGACATGGAGACGCTCTTCGAGGCCAGCGGCGCGGAGGTGCTCCGCCAGCAGGACGCCGCTTACCGGCCGATCTCACCCGGGCTGCCGTTGGCGAAGCGGGTCGACGCGTACTGCCGGCAGCGGGCTCGGCTGCTCCAGCTCATCGCGCCGTCGGCGCGGGCCGCCCAGATGCGTGAGCCGGTCTCCGAACAGCTGCACCGCAACCGTCTCAAGCACATCGAACGGGTCCGCGACGAGGTCGAGGAGCTGTTCGCCGTCGAGTTGGCCGAGGCCGGGGCGGGACGGGACCAGTTGCTCAACGCCCTGGTCGCGGCGAGCACCTGGCAGGCCTGGTCGATGCTGCGCTACGGGCTCGGTCTCGGCGTGGACCAGGCCCGCGCGGTGATGGCCCGGACCGTGGGCGCTCTGCTGGCCGAGGTCGCGCCCGACTGATTCCGGCCCGGCCCGATATCGCCCCCTCTTTCCATTCGGTTTCCGATGGGTAACACTGGCAGGCATGGTTACTGCATCAAGAGTGCAACTAACCGTGCTGCGTGGCCGGGACGACGAGTGCCGGGCTGTCCGGAGCCTGCTCGACGGCATGACCAACGCCGGCGGTGCCCTGCTGTTGCGCGGAGAGCCCGGATCGGGCCGGACCGCGCTTCTCGGCTACGCCCATCGACACGCCGAGAGTGGCTGCACAGTGCTCGCCGGCAGCGGGCTCGCCGAGGAGGCCGCCCTGCCGTACGCCGGCCTGCAACGTCTGGTCGACCCGGTGCTCGACCGGGCCGCCGCGCTCCCTTACGAGCAGCGCCATCTGCTGCGGCGCGCGCTCGCCGGGGAGAGCTGCCCGGCCGACCGGCAGTTGACCCTGTCGATGGCGGTGCTCGGGCTGCTCACCGCCGCCGCCCGGGACCGGCCCTTGCTCGCCACGATGGACGACATCGACCGAGGTGACCCGCAGACCGCGCAGGTGCTGGCGTTCGTGGCCCGCCGACTGCGGCACCTGCCGCTCGCCGTCCTGCTCACCGCCGACGTCACCGCCAACCTCGACGGGATACCGGCACACCGACTGCGCGCGCTGACCGAGCACGAGAGCCGCGCCGTCCTCACCGATCGACTCGATCGGCTGGCCGGGCGCGAGAGCGTCGACCGGCTTCCCGACCGGCCGGCCGCGTCGGCACTGACCGCGTTGGCCACGGTCGGCGGCGGCAACCCGCAGGCGCTGGTGGACCTCGCCGAGGTCCTGACCGCCGGGCAGTGGCGGGGCGAGGAGTCGCTGCCCGCCGCGCCACCGGCGGACGGAGCGCTGGGTCGCGCGTACCGTGCCCGGCTGGACCGGCTGCCCCCGGAGACCCGACGGGTGCTGTTGCTCGCCGCGCTCGATGAGGACGGCGAGCCGGGCACCCTGATTCGGGCCGCGGCGGCCGCGGGCGCCGAGGTCGAGGCGCTCGCCCCGGCGGAGGTCGCCGGCCTGGTCCGCGTCGAGCAACGCGGCGTCACCTTCCCGCAGCCGCTGGTGCGCACGATGATCGCGGCCAGCGCGCCGCTCGCGGAGCGCCGCGCGGCGCATCGACTGCTCGCCGAGGTGCTGGTCGCGGACGGGCAACGGCTGCGCCGGGCGATGCACCTCGCCGCCGCGACCGCGGGTGCCGATCCGGCCCTCGCCGCCGAGTTGGAACAGGCGGCGGTCGGCGGATCCGACGGCTGGGCTGCCGCCTCGATGGCCCTGCGGTGGGCCGCCGAACTGAGCGACCAGCCGAGGCTGACCGCCACCCGTCTGTTGGCCGCAGCCCGGTACGCCTGGGCCGGGGGACAACCCGACGAGGCCCGGCTGCTGCTCGACCGCCTCCGCGCGGTGGGCGTCGACCCGGTCGTTCGGGGCCGCGCCGACCTGCTCCGCGGCGAGCTGGAACTGCGCTGCGGCACCGCCTCGAGTGCGTCGGCCACACTGCTGGCCGCCACCGCGGCGGTGGCCGGCACCGACCGTGCCCTGGCGTTGACCGGGCTGGTACGCGCCGGCGAGGCGGTCTGCTTCACGGGCGACCAGTACCGCTACGCCGAGGTCGGACGGCGGGCGCTGGCGTTACGGCGCCCAGGCGACCCGCCGGCCCTGGAGGTCATGGGCTGTCTGATCGCCGGGGTGGCGGCGACCCTGCGGGGCGACCACCAGCGGGCCGGGCCCGCGCTGCGCCGCGCCGTGGTGCTGGGTGACCGGCTGACCGGTTCGGCGTTGACCCCCACCGCGCTCAGCTGCGCCGCGGCGGCCGGACTGCTGGTGGCCGTGGACGGCGCGGCCCACCGGCTCGCCGAACGCGCGGTCGAGCTGGCCCGGGAACGGGGTGAGCTGTCCATGCTGTCGCGGGCGTTGGAGCTGCGGGCGGTCGCCGAGTACTGGTTGGGTCGACACGAGGCGGCGGCCGAGACCTCCCGCGACGGGCTGCGCGTCGCCCGGGCGACCGGGCAGGTCAACTGCGCCAACGTCCACCTGGGCATGCTGGCCGTCCTCGCCGCGATCCGGGCCGATCGGGAGACCAGCCTGCGGCGGATTCGTGAGATCGGCGAGTCGCCGACGCCGGGCAGCCGCCCGCACGCGCTCGCCGCGTGGGCCCTGGCGGTGCTCGACCTGGTGGACGGCCGGCATGCCGAGGCGGCGGACCGGTTGGCGTCGCTGTCCCGGCTCGGCACGCGCCGAGGTCAGGTCCTCGTGCAGGTGATGGCCACTCCGTACCTGGTGGAGGCGGCGGCGCACCTGGCGCACCGGCCGGCGGCGACGGCCGCGCTCGCCGCGTTCGACAGGTGGGCCAGCAGCACCGCGAGCCCGTTGCGCCGGGCCCTGTCCGCGCGGTGCCACGCACTGCTCGCCCCTCGGGGCGGCACCGACGCGGAACGGGACTTCGAGGCGGCGCTGCGCCTGCACCCCACCGAGGCCGGCACGTTCGAGCGGGCCCGCACCGAACTGCTCTTCGGTCAGGAGTTGCGCCGCAGTCGACGCCCTCGCGACGCGCGGACGCACCTGCACCAGGCCCGCGAGATGTTCAGCCTGCTCGGGGTGGAGTGCTGGGCCGAGCAGGCCACCACGGAGCTGCGGGCGGCCGGGGAGTCGATCGGTCCGCCGGACCTGCCCGCGGCGCGGTTGTTGACCGGCCAGCAACTGCGGATCGCCGAGTTGGTCGCCGAGGGCGCCACCAACCGGGAGATCGCCGCCCGGATGTTCCTCTCCACCCGTACGGTCGACCACCACCTGCGCAACGTGTTCCACCGGCTGGGTATCCGTTCGCGGACCGAGCTGGCCCGCGCGTTCACGGCCGAACGGCACGCCGGTCTGAGCTCCGACCGGTGAACGCCCGGTCTGGACGCGTTTAACTATCACCGCTAGTTTGTGCGTCATGGACCTCACCCTCTCCGCCGAGCAGGCGGCGGTCCGCCAGTTGGCCGCCGAGTTCGCCGACCGCGAGCTGCTACCGCACGCAGCCGCCTGGGACCGCCGCGAATCGGTCGACCCCGCCATCGTCGGCATGCTCGGTGACCTGGGCTTCCTGGGGCTGACCATCGCCGAGGCCGACGGCGGTTCCGGCGGCGACCACCTCGCGTACTGCCTGGTCCTGGAGGAACTGGGCCGGGGAGACTCGGCGGTGCGTGGCATCGTCTCGGTCTCCCTCGGCCTGGTCGCGAAGTCGATTGCCGCGCACGGGAGCGCGGAGCAGCGGGCCGAGTGGTTACCAGGGCTCTGCGCCGGCACCGCACTCGGCTGCTTCGCGCTGACCGAGCCGGACAGCGGCTCGGACGCGGCCGCACTGCGCACCCGTGCGGTCCGCGACGGCACCGACTGGTTGCTCACCGGCACGAAGATGTTCATCACCAACGGCACCACGGCCGACGTCGCGCTGGTCTTCGCCCGCACCGGCGGCCCCGGGCACCGAGGAATCACCGCGTTCCTGGTGCCCACCGACAGCCCGGGGCTGACCCGGCGGGAGATCCACGGCAAGCTCGGTCTGCGCGGTCAGGCCACCGGCGAGCTGGGCTTCGACGAGGTGCGTGTGCCCGACACGGCCCGTCTCGGCGCCGAAGGCGCCGGATTTCGGCTGGCCCTGGCCACCCTCGCCAAGGGCCGGATGTCGGTGGCCGCCGGGTGCGTCGGCATCGCGCAGGGCTGCCTCGACGCGGCGGTCGGTTACGCCGGGCAGCGCACCCAGTTCGGCAAGCCGATCGCGGGGCACCAGCTCGTCCAACAACTGCTCGCCGCCATCGCTGTGGACACCGCCGCCGCCCGGCTGCTGGTGTGGCAGGTGGCCGACCTGATCGACAGTGACCAGCCGTTCGCCACCGAGGCGTCGATGGCCAAGCTCTTCGCCAGTGAGGCCGCCGTCCGCGCGGCCAACAACGCGGTCCAGGTCTTCGGTGGGTACGGCTACATCGACGAGTATCCGGTCGGCAAGTATCTGCGCGACGCCCGGGTCGCCACGCTCTATGAGGGCACCAGTCAGATTCAGCAACTCCTCATCGGACGCGCGCTCACCGGCGTCAACGCCTTCTAGTACCTGTAGGGAGATCCGGCATGAGAGTGTTCACCTCGTTCGAGGAGCTGGCCGCCGCGACCGGCGAGAGCCTCGGGCCCGGTCCGTGGCAGCGCGTCGAGCAGAGCCGCGTCGACCTCTTCGCCGACGCCACCGACGACCACCAGTGGATCCATCTCGACCCGGTCCGAGCCGCGGCGGGGCCGTTCGGCGGGACGATCGCCCACGGGTACCTCACCCTGTCGCTGTTGCCGGCGTTGGCGGGCGGGCTCTACCGGGTCGAGGGGGTGGCGATGGGCGTCAACTACGGGTTGAACCGGGTGCGCTTCCCCGCGCCGCTGCGGGTCGGCGCCGCCGTACGGGCCACCGCCACCATCGCCGACGTGTCGCCGGTCAGCGGCGGTGTGCAGCTGGTCGTGACGGTCACCGTGGAGAGCGACAGCGGCGGCAAGCCCGTCTGCGTGGCCGAGACCGTGAGCCGGCTCTACGGCGCTGCGCAGCAGTGACCGCTCGACCCCCGCGTCGGCGGTCGTCGGCGCGGTGCCGAGCCGGTGTGACCCGGCACCGCGACGGTTGGTGTCAGGCGAGCGTGCAGGCGGTGCCGTTGAGGGTGAATGCGGCCGGCCGACCGGTGCCACCCGTGTGGGTTGCCTGGAAGCCGATGTCGACCGAGGTGTTCGGCGCGATCGTCGCGTTGTAGGACACGTTTCGGGCGGTCACCGCTCCGCTGGACGGGGAGTAGGTGGCGTTCCACCCGCTGGTGATGCTCTGCCCACCGGGCAGCGTGAACGCCAGGCTCCAACCGTTCACCGGCGTGCTGCTGGTGTTGGTCACCGAGACCGACGCGGTGAGACCGCTGTTCCAGGCGTTGATCGTGTACGAGACGCGGCAGTCACCGGACGGCGGGGGCGTGGTCGGAGGGGGCGTGGTGGGCGGGGGCGTGGTCGGAGGGGGAGTGGTCGGAGGGGTGTCGCCCCCGATGCTGCCGGGCACCGCACGGAGGGCGTCGTACCAGGCGGCGGCCATCTTGCGGTAGCCGGTGGCGTTCGGGTGCACCCCGTCGGCCAGGTCGCTGAGCGTCAGGGCGCGGTACATGTCGACAAGGTGTACGCGTTTGCCGGCGGCGGCCCGGCTCTGCACGATCCCGGGGATCGCGGCGTTGTAGCCCCGGACCTGGTTGTCAGCGCCGGACTTCGGGATGATCGTCGCGACGAACACGTCGGCGTTCGGGGCGGTGTTGGTGATCCGGTCGACGAGAGTGGCCAGCCGGGACGGGGCCCCGGACGTGTCGCCGTACATGTCGTTGGTGCCGATGTGCAGCAGCACGGTCCGCGGATTCGTGGCCCGCAACCAGTTCACCACGTTGGCGTCGATCTGGGCGATGGTCCAGCCAGAGTGGCCCTGGTGGTCGTGGTCGCCGAGGCTGGCTGGCCCGTTGAACTGGGAGCCGACGAAGTCGATCCGGTAACCACCGGACGTGAACCGCTGCCACAACTCGATCCGGTAACCACCGGGGACGTTGAATCCGTCGGTGATCGAGTCGCCGAGCGGCATCACGCGCACGCCGCCGTTGGACTCCGCGCTGGCGGGAGTGGTCGCGATCGGCACGGCGGCGACAATGGCGGCGACGGCGGCCAGGGCCGTCCACCATCGACGAGCCCGCCGGGGCCTCGACGTCGGTGCGTTGCCGGTCGGTGCGAGAGGGACGGGTTGCACGAGCGTTGGACTGCGCATGGGACTTCCTCTGGTGGGGGTGCGCGACATCAGCGGCCACCGGCGAGACGGCTGCCGTCATGACGCGGTACGCGGAGGTGGGGTGCGCGGCACGACCAACAACCCGGACGTCTGCACTGGTGGTCGTGGCGATGCACGGCGGGCACCGGCCGTCGAGGATCTGGCGGGACGGACCGGGAAGCCGTGGCGGAGGTGTGCCCTGCACCTCGCCTGACGCACCATAGCGTGTTATCGCTAACACCGGCAACGCATCAGCACCCGACGATGCCTCGGGCGTTCAGGCCCGCGCTGGATGGAGGACCGAGCCCAGCCAGCGCAGCTGACGCCGCACGTGCACGGCCTCGCCGCCCTCATGGCCGTTGAACGGGTAGACGTGCATCTCCCGCTCGGGCGGGACCGGCCTCCCGTTCGCGGCGCCGTAGTGGTTGTAGGCGGCGAAGGCGGTTCGCGGCGGGCAGACGGTGTCGCGTCCGCCGATGCCGAAGTGCGCCGGCGCAGTCGCCCGACGCGCGAAGTTCACCCCGTCGACATAGGACAGCGTGCGCCACACCGCCTCCTGGGCCTCCCGGTGCACCGCCAGGTACCGGGCGATCTCGCCGTACGGCGCGAGGTCGGTGAGCGCGACGGCCCGGCGCATGTCGCACAGGAACGGGGCGGTGGTCAGCACCGCGCTGAGATCCTCGACGAGACCCGCCACCGCCAGGGCGATGCCGCCACCCTGGCTGTTGCCGACCACGGTGACCCGGTCACCCTCGACCCCCGGCAGCGCGCGGACCGCCTCGACCGCCCGCACCGCGTCGGTTATCAGGCGGCGGTAGTGGTAGGTGCGCGGATCGAGGATCCCCCAGGTGGCCGGCCAGGGCCCGCCGGGCGCGCCGTGCGGGTCGGGGGTGTCCCCGGCGCCGTGCTGCCCCGCCTGTCCCCGGTTGTCCATCAGCAGGTGCGCGTACCCGGCCACCGCCCAGGTCGGGCGTTCGTGGGGCAGACCGCGCCCGCGCCCGTAGCCGGCGTACTCGACCACGGCCGGCAGCGGTTCGCTGACCCCGGCCGGGCGGGTGTACCAGGCGCGGACCGGGTCACCACCGAAGCCGGCGAACGTGACGTCCCAGGAGTCGAGCAGCCGCAGGTCGGTGGGTTCGGGGCGGACGTCGACGAGCACCGGTACGGCTGCCGCCCCGGTGAGCGTGTCCCGCCAGAACTCGTCGAAGTCGTCGGGTTCGGCGACCTCGGGTGCGTACCGCTGGAGGTCGTCGAAGGTGGAGGCGGTGTGGGGCACGGGTCCTCGCAGGGGCCGGGGTCAGTGCGGATGGGCGGGGGGCGCGGTGCTCTCCCGGAGGACCAACTCGGTCACCAGGTCGATCCGGCTGGTCGCCGGCTCGTTCCCCCTGGTCAGGTCGAGCAACATCTGGGTGGCGATGCCGGCCATGTCGCGCAACGGCTGGTTGATCGTGGTGAGCGCCGGGTCGGTCCAGGCGGAGACCGGCAGGTTGTCGTACCCGATCACCGAGAGGTCCTCGGGCACTCGCAGGCCGCACTGACGGGCGGCCCGGAGCACCCCCATGGCCTGAATGTCCGACCCGGCGAAGATCGCCGTGGGTCGGTCCGGCCGCTGGAGCAGTTGCAGCCCGTGGGCGTGCCCCGCTCCGGCGGAGAAACTGCCGTAGCGGATCAGCTCGCGATCGACCACGATTCCGGCTTCGTCGTGGGCCGACTGGAAGCCGGCCGCGCGGGCTCGACTGCACAGCACGTCGGGTGGCCCGGAGATGATGGCGATCCGTCGGTGCCCCAGCTCCAGCAGGTGCCGGGCGGCGAGCAGGCCGCCGTTCCAGTTGTTCGACCCGACGGTCGGCACTGAGGCCGAGGTGGCGCTGTCGGTGTCGACGACGACGAACGGAATGCCCTGCCGGCGCAGGTGCTGCTGTTGGGCCTCGGCCAGGTGGGAGAGGACGAACACCACGCCCAGGGGGCGGTCGGCGAGTAACGCCTCCAACCATCGTGCCGGCGGGCGGTGCGCGCCGTCGAGCTGGGCGATCGACAGCCCGATGCCGGCCGCTGAGGTCACCGCCTCGACGCCCCGCAGGATCTCCATGGCCCAACCCGTGTCGAACTCGTGGAACACGAGGTCCACCCGGCCGCCGCTGGTCGCCTGTCGCCGGGCGCGGCGCTGGTACTGGTGGCGGTCGAGGCTCGCCTCCACCCGGGCTCTGGTGCCGGGGGCGACATCACCGCGGCCGTTGAGGACCTTGGACACGGTCGCGACCGAGACGCCGACATCGTTGGCGATGGTTGCGATGGTGGTGGAGGCGGGTGGGTCGAGCGGGCGGTGCTCTGTCATCGCGGCCTCATACAACATCCGAAAGTTTCGGGCGACCTTAACATGATGGGACATTCACGCCAGTAGTTGCCGCACTCGGACTGCGCATTGGCTGGACATCGCGCGGCTCGTTGGCAACGGAACGCCGATCGCGGGCTCACCGTGTGCAGGAAACATCCCCTGGTAGTCCGATTGGGACACTTGACAGGCATCGATGGGACACTTAGGTTGCCGAAAAGGTTACGCAGGTTTCCGGAAAGTTTCGGATCGTGAGAAACGTCCGCCACGGAACTGGTTCCACCAGGGCACGGGGATGTGGCCGGAGCTAAGGGGTCAGGGCATGAGAAGTCAGTCGCTCTCCGACGGCGGCGCCGCGCCGTGGCGTGATCAGCGGCTGTCGCCGACCGAGCGGGCCGACGCGCTCCTGCCGAAGATGTCCCTCGAAGAGAAGATCGCCCAGCTCGTCGGGGTCTGGGTTGGCGCCGACGCCAGCGGCGAGGGCGTCGCACCGCACCAGTCGGACATGATCAGCGAGTTGCCGCCGTGGAGCACTGTCATCCGGTACGGGTTGGGCCAGCTGACCCGTCCGTTCGGCACCGCCCCGGTCGACCCGGTGCTCGGCGCCCGGTCACTGGCGGCCTCGCAGGCGCAGATCGTGGCCGCCAGTCGGTTCGGCATCCCGGCGCAGGTGCACGAGGAGTGCCTCACCGGGTTCGCGGCGTGGCGGGCCACCGTCTACCCGACTCCGCTGAGCTGGGGCGCGTCCTTCGACCCCGAACTGGTCGAGGCGATGGCCGATCGGATCGGGCGGTCGATGCGGGCCGCCGGTGTGCACCAGGGCCTCGCCCCGGTGCTGGACGTCACCCGGGACTACCGCTGGGGTCGTACCGAGGAGACGATCGGCGAGGACCCCTACCTGGTCGGGACGACAGGTGCCGCCTACGTGCGGGGCCTGGAGCGGGCCGGTGTGGTGGCCACGCTGAAACACTTCGCCGGCTACTCCGCCTCCCGAGGCGGACGCAACCTCGCGCCGGTGCCGATGGGCCGCCGCGAGCTGGCCGACGTCATCCTGCCGCCGTTCGAGATGGCGCTGCGCCTCGGCGGCGCCCGCTCGGTGATGAACTCCTACGCCGAGATCGACGGCCTGCCCGTCGCGGCTGACCGTGGGCTGCTGACCGGGTTGTTGCGTGACGAGTGGGGCTTCACCGGCACAGTGGTGGCCGACTACTTCGCCGTACGGTTCCTGCAGACCCTGCACGGAGTCGCCGGGGATGCCGCGGACGCGGCCCGGCTCGCCCTGCGGGCCGGGATCGACGTCGAGTTGCCCACCGTGGACGCCTTCGGCGAACCGTTGGTCGAGGCGGCCCGCCGCGGCGAGGTCGACGAGGCGCTGATCGACTGCGCGCTGCGGCGGGTGCTGATCCAGAAGATCGAGCTCGGTCTGCTCGACGAGGGCTGGCAGGAGCTGCCCGACGACGTGGCGTCCCTGCGCTTCGACGACGAGGCCAGCCAGGAGATTGCCCTTCGCCTGGCCCGGGAGTCAGTCGTCCTGGTGCGCAACACCGGCGTCCTCCCGCTGGCCGTGGCAAGCCGGGTCGCCCTGGTCGGCCCGGTCGCCGACGACCCGATGGGCATGCTCGGCTGCTATTCGTTCCCCAACCACGTGGGCGTCAACCACAGCGACTTCGGGCTCGGCCTGGCCATCCCCACACTGCGCGACGAGTTGGCCCGGCGCGTCCCGATGCTCACCCACGAGCCGGGGTGCACCGTCACCGGTGACGACACCTCGGGCATCCCGGCAGCGGTCGCCGCTGCCGCCGCCGCCGACGTGTGCGTGCTGGCCGTCGGCGACCGGGCGGGAATGTTCGGCCGGGGCACCTCCGGTGAGGGCTGCGACGCCGTCGACCTGCGACTACCCGGCGTGCAGAGCGACCTCGTCCGCGCCGTTCTCGCCACCGGCACCCCTGTCGTCCTGGTCCTGATGGCCGGCCGCCCGTACGCGCTCGGCCCGGAGTTCGACGACGCGGCGGCCGTGGTGCAGGCGTTCTTCCTCGGCCAGCTCGGTGGGCAGGCACTCGCCGAGGTGCTCACCGGCGCGGTCAACCCCTCCGGACGGTTGCCGGTCAGCGTGCCCCGCGACGCCGGCGGGCTGCCGAGCACCTACCTCGCGCCACCGCTCGGCCGGCGCAACAAGGTCTCCTCGATCGACCCGAGCCCGGCGTACCCGTTCGGCCACGGGCTGAGCTACACCACCTTCGAGTGGTCCGACGCCACTGTGGTCGAACCGCGTGAAGATCCGACCGCCTGGCCGGTCGACGGCGAGGTACGGGTGCGGATCACCGTCGCCAACACCGGTGAGCGGGCCGGCACCGAGGTCGTGCAGCTCTACCTGCACGACCCGGTCGCGCAGACCACCCGTCCGGTGGTCCGGCTGATCGGTTACACCCGGCTGCCGCTGGCGCCCGGCGAGGTGGCGCACGTGACGTTCGGCGTACCTGCCGACGTGGCGTCGTTCACCGGGCTGACCGGCAGACGGATCGTCGAGCCCGGCGACGTCGAGCTGCGGTTCGGCCGCTCCAGCGGCGAGGTGGCGGCGGCCCTGCCGCTGCGACTGGTCGGCTCCGAACGCCAGGTCGGTTTCGAGCGGGAACTGCTCACCTCGGTGCGGGTCGAGCCCCTCGTGGCCGCTGCGCAGTCGGCATAGGAGGCCACGGATGACATCCACCCTGCGGCCACCGCCGCCGGCGCCGCCGAGTCCTCCGCAGCGGGCGCAGAGCCCTGCCCCGCGCTCGCCACGACGCCGTCGCAGTTGGCGGCAGGCACTGCGCCGGGACTGGCAGCTCTACTCCCTCGCCATCCTGCCGCTGCTGTTCTTCCTGGTGTTCCGATATCTGCCGATGATCGGCAACATCATCGCGTTCCGTCGGTTCAAGCCGGGCGGCAGCATCTTCGGTGAGTACTGGGTCGGGCTGCGCTACTTCCGGATGTTCCTCAGCGACCCGACGTTCTGGGAGGTGTTCACCAACACCCTGGTGCTCGGGGCGCTGACCCTGCTGTTCTGCTTCCCGCTGCCCATCGTGCTGGCGTTGCTGCTCAACGAGGTCCGGGCCCGCCGCTTCAAGCGGTTCGTCCAGTCCGTGTCCTACCTGCCGCACTTTTTGTCGATCGTGATCGTGGCGGCGATGGTCATGCAGTTGACCTCGATCGAGGGCACGGCCAACCAACTCGTCAGCCTGTTCGGCGGCGACCCGGTGGCGTTCCTGCAGAGACCCGAGTGGTTCCGCACCATCTACGTCTCGTCCGAGGTCTGGCAGACGGTCGGCTGGGGCACGATCCTCTACCTCGCCGCCCTCACCACCATCGACGAGGACCTGTACGAGGCCGCCCGGATCGACGGCGCCGGCCGGCTGCGCCAGACCTGGCACATCACGTTGCCCGGCATCCGCCCGACGATGATGACTTTGCTGATCCTCAACATCGGCAGCTTCCTGGCCGTCGGGTTCGAGAAGATCCTGCTGCTCTACAACCCGTTGACGTACCCGACGGCCGACGTGGTCTCCACCTATCTGTTCCGGATGGGCTTCCAGTCGAGCAACTTCAGCTACGCGGCTGCCATCGGCCTCTTCGAGGCGGTGATCGGGCTGATCCTCGTCCTGTCGGCGAACATCATCTCCCGTCGCACTGTGGGGACGAGCCTGTGGTGACCTTCGGTACGAAGATCGACGCCCCGAAGACGCGCGGGCCGGACGACAGCCGGGGTTACCGGATCTTCCGCGTCGTCAACACCGTCGTCCTGCTCGGCGTCGTGGTCGTGACGTTGTACCCGTTCCTCAACATCGTGGCCCGCTCGCTCAGCGAAGAGGCGTACATCATCGCCGGCAAGGTCACCTTCTTCCCGCGCGGGTTCGACCTGACCGCGTACAAGCTGGTGATGTCCGACTCGATGTTCTGGACGAACTACCGCAACACTGTGGTGTACACGGTGGTCGCGACGCTCATCTCGATCGTGCTGACCACCTGTTACGCGTACGTGCTGTCGAAGCCGCAGCTCAAGGGACGCGGAGTGCTCGTCGGTGTCGCGCTGTTCACCATGTTCTTCTCCGGTGGCCTGATTCCCAACTACGTGCTGGTCACCAGCCTGGGCATGAAGAACACCATCTGGGCCGTGGTGATCCCCAATGCCATCAGCGTGTTCAACCTGCTGGTCATGAAGGCGTTCTTCGAGAGTCTGCCGAGCGAGCTGGAGGAGGCCGCAGCCGTCGACGGGCTGAACACGTACGGCATCCTGCTGCGGATCGTGCTGCCGCTGTCGAAGGCGATCATCGCGACGATGGTGCTCTTCTATGCGGTCTCCTTCTGGAACTCGTGGTTCACCGCGTTCCTCTACATCGACCGGCAGGATCTGCTGCCGGTCACCGTGTACCTGCGCAACCTGATCGCGGGTGCCACCGACGCACAGCAGTCAGGCGCGGCCGAGGCCGACGTCGTGCAGGCCGCGGCCACACTCCAGGCCGTGACGATCGTGCTCACCACCCTGCCGATCCTGGCGGTCTACCCCTTCGTCCAGCGGTACTTCGTCCGCGGCGTGATGCTCGGCGCGGTCAAGGGATGACGCCGGCGCCGCACCGCTTCCCCACCGAAACCCCACCACCGAAAGGACGAGCCATGCTCCACAAGACGGGGCGCCGCCTGGCCTTGGCCACCGCGGGTCTGCTCGCGCTCTCCCTTGCCACCGCCTGTTCCGAGGACCCCGGTGAGTCGACCGACCTCTCCGAGAACCGGGTCGGCGCGATGGCCAACTACGGCATCGGCGACCAGTTCAAGGCCACCGAGGCTCTCTCGTTCTCCACCCTCTACAACAACCACACGTTCTACCCGCTCAAGGAAGACTGGCTGTTCTGGTCGGAGCTCACCAAGCGGACCAATGTCAAGATCGATCCGGTGGCCGTGCCGCTGAGCGACTACGAGCAGAAGCGCAGCCTGCTGATCGGCGCCGGTGACGCCCCGCTGATCATTCCGAAGACGTACCACCCGCAGGAGAACGCCTTCGTGTCCTCCGGGGCGATCCTCCCGGTGAGCGACTACCTGGACCTGATGCCCAACCTCAAGGACAAGATCACCAAGTGGAACCTCCAGCCGGAGATCGACAACCTGCGGCAGTCCGACGGTAAGTTCTACCTGCTCCCCGGCCTCCACGAGAAGCCCACGCAGGACTACACGGTGCTGGTGCGCACCGACATCATGCAGGAGCTCAACCTGGCGGTCCCGAAGACCTGGGACGAGCTGTACACGGTGCTCAAGGCGATGAAGGCGAAGTACCCGAACGTCTACCCGTACTCCGACCTCTTCAGCAAGCCCAACCCGACCGGCGCGCTGCTGAACATCCTCGGCTCCGCTCACGGCACCCAGGCCGGCTGGGACTACCAGCACGCGACCTGGGACCCGGCGGCGAAGAAGTTCAGCTACACCGGCGCGTCCGAGCAGTACAAGCAGATGGTCACCTACCTGCACAAGCTCGTCGCCGAGGGCCTGCTCGACCCGGAAAGCTTCACCCAGACCGACGACCAGGCCCGCCAGAAGCTCGCCAACGGCAAGTCCTTCGTGGTCACCGGCAACGCGCAGACCCTGGTCAACAACCACCGCCCCGACCTGGCCAAGACGCTGCCGAACGCCAAGATGGCCAAGATCCCGCTGCCGATCGGCCCGGCTGGCGAGATCAACCCGTTCCCCCGGTTGGAGAACGGCATCATGATCTCCACGAAGGCTCGGGAGAGCAAGAACTTCGTGGCCATGATGCAGTTCATCGACTGGTTGTGGTATTCGGACGCAGGCCTGGAGTTTGCCCGCTGGGGCGTCGAGGGCACGACCTTCACCAAGGACGCGTCCGGCAAGCGCACGCTCAACCCCGGGGTCGACTTCCTCGGGCTCAACCCGGAGGCGCCCAAGCACCTGCAGAAGGACTTCGGCTTCCACAACGGCGTCTTCGCCTACGGCGGCACTCCCGACCTGGTTCGCGGGTTCTTCTCGCCGGAGGAGCTGGAGTTCCAGAAGGTGATGGACGCCCGCAAGCCGAGGGTGGTGCCCCCGCCGGCCCCGTTGAGCGACGAGGAGCGCGAGCAGGTGTCGCTCTGGGAGACGCCGCTGAAGGACTTCGTCACCCAGAACACGCTGAAGTTCGCCCTCGGTCAGCGTCCGCTCAGTGAGTGGGACGCGTACGTGGCCGAGCTGAAGGCCAAGAACTCCGACCAGTACATCGACCTGGTCAACAAGGCGTACGAGCGGTTCCAGAAGAACAACGGCTGATCGGCGGGAGTCCGGTCGGGTCGCCTGGTGCGGCCCGGCCGGACCCCGGCGACCACGGATCAGCTCAGTCGACCGGAGGGAGCGAGCGTGAGTGGCGCGACTCAGACCCGGCGACAGTTCGGCGACGGGCCACTGTCGCGGATCACCTCGCGCGTCTACATCCTGCTCGTGGTCGAGCTGCTCCTGCTGCTCACCACGTTGCCCGCCCTGCTTCCGCTGCTGGTGCTGGGCCGCGATCCGAGCAACCTGCCGCTGGCCGCGCTCCTGCTGGTACCGGTCGGCCCGGCGATCTCCGCCGCCCTGTACGCCCTGCGCCACCAGCGAACCGACCTGACCGACCTGCGCCCGGCCACCCTGTTCTGGCACGGCTACCGGGCCAACGTGCTCGGCGTGCTGCGCGTCTGGGTGCCGACGCTGCTGTGGCTGACAGTGCTCGCCGTGAACCTCGCCTACCGCGACGCTGTCGGCCTGTCGAGCTGGTGGGCGGTGCCGCTGGTGCTGATCGGAGTGGGCGTGACGCTCTGCGCGGCCAACGCCCTGGTGATCACCTCGCTGTTCGACTTCCGCACCCGCGACGTGCTCCGGCTGGCCGTGCACTTCCTCGTACGTACCCCCGGTGTTCCCGTCGGCAGCGCCCTGCTGCTGGCCGCTGCGGCCGGGATCACCGCGGTCTTCTCCGAAGCGGTGCTGATGCTGCTGGCGTCGATCGCGGTGCTGGCGTACCTGCGCGTCGGCGACCCGATGATCCACCTGATCCGGGAGGAGTTCACCAGATGAGCCTGCCCCTCAGCGCCAAGGTGCCCTTCGGGGGCGACTACAACCCGGAACAGTGGCCCGAGGACGTGTGGAAGCAGGACTACCGTCTCTTCGACACGGCACGGATCGACCTGGTCACCCTCGGGGTGTTCGACTGGGCGCTCACCCAACCCGCCGAGGGCACCTACGACTTCGCGCTGCTGGACAGGATCGTCGAGCGGGCCAGTGCCGAGGGACGCGGGATCTGCCTGGCCACCGGCACCGGAGCCCACCCACCGTGGTTGGCGAAGGCGTACCCCGAGGTGACCCGGACCGACTTCGAGGGCCGCAAGCACCGCTTCGGCCAGCGACACAACTCCTGCCCCAGCTCGCCGATCTTCCGCCGGCTCTCGACGGAGCTGGCCCGCCGGGTCGCCCGTCGCTACGCCGACACCCCGGCGGTGCTCGCCTGGCACGTCGGCAACGAGTACGGCGGCGCCTGTTACTGCGTTCTGTGCGCGGCCGGCTTCCGGAACTGGCTGCGCCACCGCTACGGCACCCTCGACGAGCTGAACGAGGCCTGGTACACCACCTTCTGGTCGCACACCTTCACCGACTGGGACGAGATCGAGCCGCCCTCGGCGCTGACCGAGCACTGGCGCGGTCCGGATCACACGGCGTTTCCGGGCATCACACTGGACTACCTGCGGTTCACCTCCGACGCGATGCTGACGAACTTCCGCGACGAGAAGGCGGCCATCCGGGAGTCCAGCCCGGCACTGCCGGTGACCACGAACTTCATGGGCATGTACCGCCCGATCGACTACCACCGCTGGGCCCCTCATCTGGACTTCGTCTCCTGGGACAACTACCCGCCCGACGACGCGTCGGCGGCCCGGATGGCGCTGACCCACGACCTGATGCGCGGGCTCAAGGACGGCCAGCCGTTCTGGCTGATGGAACAGACCCCGAGCTTCACCGCGTGCCGTGACGTCAACCCGTTGAAGCGCCCCGGTCTGATGCGGCTGTGGAGCTGGCAGGCGGTGGCGCACGGCGCCGACGCGGTCCTCTTCTTCCAGCTGCGTGCCTCCCGTGGGGCCAGCGAGAAATACCACGGCGCCGTCATCGGGCACGCCGGTCGCTCCGACACCCGGGTGTTCCGGGAGGTCGCCGAGCTGGGCGCCGAACTGGAACGGCTCGGCCCGGCGTCACTGGGCGCGCGGACCCCGGCCCGGGTGGCGCTGCTGTTCGACTGGGACAGCTGGTGGGCGTTGGAGCTGTCCGACGGCCCGTCCCGGCTGGTCCGCTACCAGCAGGTCGTGCTCGCGTACCACCGGGCCCTCTGGGACGCCGGTGTGGACCTGGACGTCGTCGCGGTGACCGCCGACCTGTCCGGCTACGACGTGGTCGTGGCCCCGGCCCTGCACCTGCTCAAGGGTGACCTGCCGCAGCGGCTGGAGGCGGTGGCGACGCGCGGAGGGTCGGTGCTGACCACCTACCTGTCGGGCCGGGTGGACGAGAACGACCAGGCGTTCCTGATGGACGTGCCGGGCCCGCTCGGTCAGCTCATGGGCGTCCGGGTCGACGAGTGGGACGCCCGCGGCCCGGAGGTGGTCAACACGGTCCGCCTCGGCGACGGCGCGGATCAGGTCGACGTCGACGCGAGCCTGCTGTTCGAGCTGGTGATCCCGCAGGGCGCGCAGGTCGTCGGCACGTACCAGGCCGACTTCTACGCGGGCACCCCCGCGGTGACCCGTAACTCCTTCGGCGCCGGCGACGGATGGTACGTGGCCACCGGGCTGGACCAGTCCGGAGTGTCCTGGGTGGTTCGGCAGGTGCTCGCCCGGCACGATCTGCTCGGGCCCTACCCGGACGTGCCGGACCTGGAATCCGCCGTGCGGGTCGCGGCGGACGGGTCGCGGCTGCTGTTTCTGCTGAACCACCGCGCCGAGCCGGTCGAGGTGACTGCCCGGACCGGCGGCGTCGACCTGCTCACCGGCGACCGTACGGCGGCCGGCGGCGCCCTGCGGCTGCCGGCGTACGGGGTTGTCGTGCTGAAGGAGGACCGGTGAACGCCGAAGAGTCGGTGGAGTTGGAGCAGCTGATGTTCGTCGAGGAGTCGATGGACGGTGACGAACCGCGCGTCCACCCGGCCTGGCTGCCGCCGGAGGCGTTCCGGTCGCTCGGCGCGCGTCGCATCCTCCTGCACGGCGAGGGGCTGCTCGTCGACACCGTCCTCAACGAGGTCTCGCGCGCCTGCGCCCGTTACGGCGGACGGGTGTGGCACTCCCCGTCCTGGGACGTTGACGTCGACCTGGTGATCGCCCTGCGCGACGCCGCCGAGCTGCCCAATCCGGCGGTGGAGGCGGCCCGCGCCGCCGGCGAGGCGGCGCTGGTCGAGCTGGGCGACGGCGGGACGCTCGGCGACGAGGGTTTCGTGTTGGCGCGGGCCGGCGACGTGACGGTGGTGCTGGCCGACGCGCCCGCCGGCCTGCTGTACGGGCTCTTCCACGTGGTCCGGCTCTGCGCGGCGGCCTTCGACCCGGCCCGACCCCCGGAGCGGCACCAGCCGGCGCTGCGCCGACGGATGTTGAACCACTGGGACAACGTGGCAGTGCACCCGGTGATGGGCCAGGTCGAACGGGGGTACGCGGGCGGCTCGATCTTCTGGCAGGACGGCCGTCCGCGCGGCGACCTGGCCCGGGTGCGGGAGTACGGGCGGCTGCTGGCGTCCTGTGGGATCAACGCGATATCGGTGAACAACGTCAATGTGGCCCGCACCGAGGCGCTGTTGCTCACCGAACGGATCGGGGATGTGGCCGAGATCGCGGACGCGCTGCGCCCGTATGGCATCCGGGTGCACCTGTCGGTCAGCTTCGCCGCGCCGGTGCTCCTCGGTGGCCTGCCGACCGCCGACCCGCTGGACGAGAACGTACGCCTCTGGTGGGCCGGAACCACCAGACGGGTGTACGACCGGATCCCGGACTTCGGCGGCTACCTGGTGAAGGCCGACTCGGAGGGGCAACCCGGCCCGTTCACGTACGGCCGTGACCACGCCGACGGGGCGAACCTGCTGGCCGAGGCCCTCGCCCCGCACGGGGGAGTGGTGCACTGGCGGGCGTTCGTCTACAACCACCACCAGGACTGGCGGGACCGGTCCACCGACCGGGCTCGGGCCGCGTACGACCACTTCGCCCCGCTCGACGGGCGGTTCCGTACCAACGTGGTCGTCCAGGTGAAGTTCGGCCCGGTGGACTTCCAGCCGCGCGAGCCGGTGTCACCGGTGTTCGCCGCGATGCCGGCGACCCGGCTGGCGGTGGAGTTGCAGGTCACTCAGGAGTACACGGGCCAACAGCGGCACGTCTGCCACCTCGGCCCGTGGTGGAGTGAGGTGCTCGGCTTCGCTCCCTGGGGGCCGGACGGGCGGACGATCGCCGACGTGGTCACGGGGGAGTCGGCGGCGGGCGGCGGGATGGTCGCCGTCGCCAACGTCGGCGACGACCTCTTCTGGACCGGGCATCCGTTGGCGCAGGCCAACCTGTACGCGTTCGGCCGGCTGGCCTGGGACCCTCGGCGGGACCCGACGGCGATCCTCGACGAGTGGATCACGTTGACCTTTCCGCCGTCGGCGACCGCCGACGCGGAGCTGGTGCGGCGGATCCTGCACGAGATCATGGACGACTCGTGGCGCACGTACGAGCGCTACACCGCCCCGCTGGGTGTCGGTTTCATGGTCAACCCCGGCGACCACTACGGTCCCGGCATCGACGGGTACGAGTACACCCGGTGGGGCACCTACCACTTCGCCGACCGCGACGGCGTCGGCGTGGACCGCAGCCGAGCGTCGGGCACCGGCTTCGCCGGCCAGTACCCGCCGTACTGGGCGCAGGTGTACGAGTCACCCGAGACCTGCCCCGACGAGCTGCTGCTCTTCTTCCACCACGTGCCGTACGGGCACGTGCTGCACAGCGGCTCGACGGTCATCCAGCACATCTACGACACCCACTTCGCCGGGGTCGAGGAGGTGATGGTGATGCGACGCAGGTGGCAGACGCTGACCGGGATGATCGACCCGAGCGTGTACGAGCGGGTCGCCGAACGCCTCGACGAGCAGGTGCGCTGCGCCACCGAGTGGCGCGACCAGATCAACACGTACTTCTACCGCAAGTCCGGGGTGCCGGACGAGCGAGGGCGGGACATCTACTGAGCGGCGGTGCGGACGGCCGGGTCATCCGGTCGGGTCGCCGTTGTGCCGTGTGCCCAGCGGCGGCCTGGCAGGTTCCGAAAACGTGCCGATAATTCATCGCCACCCAGCGGCGCTGAAGACGCCCGCCGATGCCCATTGCCGCGCAGGTGGCCGCCAGAACCGTTGCGGCGAAAGGTTTCCGGAAGTCTTGACAATCGAGTGTGCTCGATTGAAGCTGACATGGTCACGCGAGCCGCGGTCAAGGTCGGGCGAAGGGCAGTCCTCGACTTAAGTCCCCTTCCACGCGCCTTTTTCCGCAAGGGATCGCGACGATGACACTGAAGACGAGAATGCTTGGCGTCGTCATGGCGGCCGTGACACTGGCCGCCGCCGCGTTGACGTTCGCCGCTCCCGCGTCGGCGGCGACGCTCACGCAGGTGACCAACTTCGGCACCAACCCCACCAACCTACAAATGCACCTGTACGTCCCGGACCGGGTGGCGACCCGACCGGCGATCCTCCTGGCCATGCACTACTGCACCGGGACGGGCCCCGCGTTCCACTCGGGGACCCAGTACGCCTCCCTCGCGGACCGGTACGGGTTCATCGTGATCTACCCGTCGGCAACCCGCAGCAGCAAGTGCTGGGACGTCTACTCACCGCAGGCGTTGCGCCGTGGCGGCGGCAGCGACCCGGTCGGGCTCATGTCGATGGTCGACTACGTGAAGCAGCGCTACTCCGCCGACCCCGCGCGGATCTTCGCCACCGGCACCTCGTCCGGCGCGATGATGACCAACGTCATGCTGGGCGTCTACCCGGACGTGTTCGCGGCAGGCTCCTCGTTCGCCGGGGTGCCGTTCGCCTGCTTCGCCACCGGCGGCACCTCGGAGTGGAACAGCCAGTGCGCCAACGGGCAACTCATCCGGACCGCGCAGCAGTGGGGTGACCTGGTCCGGGAGGCGTACCCCGGCTACACCGGCCAGCGACCCCGGATGCAGATCTGGCACGGCACCAACGACGAGACGCTGCGCTATCCGAACTTCGGCGAGCAGGTCAAGCAGTGGACCAACGTGCACGGGCTGAGCCAGACCCCGACGTACACCGACTCCCCGCAGTCCGGCCACACCCGCACCCGCTACGGCAGCAGCGGCCCGATGGCGCCGGTCGAGGCGATCAGCATGCAGGGTGTCACGCACAACCTGCCGGTCGACGCCGCGCAGGTGATCCGCTTCTTCGGGCTGGACGGCACCGCGCCGCCGACCACCCCGCCGCCGACGACCCCGCCGCCGACGACTCCGCCGCCGACGACTCCGCCGCCGACCGACGGCGCCTGTCGGGTCGGCTACACGGTCAACGCCTGGAACAGCGGCTTCACCGCGAGCGTGGTCATCACCAACACCGGTGCCACCGCCGTGAACGGCTGGGCGCTGACCTTCACGCTGCCCAGCGGACAGCGCATCACCAGCGGCTGGAACGCCCAGTACGCCCCGGTGAGCGGCGCGGTGACCGCCCGCAACGTCTCCTACAACAACACCATCGCCCCGAACGCGTCGGTCGAGATCGGCTTCCAGGCCACGCACGAGGGCGGCACCGGCAAGCCCACCTCGTTCGCGCTCAACGGTGCCGCCTGTTCGGTGTCCTGATTTCCCCTCCCACCCCACCACCCTCAAAGGAGTCACACGATGAGAAGTCCGAGATGGAAGGCGGCATCCAGAGCCGCAGTCGCGCTGGCCGGCGCGGGTGCCCTCGCCGCCGGCATGGCGCTGTTCGCGACGGCGCCCGCCTCGGCCGGGACGACGCTCGGCGCGTCCGCCGCCGAGAAGGGTCGCTACTTCGGTACGGCGGTGGCCGGCTTCAAGCTCTCCGACAGCGCGTACACCACGATTTTGAACCGTGAGTTCAACATGGTGACCGCCGAGAACGAAATGAAGATGAACGCCACCGAGCCGCAGCAGAACCAGTTCAGCTACGGGGCGGCGGACCAGATCGTCAACCACGCCCGCAGCCGCGGGATGAACGTGCGGGGTCACACCCTGGCGTGGCATTCGCAGCAGCCCGGCTGGATGGAGAGCATGAGCGGCAGCGCGCTGCGGCAGGCGATGCTCAACCACGTCACGCAGGTGGCCACCCACTTCCGCGGCAAGGTCGTGGCGTGGGACGTGGTGAACGAGGCGTTCGCCGACGGCAGCTCCGGAGGCCGTCGCGACTCCAACCTCCAGCGCACCGGCAACGACTGGATCGAGGCGGCGTTCCGGGCGGCGCGTGCCGCAGACCCGGGCGCAAAGCTCTGCTACAACGACTACAACACCGACAACTGGACGCACGCCAAGACCCAGGGCGTCTACAACATGGTGCGCGACTTCAAGGCCCGTGGCGTGCCGATCGACTGCGTCGGGTTCCAGTCGCACTTCAACAACGACTCACCGTACGTGAGCAACTACCGCACCACCCTGTCGAGCTTCGCGGCGCTCGGTGTGGACGTGCAGATCACCGAGCTGGACATCCAGGGCGCTTCGGCGAACACGTACCGCAGCGTCGTCGAGGACTGCCTGGCCGTTGCCCGCTGCAACGGCATCACGGTGTGGGGCATCCGCGACAGTGACTCGTGGCGCGCTTCGCAGACCCCGCTGCTGTTCAACAGCAACGGCTCGAAGAAGCCCGCGTACGACGCTGTTCTCGCCGCGCTGAACAACGGCACCACGCCCACGGACCCGCCGACCGACCCGCCGACCGACCCGCCGACCGACCCGCCCACCACGCCGCCGCCGGGCACGGGTGGCTGCACCGCCACGGTGTCGGTGAACCAGTGGAACGGTGGCTTCGTGGCGAACGTACGGGTGACCGCGGGCTCGTCGGCGCTCAACGGGTGGACGGTGTCGATCGGACTGCCGTCCGGTGCCACAGTCACCAACGCCTGGAGCGCCAACCGCAGTGGTAACAGCGGCACGACGAACTGGACCAACGTCGCCTACAACGGTCAGGTCGGTGCCGGGCAGTCCACCGAGTTCGGGTTCCAGGCCAACGGCACCGCCGGCAGCCTGAGCCCCACCTGCTCCGCAGGCTGACGCACCCACCGGCCGGTGCGGGGGGCAGGGCCCCGCACCGGCCCCACCCACCCCTGCCCTCGTTGATCAAGAGGTTTCCGTCACGACACGCCAGATCGGATGACGGAAACCTCTTGATCACCAGGAGAGGCGGTAGGGGATGAGGTGGGTAGGGGCTTTACCGTCGTCGAGATGCTGGTGTCAGGTTTGGGCGGCGACGAGGAACATCGGGACGACGACGAGGATTCGGTTCGTCCGGGCGCGCTCGGCCTGCTCGGCGAGCCAGATCTCCTCGTCGGTGATCCGTTGCAACAGCTTGAGCGCGGTGTCCTCGGTGAACACCGCGCTGTGCACCTCGACGACCGGGTCGGTGAAGCCGGCGTCGAGAAGCAGGTTGCGATACCTGCGGGCAACGCGCGGCGACGGGAGCGAGTCTGCCCGCGCGTGGACCAGTCGGCGAGTGGTCTCCGGCTGGTCCGAGTCGATGGCGATCAGGTCCCAGTCCTGGCCCAGCAGTACGGCTCGACCTCCCGGTGTGAGCACGCGCCGTGCCTCGGCCACGGCCCGCGCCGGATCGTCGAGCACGTGCAACACCTTGTCCGCCCGGTAGTACGTGGCCGATCCGGTCTCGATCGGCAGCTCGGTGGCGTCGCCGACGTGGAACTCGCCGGCAGGCCAGCGCGCGCGGGCCACGGCGATCATCTCGGGATCGACGTCAACCCCGACCGCGTGGGCTCCGCGCCCGGCCAGCTCGCCGACGGCACGGCCACTGCCACAACCAACGTCGACGACGGTTCGGCCGGTGAGGTCGCCGAGCAACTCGTAGGAACGGGCGCGCAGTGCGACGGCCGTGGGTTCGCTCTCAATGACATCGAGGGCAGCTAGAAGACTGGACATGCCTGCCAGCCTGGGACTTAATGTCGACATGAAGTCAAGCCCGATGACGATCGGCGAGGTGGCCGACCACTTCGGCCTGCCAGCGCACGTCTTGCGGCACTGGGAGTCGGTGGGCCTGCTCCGCCCGGTCCGGGTCACCGGCGGTCGTCGCCGCTACACCCGCGACGACCTGTTCAGGGTGGCCTCGATTCTGCGCGCGAAGCAGGCCGGCCTGTCGCTGTCGGACATCCGGGCGTTCCTCGCCGCAGGTGACCCGGCCACCCGAAAGGACGTACTGCGCCGTAACCACGACGCGGTGCAGGCCAGGATGGCGGCGCTGCGCTCGGCGCTCGACCTGCTCGCGGCCGGGCTGAACTGCTCGCACGAGGACATCTCGACCTGCCCTGACTACCGCATTCAGCTGGCGGAGCTGGTCGAGGTCGGCGGTGGTGGCTAGCCGTCGATGCGGGTGATGTTGCGGATCTTGTTGGACGCGTCCAGGGCGGCGACCTTGTACGCCTCGGCCAGCGTCGGGTAGTTGAACACCGCGTCGACGAGATAGTTGATCGTGCCCCCGCAGCCCATCACCGCCTGACCGATGTGGACGATCTCGGTGGCGGCGGTGCCGAACACGTGCACCCCGAGCAGTCGACCGTCGTCGGGGGAGACGAGCAGCTTCAGCATGCCGTACGAGTCGCCCACGATCTGACCCCGCGCCAACTCCCGGTACCGGGCGATGCCCACCTCGAACGGTGTCGAGCTTTCGGTGAGCTGCGCCTCGGTCTGCCCGACGAAGCTGATTTCCGGAATCGTGTAGATGCCGATCGGTTGCAGGCCGTGCATCTCCCGGATCGGCTCGCCGCAGGCGTGCTGCGCGGCCAGCCGACCCTGCTCCATCGAGGTGGACGCGAGCGCGGGAAAGCCGATCACGTCGCCGACGGCGTAGATGTTCTCCACTGCGGTGCGGTAGTTGGCGTCGACGGTGATCCGGCCGCGTCGGTCCGCCTCCAGCCCGGCCGCCTCCAGCGCCAGGTCGTCGGTCTGGCCCTGCCGGCCGGCCGAGTACATCACCGTGTCGGCGACGATCTTCTTGCCGCTCTTGAGGATGCACAGCGCCGCCGTCTGGTGCTTCTCCACGGCGGCGACCTCCTCGCCGAAGCGGAACGCCACGGACAGGTCGCGCAGGTGGTACTTGAGTGACTCGATGATCTCGTCGTCGCAGAAATCCAGCATCCGGTCGCGGCGTTCCACCACCGTCACCTTGGTGCCGAGCGCCGCGAACATCGAGGCGTACTCCATGCCGATCACGCCGGCGCCGACCACGACCATGCTGCGGGGTACGGCCTGGAGGTTGATGACGCCGTCGGAGTCCACGATCGTCCGGTCGTCGAAGTCGACGCTGTCCGGGCGGGCCGGGCGGGTGCCCGCGGCGATGACGCTCTTGTCGAAGGTCACCTTGGACTCGCGGCCGGAGCCGCCGTCGACCCAGATCGAGTGCGCGTCGGCGAAACGCCCGGTGCCGGTGATCATCGTGACGCGGTTGCGGGACAGTTGGTTGCGGATGACGTCGGTCTGCCGGGTGATGACGTGCTGGGTCCGGGCCGCCAGGTCGCTGACGGTGATGTCCTCCTTGACCCGGTAGCTGCTGCCGTACAGGTCGCGCTGGCTCAGGCCGGTCAGGTAGAGCACGGCCTCGCGCAGGGTCTTGGAGGGCACGGTGCCGGTGTTGATGCACACCCCACCGATCATGTCGCGGCGGTCCACGATGGCGACCCGCCTGCCGAGTTTGGCGGCGGCGATCGCGGCCTTCTGACCGCTGGGCCCGGAGCCCAGCACCAACAGGTCGTAGTCATACACAGGCGTTAGCGTCGCAAGATGTCGCGGCGCACGCCAGACCCCGGAGGCGAGCGTTATTCGTCTGCCACCGTGCACATGCCGCCGTTCAGCGTGATTTCCTCCGGTAGTTGCGTGCCGGTGGCGACCAGCCCCAGCGACGCGGTGCCGCCAGGCGGGATCACCTTGTTGTGGCGCACGTTGCGCACCCGCAGGTAGCTGCTGTCGCGGTCGACCACCTCCGCGCCCCACAGGCTGCGCACCTGCTGGCCGGCATAGAACCGCCACCTCATCGTCCACCCGTCGATCGCCGTCGGGCCGGTGTTCGTGACCGCCAGACGCGCCACGAACCCGTCGGACCACTGCCCCACTATCGACCGGACCGCACAGCTCGGCGGCGGCGGCAGGGTGGTGACGGTGACTGGTGCGGACAGCGCGGACAGCAGTCCGACCTCGTCGCGGGCCCGCACCACGAAGGTGTACGTGGTGTTCGGCGCCAACCCGTTGATCGTGGCGCTGTTGACCGGCGGGTACTGGGAAACGTCGCGGACCAGCGTGAGAGCGCCGCCTGCGTCCACCCGGAACACCTCGTACCGTTCCAGAGCCGCGTTCTCCACCGAGTGCGCCCAGCGCAGCCGGACCGCCGTGGCGGTGACGTCGAACGCCACCGGTTGACCCGGCGCGCCCGGCGGTTGGTCGTCCCCCGGTGGCATGGTCAGCCGCAGGCTCGGGTTCGACGGTGAGCCGTTGCCGGCCGCGTCCAGCGCCGACACGAAGAAGGTGTACGTGCGCGACGGCCGCAGGCCGGTGATCCGAATGCTGTTGGTGTCGGTGGACCAGGTCAGACCACTGTCCTCGAATCGCGCGGAGACCGGGTAACGGACCACCCCCACGTTGTCGGTCGAGGCAGCCCAGGTCAGCTCTACCCAGGTGGTGTCGACGGCGGCGACAGTGATCGGGCCGGGGGCGGTGGGAGGCTCGGTGTCGTCGGCGGCCGCGTACGCCGGGGTCGCGCCCGTCGCCATCAGGACTGCCGTGAGCGTGCAGGCGGCCAGTGCGGCGGCCCTGGACCGGGCGCCGCGCCTGGGATGATCGCGCATGGTTGATCGCCTCGCCTTCGAGTGACCGCAGCGGACCAGTCATCGACTGATGACGATGATAGGTGGGCGGTGGCCAGGGCGTCGTCCCGTCAGCCGACAAGGCGGCGTTCCCAGGCCCAGGCGGCGATCTCGACCCGGTTGCGGGCAGTGAGTTTCATCTGCACGCTCGCCAGGTGGGTCTTGACCGTGCCCACGGCGATGAAAAGCTGGGTGGCGATCTCGGCGTTGGTCAGGCCCCGGGCGACGAGCTTCACGACGTCGAGTTCCCGTGGCGACAGGCCGCCGTCGTCGCGCGCCGGGGCCGGCGAGCTGAGGTGCTCCAACAGTCGTACCGTGATCGAGGGGCTGATCAGCGCGTCTCCGGACACGGCCGCGCGGACGGCCTCCACCAGCAGGGCCGGGCCGGAGTCCTTGAGCAGGAAGCCGCACGCGCCGTTGGAGAGCGCCGTGTGCACGTACTCGTCGAGGTCGAAGGTCGTCACGACGACCACCCGGATCGGGTCGGCGACGCCCGGCCCCGCGAGCAGCCGCAGTGCCTCCAGACCGTCGAGGCGGGGCATCCGGATGTCCAGCAGCACCACGTCCGGGCGCAGTCGTCGGGCCAGCTCGACGGCCTGGACGCCGTCTGCGGCCTCGCCGACCACCTCCATGTCCGACTGGGCGCCAATGATCATGCCGAAGCCGGTCCGGACCATGGCCTGGTCATCGGCGATCAGCACCCGGATCACCGGGCCACCGCCACGTGGAGCGGGAACGCCGCGTCGAGCACCCAGCCACCGGTGACGCCGGGCCCGGCGGTGATCGTGCCGCCGAGGGCGCGTACCCGCTCGGTGAGGCCGATCAGGCCGAAGCCGTGCCCCCGGGCCGGCGCGGTTCGCGGCGACGCGCCGTCGTCGGCGACCCGGACCAGCAACCAGTCCGGGGTACGCCGCACGGCCACGGCCACGGACCGCGCGTCCGGCGCGTGCTGGCGGGTGTTGGTCAGCCCCTCCATCACCACCCGGTACGCCGACGTCGAGACCTCCACGGGCAGTCCGTTCAGGTCGCCGTCGACGTGCAGTCGTGCCGGCGCGTTCGCCGCGCCGTTGAACCCGGTCAGCAGCGGTTCCAGCTCGGTCACCCCGGCCAGTGGCGCCAGCGGCGCGTCCGGCGGGGCGTCGGGGTTGCGCAGGATGCCGACCATCCGCCGCATCGAGGCCATCGTCTCCGCGCCGGCCCGCTCGATCTGCCCCAGGGCGACGATCACCCGCTGCGGGTCCTGCTCGGCGACGAACCGGGCGCCCTGTGCCTGCACCACGATGCCGGTGACGTGGTGGGCGATGAAGTCGTGCAGGTCCCGGGCGAACTCCGCACGCTGCTCGGCCCGTACCAGGGCGATGGCCCGCTCCCGGCCGGCGGCCACGACGCGGAGGTAGAGCCCCACCCCGGCGGCGCCGGCAGCGGCGATCACCTGAAGCAGACCGAAGATCACCAGGAGGCTGTCGGCGCCGGAACGCAGCGGCAGCGCGGCGACGGCGAGCCCGGCGACCACCGCCGCCGCCGGGGCGAGTCGGGGCGCGCCCCAGCGCGTCACCACGAAGACCACCCCGATCAGCCCGGCTGACTCGGCGAGCCCCCAGCTGCCGCCACCGAGCCCGTAGCGGCCGTCGGGAATGATCACGATCGCCGCGGTCACGACCAGTGACGCCGAGGCGAGTATCAGCGCGGCCAACGGCAGCCGGCGGGAGCCCGGTCGGTGCACCGGCAGCCAGAGCGGGACCGTCGCCACCGCCAGCCCCACCCGTACCAGCAGGAGCAGCAGGGCGGCCAGGCTCGTGGGCGAGCTGTACCGCAGGTCGAAGAGGGCGAGCAGCCCCATGGCCACCAGCCCGGCGGTCTGGGCCAGGCGTACCCACCATCGTCGAAGATCCGGCGTGCTCATGGTGACCCAGCGTAGCCAGCCGGACGGAGGTGTCGGATCGGCCAAAAGGCAGACCCCGCACCGGCGATACCCGGCCCCGGGCCGATGCGCCCGCCCGCCGGTCGCGGCGAGGCTTTCCCGGTCACCACGCAGCCACTGGAGGAACGATGACAACCCACGCCCCGCCGGAGACCAGCCACACCGCGGTAGCCGCGGTCGACCTGGTGAAGGTGTACGGCAGCGGCGACACGGCCGTCCGTGCCCTGGACGGGGTCTCGGTCGGCTTCGGCCGGGCCGAGTTCACCGCCATCATGGGCGCGTCCGGATCCGGCAAGTCGACCCTGATGCACTGCCTCGCCGGCCTCGACACGGCCACTTCCGGTCGCGTCCTGCTCGGCGGCACGGAGCTGACCGGCCAGTCGGACCGGACGCTGACCCGGGTACGCCGGGAACGGATCGGGTTCGTCTTCCAGTCCTTCAACCTGCTGCCACAGCTCACCGCCGCGCAGAACATCACCCTGCCGCTGGACCTCGCCGGTCGGCAGCCCGACGCCGAACTCCTCGCGCACCTGGTGCGGATGCTGGGCCTCGGCGACCGCCTGAACCACCGGCCCAGCGAGCTGTCCGGCGGTCAGCAGCAGCGGGTCGCGCTCGCCCGGGCGCTCGTGGCGCGCCCCGAGGTGGTCTTCGCCGACGAACCGACCGGCAACCTCGACTCCCGCTCCGGCGCGGAGGTGCTCACCATCCTGCGCGACTCGGTACGCGACCTCGGCCAGACTGTCGTCATGGTCACCCACGACCCGATCGCCGCCGCGTACGCCGACCGGGTGGTGCTGCTCGCCGACGGGCGGCTGGCCGGTGAGATCGACAAGCCGAACCAGGTGTCGGTCACCGACGCCCTGCGTGACCTGGCGGCCCGCCGATGAGGGCGGCAGTGCTGCGTACCCAGACGACCGCCGCCGCCCGGCGGCCCGGCCGGCTGATCCTGACCGGCCTGGCGATCCTGGTCGCGTCGTTCGTCGTCTTCGGCACCGTGCTGGTGCAACAGATCACCGAACGGACCGTGCGGGACAACCTCAGCGGCACCCCGGCCGTCACCGACCTGGTGATCGGCAGCGTCGACGTGCCGCCACCCACAGTGCGCGACGTGCAGCAGATCCGGGCCGTGCCCGGGGTTGCCGAGGCGGTCGCCCGGGTCTCGACCGGGGTCTCCATCGGCGAGGGATACCTCAACCTGCAGTCCGATCCGGGCGCCGGCCTGCTGAGCACGGTCCGGGTCGTCGAGGGCAGGTACCCCGACGCCCCGGGCCAGATCGCGATCACCCCGCGCACCGCCGAGCGGCTCGGGCTGTCGGTCGGCACCACCACCAGCGGTACCGGCGGCGAACTCAGCGCGCCCGCTCCGCTCACCGTGACCGCCATGGTGGAGACCACCGCCGACGCCGGCTACGACGCGTACGCCCCGGAGAGCGCCGTGATCGGCTGGGCGCGACTGACGGCCGTGGATCGCGTGGACGTGCGGGTGACGCCCGGCACCGAAGCCGACGCGGTCCGCCAACGGGTGACCGCCGTGGTCGCCGCCCAGCCGATCCGCTCCGGTGTCGAGGTACGCGACGCCGAGGCCAACGCGGTGGCCGAGCAGGTCGGGAAACTCTTCATCCTGGTCGGCATGTTCGTCTCCATCGCGGTCGCCGCCGCCGCGCTGGTGGTCACCTCGACCTTCCGCATCGTCTTCGCCCAGCGGATGCGGCAGCTCGCGCTGCTGCGGGCGGTCGGCGCGAGTCGTGCCACCCTGGTGGGGGCCCTCACCGCCGAGGGCGCCCTGACCGGGCTGGTCGCCGGCGTCGTCGGGGTCGCCAGCGCCCTCACCCTCGGGTACGCGCTGCCGCCGGTCCTGCGCGCCGCTGGCCACCAGGTCTCCACGCCGGGCCTGCCGCTGGCGGCGGCGGTCACGGTCGTGATCGGCGCTGTCGTGATCACCGTGCTGGCCGTGCTGGCGCCGGCGCTCTCCGCCGCCCGGGTCTCCCCGCTGGAGGCCCTACGGTCGGCGAGCACCACCGCCGGCCGCCGCGGCATCGGCGTGCTGCGTCTGGCCTTCGGGCTGCTCCTGGCCGTCGGCGCGATCCTGGCGGCGGTCGGGACGATCAGCCGGTTGCCGAAGCCGGAGCAGTCGAACTACGACGCGTCGATGCCACTGCTCCTGCTGATCGGGTCCGGCACGTTGGCGTTCTTCGCGCTGGTGGCCCTCGGCCCGCTGCTGGTGCGCCCGGTGCTGGCCGTGGTGGGTTGGCCGCTGCGCCAGCTCGGGCCGATCGGGCGGATGTCGGTCGGCGGGATCGGCGGTGCCCCACGCCGCGCCGCTGCGGTCTCCGTCGTGGTCGCCCTCGGCGTGACCCTGATCTCCGGGGTGGTCATCGGCGGCGCGTCGTTGCAGATCCTCGCCGACCGCGAGATGGCGCTGTCGGCTCCGACCGACTTCGAGGTCACGACCAACGGTGGGACCCTGCCGCCGGCCGTGGTGACCCGGGCCGAGGCGGCGCGCGGTGCGCTGGCCCGGGTGGTGCCGTACCGGAGGGTCGACGACGCCCGGCTGCTGCGCGGCGCGGACAAGCTCGGCGACGTCGAGGCCGGTTATCCGACCAGCGACCTGGACCTGGCCGCGTTGCCGAGCACCAAGGCCCTGGACGTGGCCCAGGGCACCCTGACCGATCGTGGCCCCGGCCGGATCGTGGTCAACAGCTGGGTCGCGCGGGACGCGGGTCTGCGGGCCGGCGACACGGTCACGCTCGCCGTCGCCACCGGCCGGGTCGACGTGCGGGTGGCAGCGGTCCTGCCCGGTGACGGGCCGCTGCACGCGGGCATCCTCGCCGATCCGGCGGACCTGGACCGGCTCGGTGTGCCGGCCGCGTACACCGGTCTGCTGGCCGACGCGGCCGGGGCCGGCGAGGACGGTCGCACCGCCGGGGTGCGGGCGCTGCGGCAGGCGATCGGCGGCAGTGACGGGGTGGGCCTCGCGGTGCTCGCCGACGAACGGGACCGCAACGACGCGTTGGTGCGCACCCTGGTCTGGATCGCGGTCGGTCTGGTCAGCCTGACCGTGCTGATCGCTGTGGTCGGCGTGGGCTCCACGACCGCGCTGTCGGTGGTGGAGCGGGTTCGCGAGTCCGGTCTGCTCAGGGCGATCGGGCTGTCCCGGACCGGTCTGCGCACCATGCTGACCGTCGAGTCGGGCCTGTACGGGGTGATCGGCGCGACCATCGGCCTGGTGCTCGGCATTCCGTACGCCTGGTTGGCCGTCCAGACCCTCGGGATCGAGGCGCCGCTGACCGCGCCGCTGCTGCCGCTGGCCGGGCTCTTCGTGGTGCTGGTCGGGCTGACCGCGCTGGCCGGGGTGCTGCCGGCCCGTCGGGCGTCGCGGGTCAGCCCGGTGGAGGCGCTGGGGGCCGAGAACTGAGCACCGTCGTGGGGTGGCGCCGAGCCTTCGGCGCCACCCGACGACGGCCTGGTCAGTTGGGGTTGTTGGCGTGGGTCAGCGTCTCCCAGGCGACGAAGAGGTTGTTCGTCCCGGCCGGACGTTGTTGGAGCGTGAGGGTCTGGGTGTTGGTCATGACGTTGCCCAACCGGGTGCTCATCGCGTTGAAGCCGACCTCGGTGATCGGCCCGAGGCCCCGGGTGAGGCTGCCACCGCAGAGCCAGGAGGGTGGCGCCTCGCCGAGCTGGTAGCGCGAGTGGAAGCCCAGCGCCTGGCGCAGCCGCTCACCGACCTGCGGGTACAGGTCCCGTCCCTGGATCCGGGAGGTCTCCGCGACGTGCGAGATGGCGGAGATGCCGTACCCGGTGTGGACGAAGTCGCGGCAGGTCTCCTGGGCGAGGCCGGCGACGAAGGTGGACTGGCCCTGCCAGTAGCCGATGATCTCCGCGCTGGTGTCCAGGCCGCTGCCGGGCATCGTGTACGGCAACGCGCCGTCGCTGGGCAGGTAGATGAAGGCCCGGGTGCGGTTGAGGAAACGGGTGACCGCCGCGTCGTAGGCGCTCCGGTCGTCCAGGAAGACGGCGATGCCGACTGCGGCCTCCATCATGGTCAGTTCCCAGTTGCCGTTGCTGTTCGAGCCGTTGCGCACCACCGGCAGGTAGACGTTGCGCAGCATGGTGGCGAAGCGGTTGGCGTTGGGCCAACTCGTGTACGTGTACTTGATGATCTCGGCCGCCCGGGGCCAGACCGAGGCGGCCCAGCCGGTCTGCAGGGGGCCGTTGCTGCCGGTGTGTGCGGTGATCGTCGCCGACCAGGCATCCATGATCTGGATCGACTTCTGCGCGTACCGGGCGTCCCCGGTGACGTACCAGGCGAGCGCGTCGGTGTACGCGGCGATCGCGTCCTCCCGCTCGTCGGTGCAGCCGTTGTTCGGGTTGGAGTAGGAACCACACTCGACCACCGAACGGGGCGCCGGGGTGCGCGACAGGGAGGCGTAGCGGCTGCCCATCATCTGGCTGTAGGCCGACGCCCACGGCTGCGCGGCGGCCTGCACCCGGCCGCGGACGAAGTCGAGCTGACCCCGGCTGACCAGCACGCCGGGGTGCGTGAAACCACCGGACGGGGGTGGTGTGGTGCCGCCGCCGGTGGGCAGCGTCCAGGTCTGGTTGGCGGTGCCGGTGCAACTCCAGATCTGCAGTGGGGTGCCATCGGCGGAACTCTGGCCGGTCGCGTCGAGGCACTTGCCCGAGGTCGGGTTGACCAGTTGCCCGGCGTTGGGCGACCACTGCTGCGCCCCGGTGCCGTTGCAGTCGTAGATCTGCACCCGGGCGCCGTTGGCGGTGCTGGCGGCGGCGATGTCCAGGCACTTGCCCAGCGCCCGGATCGTGCCGTCGTCGCCGACCGTCCACTGTTGCGCGGTGGAGCCGTTGCAGGTGAAGAGCTGGACTGCGGTGTTGTTGGCCGAGCTCGCGGCGGCCACGTCGACGCACTTGCCGCCGTACCCGGTGATGGTGCCCGTCGCGGCCGCCGTGGCGGGCGATGCGCCGACGACCAGACCGGTCGGTACGGCCAGCAGGGCCGCGGCGAGCGCGGAGATCAGTCTGATGCGGGGGTGGCGGGGCGTGAGCCCGGCCGATCGTCGCGCCATGTGGGGGTCCTTCCGGGGCGGCGAAACAACTGTAAAGTGTGTTAATCATTACAGTCATACAGGCCGATATCAATGTCTTCGTCGCCCCGGATGCCATTACGGGTGCATGGACGCCCCCTTGAGCACCTTGTCCGCCACGTTGCGCGGCGCGTGCAACGCCAGGCCCACCAGGTCGAGCTTCTCCCGTCCGACCGCCTGGACGGCGGCCCGGTTGTCCCGGTCGTTGCCGGTGGCGAACATCTCGGAGGTGAAGATCGCCAGCCGCAGGCCACGAGCGAGGCCGCGCGAATGCGCGCCGACCAACGTCGCCCGGTCCCCGGCGAAGACCAGCACCGGCTGACCGAACATCGGCAGGTAGCCGGTGCCGTCCGCGTCGCGGTACTCCTCGCCGACCAGCTCCGGCAGCGTGCTCGCGATGCCGCTGACCAGGAAGGCGGTGACGTTCAGCCGTTGCCAGCCCGCCAGGTCGTTGCGGAGCAGCACGGCGATCTTGGTGGGAAAGCGGATCGGTTCGGTCATGGCGTCGAGCCTGCCCGCCCGAACACCTACCGGTCTTGTACGTTCTTAGCGTGGCCACCCGCCCGGCGGGCTCGCACGTCAGCGCGTGGCGACCCGCGGTAGCCGGGGTCGCCGAGGTCTTCCACGCCCATTTCGTCGACCACGCCTACCCCCGGCACATCCACGAGGTGTGGACGCTGTTGATCGTCGACGACGGCGCGGTCCGCTTCGACCTGGACCGGCACCGGCACGGCGCGCTGCGCACGTCGGTCACCCTCCTCCCGCCGTACGTGCCGCACGACGGCAGATCCGCCACACCCGACGGCTTCCGCAAGCGGGTCCTGTACCTCGACACCTCGGTGCTCGACGCCGAGCTGGTCGGGCGGGCCGTCGACGAGCCGGACCTGGCCGATCCGCGGCTGCGCGATCGGGTCCACCACCTGCACCAGGTGCTCGCCGCACCCGGCGACGAGTTCGAGGCCGAGAGCCGGCTCGCGTTCATCCTGGACCGGCTCCGCCACCAACTCCGCCAGCGCTGCCCGGTCGGTGTCCAGCCGGCCGGACACGGCCTCGCGGTGCGCCTACGGGAGCTGCTGGACGCCCGGACCGTCGAGGGCGTCACCCTTCGGGAGGCCGCGGAGCTGCTGCACGCCCACCCGACCCACCTGGTCCGGGCGTTCACCCAGGCGCACGGCGTGCCACCGCACACGTACCTGACCGGCCGTCGGGTCGAGCTGGCCCGTCGCCTGCTCCTCGCCGGGCAGCGGCCCGTCGAGACCGCCGTCGCGGCCGGTTTCTTCGACCAGGCGCACCTGACCCGCCACTTCCGGCGCTACCTGGGGGTCAGCCCAGCCCGCTACCCCCGCCCGAGCTGATCGCGTTCAGACGAGCTGGCCGCCGATGACGGCCAGCAGGCGCAGCTTCTCGTCGCTCGGCGACCCGGGTACGGCGGTGAAGACCAACAGCGTCTGTGACTGGTCGGGATCCACGAGCGTCTGGCAGTGCAGCTCCAACGCCCCGACCTCCGGGTGCACGAAGTGCTTGGGCGGGCAGTAGCCGGCGGGCACCGGGTGCTCCCGCCAGAGCTGCGCGAACTCCGGGCTCCTGGCCAGCAGGTCGTCGACGAGCGCGGCGGCCCGTGAGCCGCGCCCGTCACGGGTGTACGCCGCGTGCAGGTGCGCCACGAGCAGGCGACTCTGTGTCTGGTGATCCTGCGCCGGGTGCAGCTGCCGTGCCGTCGGGTCGGTGAACCAGCGGTGGTGCGCGCTGCGCGCCAAACCGGTGTACCTGGTCTCGTCACCGAGCAGGGCGACGGCCGGCGCGGTCTGCGCCAGGGTCTCGCCGAGGTGGTTCACCACCTGGGCCGGGGTGTCGTGCATCCGGTCGAGGATGCGCATCATTCCCGGGTTCACGTGGTCGGCCCGCACCGCCCGGCGCGGAACGGCGTGACCGGCGAGCTGGAACAGGTGATCCCGTTCGGCGAGGGAGAGCCGCAGGCCCCGGGCCAGGGCGGCGAGCATCTGCTCCGAGGGGTGCGGCCCGCGCTGCTGCTCCAACCGGCTGTAGTAGTCGGTGGACATCCCGCTCAACGTGGCGACTTCCTCACGCCGCAGCCCTCCGGTGCGCCGACGAGGGCCCCGGGGCAACCCCACGTCCTCGGGCTGCAGGGCCTCCCGGCGGGTACGCAGGAAGCTCGCGAGTTGGGCGCGGTCCACGGGTGTCTCCGATCGGTGGGTGCCGGCGAATCGACAGGCACATCGAGTGCAACAGACCGGCCCCGCCCCGGTGTTCCGCCCCACCCCAAGATCGCACTCCCGCCCGCGCCCTGCGCCCGCGCCTGCGCCCGCGCCCAAGATCGCACTAAATCCTGGTTGTAGTGGTGTGCGGGGCGATCGAGGCCACTACATCCACGATCCAGCACGATCTCGGGGCGGTGCGGTGCGGGGCGGTGCGGGGCGGTGCGGGGCGGGGCGGGTGTTCGGGTCCCGATGTCGACCGACAGGCGTGGGTCGGGGCCGTCTGGGGCGGTCAGCTCGCCTCAGCATCTGGGCCGCCCGCCGCCCCGATCCCGCGCGGCCACCGACGCGAAGAGGGCGGCATCGCCGGCTACGCAGGGGCACCATCTCGCGGCCGTGCCGGCTGATTGCCACCCCGACGTCCGGCCACAGTTCCGACGGCCGATCGGATACGCGGCCGGTCCGTCACGAAATCCGGCGGCGAATCGTCACAGAGGGCGGTTAGTCTTCCTCCGCGCGTCGTCGTCCTGGCACGTCGCGCCCCGCGCCCGGTTGGCGCGGCATCGCCGCCACCGCCCACCGTCGGCCGGCTCAATCGACTTCAGGAGAGTTAGTGACACAGCAATCTCTCGCGACATCGGACAAACTCGACGCCGCGGTGCTCAAGGTGGCGGGCGTCGTCGTCCTTGGCGCGATCATGTCGATCCTCGACGTGACGGTGGTCAGCGTGGCGCTGCCCAAATTCCAGAGTGAGTTCGACGCGTCCTACGCCCGCGTCGCCTGGACCATGACCGCCTACACCCTTGCGCTCGCCACCGTGATCCCGCTCAGCGGGTGGGCGGCGGACCGGTTCGGCACCAAGCGGCTCTACATGGTGGCGCTGACCCTGTTCACGATCGGGTCGGGGCTCTGCGCCATGGCCGACACGATCGGCGAGCTGATCGGTTACCGGGTCCTGCAGGGCCTCGGTGGCGGCATGCTCATGCCGTTGGGCATGACCATCATGACCCGGGCGGCCGGTCCGCACCGGATCGGTCGGTTGATGGCCGTCCTCGGCATCCCGATGCTTCTGGGGCCGATCGGCGGCCCGATCCTCGGTGGTTGGCTGATCGACACCGCGAGCTGGCACTGGATCTTCTTGATCAACCTGCCGATCGGCCTGATCGCCCTTATCTACGCGCAGTTCGCGCTGCCGAAGGACGCGCCCGAGCCGTCCGAGTCGTTCGACTTCGTCGGCATGCTCATGCTCTCGCCGGGTCTCGCGCTGTTCCTCTACGGCGTCTCGTCCCTGCCGGAGGCGGGCACCTTCGCCGAGGCCAAGGTCTGGGCCCCGATGCTGGTCGGCGGCGCGCTGGTGGTGGCGTTCGTGCTCTACTCGTTCAAGCCCCGGCACCCGCTGCTCGACCTGCGGCTGTTCCGCAACCGCAGTCTGACCATCGCGTCGGTGACGATGTTCGTGTTCATCATCGCGTTCATGGGCGCCGGCCTGCTGTTCCCGAGCTACTTCCTGCAGGTGCGCGGTGAATCGACGCTGGCCGCCGGCCTGCTGATGGCCCCGCAGGGCATCGGCGCGATGATCACCATGCCGATCGCCGGCACGTTGGCCGACCGGGTGCCGATCGGGCGTACCGTCCCGTTCGCGCTGGGGCTCATCGTCGTCGGGTTCTTCGGCTTCACCCAGGTCGACCCGCAGACCTCGTACTGGCTGCTCGGCGGTTCGCTGTTCGTGATGGGTCTGGGCATGGGCGGCACGATGATGCCGATCATGACGTCGGCACTGCGGACATTGTCGGCCAACGACGTGGCGCGCGGCTCGACGCTGGTCAACATCCTCCAGCAGATCGGCGGCTCGGTCGGTGCCGCCGTGATGTCGGTGATCCTCACCAACGAGTTGAACGGTTCCCGGCCGATCCCCGGCCTGGTGGACGAGAGCGGCAAGCCGGTCACCGAGGCCGGGCTGGCCATCGCCTCCCAGCAGCGGCCGGAGCTGCTTCAGCAGATGCCGGTGGACCCGTCGCTCATCGAGCGCGGGCTCGACTTCGCCGCCAATTCGTTCGCCAGCACGTTCTGGGTCGCGTTCGCGCTGGTCGTGCTCACGATCATCCCGGCGGCGTTCCTGCCGCGCCGACGTCAGCCGGCGCAGCTCGACGACCCGCAGGGCGAGCAGGTCAGGACGCCCGTCGTCATCCACTGACCGACCCCGCCGCGCTCGTCACCCCACTCCGGTGCCGAGCGCGGCGGGTACGGCGTCAGCGCAACGGACCGTCGCCGGGCCCGTCCGGGTCCTCGACCAGGTGGATCGCCGCTTCCTCCGCGCTGGCGGCACCCGCGTCGATGCCGGCGTCCCACGCCACCGACTCGGCCTCGTCGTCTTCTCGAACGCCCTCGTCGTAGGCGACGAGACGGCCAGCGCGTGCCTCCGCCTCGTACCCCCGGCGGGTCAGCTCGTCCTCGTCGTCGCCACCCTCGGCGTACGGGTCCACATCCGGCACCTCCTGGGCGAGATGTTGCTCCAGGGACTCGCCAGCCCGCGCCTCGGCCGGCGTGGTGCCGAACCGGTTTGCCGCCGTCCAGTGGTCCTCGGCGATGATGCCGGTGTCGAGGGGGTCGCCGACCCGGTCGTCGTCGAGGGTGTCGGAGGCGTCCAGGACCCCGTCGTCCTCGGCCACGTTCCACTCGTCGACGGAATCCATCCGTTCGGTCTGGCTCACGGCGGTCTCCTCTTCGTCACGGTGCAGCAAAGCGATCAGCTTATGACCGTGCAACGCACCCGCACCCCGAGGTCTGCCCGCTGTGACGAACGGACCTCGGGACGGGCGGCACCGCTGTGAGTCAACGCTTCAGCAGCTCCGCCACGGCGTCGGTGAACTCCACCGGCTGCTCGATGTGCGCGAAGTGTCCGCTTCGCTCCAGCGTCACCAGTCGCGAGTCCGGAAGCCCCGCATGCAACTGCTCGGCCCAGCGGGGGCCACAGATGAAGTCGTACGTCCCGACGATCACCACGACGGGCACGGTGATCTCACCGAGGTTTTCCCGCACGTCGAAGGGCGTGGGGTCCTGCGCGCCGGCCGGCGTCGCCCAGATCCGGACAGCCGCCTGAAACGGGGCGAACTCGTCCTGTCGGTCCCAGAAGTCCGCGAAGTACACCGGCAGGGCGGCCCGCAGTGCGGCCCCCAACGACTCGTCGTCCGTCGCGCCGCCGATCTGCGCGAAGGCGGCCGGGACCGCCGCCGCCTCCGGCCGGTCCGGGTGCCGCTGCGGGTAGGCGGCGAGGCCGGCCATGGCCTCGCCCCAGAACTCGGCGCCGGTGACGGGTGAGGTGTCGTACAGGGCGAGGCCGGCGATCCGGTCCGGGTGGGCGAGCGCGTAGCGCTGGACGACGAAGCCACCGTGCGAGTGACCGAGGAGGTACACCCGGTCTTCGCCGAGGTGCTCGACGACGGCGTGCAGGAACCGGACATACGTGTCGAGACGGTAATCGTCGGCGTTGTCGAGCTGCCCCGACGCGCCAGTGCCCACCGGCTCGACGTAGACCATCGTGAAGTGCGTCTCAAGGCTGGGCGTCCGCAGGTACGCCCATTCGATGCCCGGGCCGCCGGAGTGCGCCACGCAGACCGGACCGGTGCCGGCGACGTGGTAGACCTGCCGAACGCCATCCACTGTGAACGTGTGGGCACCGGGTGCGAGGGCGCTGACGTCGTGGCTGGTGAAACCCATGAACTATCTCCCGATCCGAGACCCGCGCGGCGTCCGCCGACACGGCAACTGGTGCATGACGCAGACCAGATGCGCGGGTCGCGGGGAAAGTTCGCTCGGTCGGAGGAAGTTTTCAGGCCAGCGCGGGGAGGGGGTGGAAGAGGGTGAGTTGGCGTACGCGGCCCTCGCGCAGCACCTGCAACCACAGTGCCGCGGGTGGGCAGTGTTCCGGGTCGTCGGGTGGGCTGATCAGGTCGGTTTCCCAGATCAGCACGTCGCCGCTGCCCACCACGCTGCGCAGCCGCTGACGTACCCCGGCGGCCAGGTCGCGGTCCATGCCGTTGATCGCCAGGTCACGGCCACCGCGTGGGCCGCCAGGCACGATCATCTCGGCGTCCGGCCACCAGCTCTCGCGGACCACCCGCTCGAAGTCGCCGCCCATCGCCGTGGTGATCATGTCGCGGCCCGCCCGCCACCGCGAGTCGTTCGAGGCGGCGACGTCCGTGTGCGCGGCGTCCGCCGCCGTCCGCAGGCCGCCGGCGAGCGCCCGGCGGGCGTGGCTGAGGCGGCTGCGGACGGTGCCGACCGGCACGCCACACACGGCCGCGATCTGCTCGTACGAGGACGCGTCGCTGAAGTACCGCAGCAGGGTGACGAGCCGGTCAGGTTCGGACAGTTGCCCGATGGAGTGCCACACCCAGTCGCGCATCGCGGCCCGGTCCAGCGCCTCCTCCGGGGTGGGTGTGTCGGCGGGGCGGGTGAACCACTCGGGTTCGGCGACCGGGAGGGCTCTGGGCCCGCGCAACGCCATCCTGCTGTTGTTGCGGACGATGGCTCGCAACCAGGGGCCGACAGCGCTCGGGTCGCGGACCTCGCCGATGCGACGCAGGGCGACGACCATCGTGTCCTGCACCGCGTCCTCGGCGTCCGGCCCGTAACCGAGGACGCTCAGCGCGACGGCCCGCATCCCGGCCTCGTGCCGGGCCAGCAGCGCCCCCAGCGCAGCCGCGTCTCCCGCCTGCGCGAGTACGACAAGCTCCCCGTCGCTCTGCGTCACGCCCAGTTCCTCCCCGAAACACCTGTTCTGAACGCTTGTGCTCCATCAAGCGTACGGCGGACCGGCGTGCCGATGCCCCGGGCCGCCGGCCGTCCTACGCTGCGGGCGAGCTGGCGGCGCGGGTCGCCCGCGAGCCGATCTGCCGCAGGTGCGCGAGCAGCTCGGGAGGCTCGTGCACCTCCATGTCGCAACCGAGAGTCAGCAGACGCCACGCCAGCCACTCCAGGGTGTCGGCGTCGCTGCGTAACCGGCACGAGGTCGCGTCGATCGGTTCCAGATCGACGCCGGTGCCGCCGAGCGGGCCCGCCATCCGTTCGATCGGCGCGTGCAGCGTGACCACCGCCCGGTAGACGGGCGTCAGCTCAAGCAGCTTCTCCGTCATGAACGAGGCGGCGTCGGAGGCCGGCAGTGGCCGGGCGGTGACCCGGATCCCGGTGGGCCGCAGGTCGGTGATCCGGTCGAGCCGGAAGATCCGCCAGTCGTCGCGGTCGTTGTCGTAGCCCACCAGATACCAGCGCCGACCCGCCGACACCAGCTTGTACGGCTCGACGAGCCGTTGGGTGTCCACGCCGTCGCGACTGCGGTAGGTGAACCGCAGCTGCTCACGATTGTTGACGGCGGCGGCCAGCGCGCTCAGGTGGTCCGGGTCGACAGTCGGTCGGTCCCAGGTGAGCAGCGGTTCGGTGGCCGCTCCCAGGGCGCTGACGCGGTGCCGCAGCCGGGACGGCAGCACCTGTTCGAGCTTCGCCAGCGCCCGTACCGAGGCCTCCTCGATGCCGGCCACCGCGTGACCGGCGGCGGTGCGCAGACCGACAGCTATTGCCACGGCCTCGTCGTCGTCGAGCAGCAGCGGCGGCATCGCCTTGCCGGCGACCAGGCGGTACCCGCCGATCGCGCCCATCGTCGCCTGCACCGGGTAGCCGAGGTCGCGCAATCGCTCCACGTCGCGGCGGATGGTGCGCAGGCTGACGCCGAGGCGGGTGGCCAACTCGCTGCCGGGCCACTCGCGGGGCGTCTGCAACAGCGACAGCAGGCCCAGCAGTCGGGCGGGGGTGTCGGACATGATTCCAGAATGCCAGCGATGTGTGCCAGAAGCTGTCCTATATGAGCCGTAGCGTTCCCGGCATGACGCCCTTTCGCATCGACATTCCGCAGGCGGACCTCGACGACCTGCGTGACCGGCTCTCCCGAGCCCGGTGGCCCCGCTCGCTGCCCGGCACCGGCTGGAGCCGTGGGGTGCCGGTGACGTACCTGCGCGAGCTGACCGAGTACTGGGCGAATGGATACGACTGGCGGGCCCACGAGGCGCGCCTGAACGACTTCCCCCAGCTCGTCACCGAGATCGACGGCTTGGAGGTGCATGTGCTGCACGTCCGCTCGCCGGAGCCGGACGCGCTGCCGTTGTTGCTGACACATGGCTGGCCGAACTCCGTGGTCGAGTTCACCGAGCTGATTGGCCCGCTGTCCGACCCACGCGCTCACGGCGGGGATCCCGCGCAGGCGTTCCACGTGGTCGTGCCGTCGGTGCCCGGCTACGGTTTCTCGCAGGCGCCGCCGGCCGGGTTCACCATCGACCGACTCGCCCGGATGTGGGTCGAGCTGATGGCCCGCCTCGGCTACCACCGTTACGGCACCCAGGGCGGCGACCTCGGTGCGTACATCGCGCCACGGGTGGCAGCGGTGGCGCCGGAGCAGGTCGTCGGCGTGCACATCGACGGCGGGTTCGGCTTCCCGACCGCCGCCGACGTGCCGGACATGAGCGCGGCGGAACGTGCCGAGTGGGAGCAGATGCAGCAGTGGATGGGCGGTGGCGTCGACCATCACGCGCTGCTGCGGGCAGCGCCGCAGACCCTCTCGTACGCCTGGAACGACTCGCCGGTCGGGCTGCTGGCCTGGATGATGCAGAAGTTCAAGGAGTTCACCATGACGGTGCCGACGCCGGAGCAGGCCATCGAGCGGGACCACCTGCTCACCAATGTGAGCCTCTACTGGTTCACCGGCACGTCGGGAACGTCGTCGTGGCCCATGTACGAGCGACTCACCGTCGCCGACGATGGCGGTTTCGCCTGGCCGACGGGCCAGCGGCGGGTGCCGTCCGGTGTGTACGGCGGCGGCTCCGCGCTGATGCGCCGCCTCGCCGAGCGAGACAACACGATCGTCCACTGGCCGGAGGGCAACCCGGGCAGCCACTTCGTGGCGATGGACGAACCGCTGGCGCACGCGGCGGACATCCGCGCGTTCTTCGAGGGCCTGCGATGATCGAGCTGAGCTGGGCGCAGGTGTCCGCCCGACGACTGGCGCGGCACCGGCTCTGCGCGCCGGCGGCGGACGCGGCACCGGACGCCGGAAGCGTCGCCGACGTGGTGTCGGCGATGTGCGGCGCGCACGCCCAGATCGCGTCGGCCGCCGAGCTGTCCATCGGGCTGCGGGTGCAGGGCGCGACCCGTGCCCTGGTACGACGGGCACTGTGGACGGACCGCACACTGGTCAAGACCCGTGGGCCACGCGGGACCGTACACCTGCTCGCCGCGGCGGACCTGCCGATGTGGGTCGGGGCGCTGACCGCGTTGCCGGCACCGTCCTGGGATCAGAATGTGTCCCTGCTGACGCCCCGGCAGACCGAGCAGGTCCTCGCGGCCATCGCCGACGCGGTCGCCGAGGCCGACCTGACCACCGCCGAGCTGACCGAGGAGGTCGTCGCCCGTACCGGACCGTGGGCGGGTGACCTGGTCATGGAGGCGTTCCAGGACAAATGGCCCCGGTGGGTCGCGGCGATGACCGCCGCCACCCGGGGTGGGGTGGTCTGCTTCGGCCCGAATCGCGGCCGGGCGAGCACGTACACCAGCCCGACCCGGTGGCTGCCCGACTTCGCGCCGATGCCCGGTCCCGCCGCTCTGGCCGCCCTCGTCCGCGGCTACCTGTACGCGTACGGGCCGGCCACTCCGGCGCAGTTCGCCCGGTGGATGGCCGTGCCCCCGGCCTGGGCGACGTTGCTGTTCGACTCGCTCGATCTGACCGAGGTGGCAGTCGAGGGCACCCGGGCCTGGGTGGCCGCCGACGACACCGTCTTCCCCGACGACGGGCCGTCCGGGTTGCGGCTGCTGCCGTACTTCGACGCGTACGCGGTCGGCTGCCACCCCCGCGAACGGCTCTACCCCGGCGCTGCCGCCGAGCGGGCGCTCAACGGTGGCCAGGCCGGCAACTACCCGGTGCTGCTGATGGACGGCGTGGTCGCCGGTGTGTGGCATCAACGCCGATCCGGGCGCTCGATCCACGTCACAGTCGAGCCGCTGCGGACGCTCGGCGCCGCCCGGCAGCGCGCACTGGGGGAGGAGGTCGACCGGGTCGGCGAGATCCTGGAGGGTGAGGCGTCGCTGACCATCGGCACCGTCAGCGTTGGTCCGCACGCCTGAGACCACGCCGGCCTGCCGCCTGGGCCAGGATGAGAGCGTGCATCCCGAACCGGTCGACCACGCGCCCCGGCAGGCGTTCCCCTGGGCGGTCCTGCGGCAGCGCTGGGAGGACCTCACCTTCCTGCACTGGGCCGTCGCTCCGGCCCTCGTCGCGCCGTTGCTGCCCGCCGGCACCCGTCCGGACATCGTGGACGGGGTCAGCTACGTGGGCCTGATCGGCTTTCGGATGGTCGGGCTGGGCTTCGGCCGTGGCCCGGGGGTGCCGTACTTCGGCACCTTCGCAGAGACCAACGTCCGGCTCTACTCCGTCGACGACGCCGGCCGACGAGCGGTCGTGTTCCGGTCGCTCGACGCGTCCCGCCTGGTGCCGGTGCTGGTGGCGCGGGCGACGCTGCGCCTGCCGTACCTCTGGTCGTCGATGCGGTTGGATCGCGACGGCGACCGACGCACCTACCGCTGCCGGCGACGGTGGCCGGGGCCGGCGGGCGCGTCGAGCCAGATGGTCGTGCGGGTGGGGGAGCGGATCGTTGAGCCGACCCCGCTCGAACACTTCGTCACCGCCCGCTGGGGGCTGCACACCCGGGCCTACGGGCGCACGCTGCACCTGCCGAACTGGCATCCGAGCTGGCCACTGCACCGGGCCGAGGTGCTGCACCTCGATGACGAGTTGGTCGCCGCCGCCGGGCTGCCGGCACCGGTCGGGCCACCGGTGAGCGTGCTCTACTCGCCAGGTGTCGGGGTCCGGTTCGGCCCGCCGGTGGCGGCCCGGCCGCATGGTGCCGGGCCGCCAGAGCGGTAGGACATCCGCCCTAGTAGCGGCCACCCTCGGGTGCGGGCAGTGCGTCCAGGTCCGCCAGATCCTCGGCGCTGAGCCGCACGTCGGCGGCAGCGCAGTTGTCCACCAGGTACTTCGGGGTCTTGGTGCCGGGGATCGGGATGACCTGGTCCCCCCGGGCGACCACCCACGCGAGGGCGACCTGCGCGGGGCTGACGCCGGCCCGGTCGGCGATCTCCCGGACCCGGGCGACGATGGCGAGGTTGGCGCGCAGCGCGTCCTGCTGGAAGCGCGGCAGGCCACGCCGGAAGTCCTCGGCGGGCAGGTCGTCGAACGAGGTGAACCGGCCGGCGAGGAAACCGCGACCGAGCGGGGAGAACGGCAGAAAGGCGATGCCCTGCTCGCCGCAGTACGGCAACACCTCGGCCAACGGGTCGCGGGTCCACAGCGACAGCTCGGACTGCACCGACGCGACCGGGTGCACCGTCTGGGCCCGCGCGATCTGCGCGACAGTCACCTCGGACAACCCGAGCTGCCGGGCCTTGCCCGCCGCCACGACCTCGGCCATCGCGCCCCAGGACTCCTCGATGGGCACCTCCGGGTCGACCCGGTGCAGCTGGTAGAGATCGACGTGGTCGGTGCCGAGCCGGCGCAGGCTCTCGTCGATCGCCGACCGGATGTGCTCCGGGCGGCCGTTGTTGCCGATCTTCAGTGAGTTGCCGGGGCCGCCGGTGGGGGAGGTGGGCACCAGGCCGACCTTCGTGGCCAGTACGGCCCGCTCCCGGTGCCCGCCGGCCAGCGCTCGCCCGACCAGCTCCTCATTGGTGTACGGCCCGTACACGTCGGACGTGTCGATCAGCGTCGCGCCCAGGTCCAGTGCCTGTCGGATGACGGCGATCGACGTGTCGTCGTCGCGAGGGCCGGTGATGTCGTAGCCGTGGCTCATGCCCATGCAGCCGAGGCCGATGACGCCGACCTCGGGTCCGGTGCTGCCCAGCGTGGTGGTTCGCATGCGCCCACGCTACGACCGGAGCGGCGGACCCGCACCCGCCGTGGCGGGCACAGCCGCTCCCTGGGGTACGTGACGACACTCACCAGAAGTGGACTCGGGAGTCCGGTACGGTGGACGTTAAGCGGACCCACGAGTCCGGATGTGATCGACAGTGACCCAGGAGGAGCCCCATGAAACCGGTACTGATCAGCGACGCCCTGCGCGCGGTGGTCTTCGAGCCGACGCGCGACCTGACCGAGGCGCTCGACGAGTTCTACGCCCCCGACTACACCCACCGCAGCGACGGCGAGACCCTCGACCGGGCCGGATTCGTCGAGATGGTGACCCAGGTGCGGGGTCAGATCGTCAGCGGCACCGTGCGGGTCCTCGACGAGCTGCGCGACGGTCTCCGCTGCGCCGAACGACACGTCTTCGAGATCACCCTGGTCGACGGGTCGACCGCCAAGCGGGAGATCGCCATCTTCGGGTCGTACGCCGAGGACGGTCGGTTCCGCCACCTCAGCGAAACGGGCTTCGACCTGCCCGCCTGACCCACCTCGACGACCAGAAACAGGAGAGAGTCATGCCCCGCCTCACCGACCCCGACCCGAACGCGATTCCCGCCGACGTCCGCGACTTCCTGTCCGCCCTGCCGCCCGATCCGATGGTCAAGATGATGACCCACTCGATCGGCACCGTGAAGCTCTTCATCCAGCTCGCGAGGGCGCAGTTCACCTCGTTGGAGCTGCCCGCCCGCTCGCGGGAGTTGGTCATCCTGACGGTGGCCGAGTACGCGGGGTGCGAGTTCGTGGCAGCCCAGCACGGCCCGATGTCCGAGGCGGCCGGCGTCGACCAGCGTACTCGCGAGATCATCAGCAGCCGGGACACCGACAACCCGGACCTGCCGGCGTACGACCGGACGCTTATCCGGTTCGCCGCCGAGGTGGTGCGGTCACCACGCGTTTCCGATGACCTCTTCGACCAGGTGCGGCACATCCTCAGCGAGCGCGAGATCGTGGAGGTGCTCCAGGTGATCGGCTACTACTGGTCGTTCGGCCGGGTGGCCACGGTGCTCAACGTCGAACTCACCACCGTGTACGGCGACGAGCCGCTGCTGACCGACGAGACCGAGCGGGCAGACTGAGGCCATGACCCCGCCGACGCCGAGCGACCCGGAGACTCCCCATCGGCGTCTGGACGCCCGTCGCAACCAGGAGCGGGTCATCACCGCCGCCCGGGAGCTCTTCACCGAGCAGGGCCTCCAGGTGACGGTGCCGCAGGTGGCTGAGCGGGCCGGAGTGGGACGCGCGACGGTCTACCGCAGCTACCCCAGCAAGGATGACCTGATCGTCGCGGTCGTCCAGCGGCAGTTCCAGGAGTTGGAGCAGCGCATCCGAACGGCGCTCGACGGCGCCGACGCGTACCGGGAGTGGTGTTCCTTCGTGCCCGACCTGTTCGGACGCCTCGCCCGCGACCGGGTCCTCGCCGACGCGTTCTTCGAGGGCAGGCTGGTGCCCGCCGCGCGCATCCTGGCCCTGATCGGGCAGCTGGTGGCGGCAGCCCGAGCGTCCGGCAGGATCCGCCCGGACGCCGGCGAGCAGGACATCCGGGTGATCCTCTGCGGAGCGGTCCGGCAGCTCATCGTGCTCGACGAGCGCGACCCGGCGGTGTGGCGCCGGTACGCGGACCTCGTGCTCAACGCCCTGCGCCCCTGACGGCCTCGGTCGACACTGGGGGAAAGCTCGGCCGACGTGTCGAGGACGGTGCGCCGGCTTCGACCTTTGATTGAGGGCCGGAGCAGCCGGCCTCGTCGACGAGCCGACACGGCACGGACCGAGGAGTGGATCGATGACGAAGGTGACGACCGGGGCGACGATGTCGTTGGACGGCTACATCGCGGACGCGTCCCACGGTGGCTTCGAGTACCTCTTCCAGTGGTACGAGAACGGCGACGTCGAGACGCCGACGGCCGACCCCGAGCTGACCTTTCGGACCTCCGCCACGAGCGCCCGGCACCTGCGGGCCCTCACCGAGCGGACCGGGGCGCTCGTCGTCGGCCGGCGGCTCTTCGACATCACCAGCGGGTGGGGTGGGCGGCATCCGTTGGACGTGCCCGTCGTTGTGGTCACCCACAGCGTGCCGGAGGGCTGGGCAGCCGAGAACGACTCCTTCGTCTTCGTCAGCGACGGCATCGAGAGCGCGATCGCCCGGGCGAAGGCGATCGCCGGGGACAAGGAGGTCGGTGTCAACGGGGGCACCATCGCCGCCCAGGTCGTCGAGGCCGGCCTGCTCGACGAGGTGCACGTCGACCTCGTCCCGGTCCTGCTCGGTGCCGGCGTCCCGCTCTTCGCCGACCTGAAGATCGCCCCACTTCAGCTGGACGGACCGTTCAGCGTCGTCGAGGGCGACGGCGTCACCCACCTGGCCTACCGGGTACGCCGAGCCTCCTGAGCGCCGCGGGGACCGGCCTGATCGGGGCCGGGCCTGGTGTGGGACGCCGGTGCTGATCCCTCCGACCACTGCTCCCACCTTGCTCCCATAGTCGTTGATCGATATTGTGCGCCCAGGCGCCGCCCCGCCTCAGACCACCACCGTCGATCCGAAGCGGGTTCAGCATGCGCGCACTGAGACTTGTCACGACTCTGGCCATCGCCGGCCTGCTCGCCGGGGCGGTGGCGATGGTCGCCACCCCGGCCAGCGCGGCGAGCGCCGTGTTCTCCGTGACCAACAACTGGGGCAACGGCTACCAGGGGCAGGTCACCGTCACCAACAACACCTCCGCCCAGATCACCAGTTGGCGGGTCGAGTTCGACCTGCCGGCCGGCACGAGCATCAACCAGTCGTGGAACGCCGAGCAGACGACCTCAGGCAGCCACCACACCTTCACGAACGTGGTGTGGAACGGCACTCTCGGTGCTGGCGCGTCAACGTCGTTCGGCTTCCTTGCCAACGGCACCGGCACCCCGCTCAACTGCACTGTGAACGGCGCGTCCTGCGGCGGTGGCACGCCCCCGACCACCCCGCCGCCCACCACGCCGCCCCCGACCACCCCGCCGCCCACCACGCCGCCGCCGACCACCGGCACGCCGGTCGAGCGGCACGGGCAACTGCGGGTCTGCGGCACGACGATGTGCGACAAGAACGGCGCGCGGGTGCAGCTACGGGGCATCAGCAGCATGTGGCTCAACTGGGAAACCGCCCCGTACGCCGAGAACCTCTCCGCGCTGCGCTGGATGCGGGACAACTGGAACCTCCAGGTGATCCGCGCGGCCATGGGGGTGGAGCCGGCGGGGGCGTACCTCAGCGACCCGAACAAGGCCCGCGCGCAGGTGGAGACCATCATCAACAACGCGGTCACCGCCGGGGTCTACGTGATCGTCGACTGGCACGCGCACGAGGCGCAGAACAACCAGTCCCAGGCGGTGGCGTTCTTCGGTGACCTGGCCCGCCGGTACGGCCACCTGCCCAACGTCATCTGGGAGCCCTACAACGAGCCACTCCAGGTCAGCTGGACCAACGTCATCAAGCCGTACCACCAGGCCGTGGTGTCCGCGATCCGCGCCGCCGACCCGGACAACATCGTCGTGCTCGGCACCCCGACCTGGTCACAGGACGTGGACGTCGCGGCGGCCAGCCCGGTCACCGGCACCAACTTGATGTACACCCTGCACTTCTACTCCTGCACGCACGGGGCGTCGCTGCGCGCCAAGGGCGACGCGGCGATCCGTGCGGGTCTGGCGCTGTTCGTCACGGAGTGGGGGGCCAGCAACGCCGATGGCGGTCTCGACGGCCGGGCCTGCCTGCCGGAGGCGCAGTCCTGGATCGACTGGATGAAGGCGAACGGCGTCTCCTGGACGGCCTGGAAGCTCGACGTCGGCACCGACACCACCAACCTGCTCAGCCCGGGAGCGCCGGTGACCGGTGGGTGGACCAACTACCTGCACGGCCACGCGCCGTTCGTGGTGGCCAACATGAGGTGACCCCGGCCGCTCCTTGACCGGGATTGATCGAATCGAGACTGCTGGTGTCGGGGTGTCCAGGCCGGTGGGACACCCCGACACCACCGGCTGTCACCACCACCGCGCCACGGCCACCGTCGGACGGTCACTGTGTAAAGGCCCGCCGGTACGCGGTAGGGGTGGTGGCGAAAGCCCGCTGGAAATGCGCGCGGAGGTTTGTCGCCGTGCCCAGGCCGGTACGCCGTGCGACCTCGTCGATGGTGATCCCGCCGTTCTCCAGCAGGGCGCAGGCGGCCCGCAGCCGTTGCTGGATCAGCCACGCTCGTGGGCTCATCCGGAACCGGCTCCGGAAACTGCGGTGCAGCGTACGGCTGGACATCACACCCTGCCGGGCAAGGTCCGCGACGGTGATCGGGCGGTGCAGGTTGCTGCTCGCCCACGTGATGACCTCGGCCAACTCGTCGTCCTCACCCGGAACGCCGACCGGGATGAACTGGGCCTGACCACCGGCTCGGTGCAGCGGTGTGACCATGTGGCGAGCCCGTTGGATGGCGGCAGCCTGACCGTGGTCGCGGCCGACGAGATAGAGGCACATGTCCAGACCAGCGGCGAGTCCGGCGCTGGTGATCACCTCACCCTCGTCGATGTACAGCGCACTCGCGTCCACGACGATCCCTGGATGCTCCTGGGCGAGCGCATCGGCGTGCGCCCAGTGGGTCGTCGCGCGGCGGCCGTCGAGCAGACCGGCCTGGGCCAGCGCGAAGGCGCCGGTGCAGATCGACGCGATGCGGACGCCACGGCGGTGTGCGTGCCGCAACGCCTCGAGGGCACGCGGCGGTGCCGGGCTACGGCGGAATCCGGGCACGATCACCGTGTCGGCGTCGTCGAGCGCGCCGAGCGTCGCGGCGACGGTCAGCTCCAGGCCCGCGGTGGTGGTGGACACCGAACCACCGTCCACTGCGCACACCGTCATCGCGTACCGGCCGTGGCCCTCATGGCCGAACACCTGCGTCGCGATGGTCAGATCGAAGGCGACAACCCGGGGTAGGGCGAGGACGACGACCCGATGCTTGGCAGGATGCTTACGCATGGTGGCAAGGATGCCACTCGCCGCCGCCCGGCCAGCAGGAGATCCTGGGCCGTATGCGGATCGAGATCGTGGTGTTCGACGGCTTCGACGAACTGGACGTCTTCGGACCGTTCGAGGTGTTGTCGATGGCTGGCTTCGACGTGGCGCTGGTCGCGGTCGAACGATCGGGGCTGGTCACCAGCATGCGTGGTGTCCAACTCCAGGTGCCCGAGGTGCTGGGTCAGGCAGACGGCGTGATCGTCCCGGGTGGCGGATGGCTGAACCGGGCACCCGAGGGTGCCTGGGCGCAGGCGCAGCGGGGTGTGCTGCCGGCGAAGCTGGCCGCGGTGGCGGCATCGGCGCAGTGGATGGCGTCGGTGTGCACCGGTGCGCTGTTGCTCGCCGCCGCCGACCTGCTGACCGGCCGGCGGGCGACCACCAACCGCAACGCGTACGACGAGTTGCGCGCCCACGACGTCACCGTCCTCGACGAGCGGGTGGTCGACGACGGTGACCGGGTCACCGCTGGCGCGCTGTCGGCCGGCCTCGATCTGGGGCTGTGGCTCACCGAACGGGAACTGGGCGCCGCCACCGCCAACCGGGTCGCCGCGACCATCGAGTACCCGGCCGCGCAGCGCTGAGCAGCGCGGACAGAACGGGCGCGTCACCTTAACGCGCCGGAAACACCCCCGGTACCAACCCTGGGAACGCTCGTCGGACAGCCAGACCACCGACACGCGAACCGGGGTGACCATGGCCGACAACACCACGAACGCGCCGACGTACGACGAGCCGGTCAGCCGGTCCGGCAACGGCCGGACGCTGCCCGCCCCCCGTACGAATCCGGTCCTGTCGCTGGACGACGGTGACCCGGCGGACCTGGCCACGCTCGGGGTGGAGGAGGAGTTCCACGTCGTCGATCTGCACACCCGGGAGTTGGTGCCCCGCGCCGGGGAGTTGCTCGACCGGTTGCCGGCGGCCTCGTTCACCGCCGAGTTGCACCGCAGCGTGGTGGAGACCAACACCGCGGTCTGCCGCACCCTGGACGAGATCCGCGCCGAGCTGACCGGGCTGCGTCAGGCGGCCGTCCACGTCGCCGACCGGGCCGGTCTGGGCATCGTGGCAGCCGGTACGGTGCCGCTGCGCGCCGACGGCGACCCCAGCGTCACCCCCACCTCCCGCTACCGGCGGATGCTCGACGAGTACCAGATGCTCGCCCGGGAGCAGTTGATCTGCGGAGCGCAGGTGCACGTCGGCGTCTCCGACCGGGACCTGGCGGTGGCGGTCACCCGCCGGGTCCAGCCGTGGCTGCCGGTGCTGCTCGCCCTCTCCACCAGCTCGCCGTACTGGATGGGCCAGGACAGCGGCTACGCCAGCGTGCGGTCCCTGGTCTGGCAGCGGTGGCCCACCGCCGGTGACCCGGGCGAGGTGACCAGCGCCGCGGACCACGAGGCGCTGGTCGCCGAGCTGATCTCCTCCGAGACCATCACCGACCCCGCCATGATCTATTTCGACGTCCGGCCGTCGGCGCACGTGCCCACAGTGGAGCTGCGGATCACCGACGCCAACGCCGACGTGGAGACCATCGTCCTGCTCACCGGTCTGTTCCGGGCGCTCGTCCGACGGGAGGTCGCCGCCCTGCGCGCCGGGGTGGAGCGTACGGCCGTGCGACCACCGGTGCTGCGCGCCGCCGTGTGGCGGGCGGCCCGCTCCGGGTTGGAAGGTGACCTGCTCGATCTGCCCCGGTCGGCCCGACCCGTGCCGGCCGCCCAGGCGGTCCGCCGCCTGGTGAGCGACCTGCGCCCACAGTTGGAGGCGACCGGGGACTGGGAGCAGGTCAGCGAGCTGACCCGGTACGCGCTGGAACGCGGCAGCTCCGCCGCCCGGCAGCGGCGGGCGTACGAACGACGGGGCCGGTTGGCCGACGTGGTCGACCTGCTGCTCGACGAGACCCGGGGCCGGGTCCGCGGGCCGCTGCCGGGTACGCCGACGCCGCCGGCGCTGCCCACGTACGCCGACGCCGGCGACGAGGTCTTCGGACCGGCCGGACCGCAACCGGCGTACGCCCCGATGCTCGCGGCCCTACGCCAACTCGGCGCCGGGGCCCTGCGTCGACGCGAACACGACCGGGACGAGGAGCAGCGGGCCCGGGGCGTGACGTTCAGCGTGGCCGGCGAGGCGAGCACCCGGCTCTTCCCGGTCGACCTGGTGCCCCGGGTGGTGCCCGCCGCCGACTGGCGGACCCTGCGTACCGGCCTGGTGCAACGCGCCCGCGCCCTCGACGCGTTCCTGCGCGACGTCTACGCCGACCGGGCGGTGGTGGCCGACGGTGTGGTGCCGGCGTGGGTGGTGGAGTCCTCACCCGGCCTGCGCCCGACCGGGGCGCTGATGGGCCGGCGGGGCACCCGCGCCCAGGTGTCCGGCACCGACCTCGTCCGGGACCCGGACGGCGGCTGGTACGTGCTGGAGGACAACCTGCGGGTGCCCTCCGGGATCGGCTACGCGGTGCAGAACCGTCGGCTGACCCAGGCGGTGTTGCCGGAACTGCCGGTGCCGGCGGATCTGCTGCCCGCCGACGAGACGCCGGCGATGCTGTACCGGGCGCTGGTCGCCGCCGCGCCGGCCGCGGCCGACGACCCCGCCGTGGTGGTGCTCAGCAGCGGCCCCGGTGACCCGGCGTGGTTCGAACACCGGCTGCTCGCCGACGAGATGGGCGTGCCGCTGACCGAGACCAGCGACCTGCTGGTGGAGGAGGGCCGGGTCCGGCTGGTCCGCGAGGGCTGCCGCCGCGAGGTCGACGTGATCTACCTGCGGATGGACGAGGAGGCGCTGCTGCACGCGCCCGGCGCGGACGGGGTGCCGCTGGGCTGGCCGCTGCTCGCCGCCGTGCACGCCGGGCGGCTCACACTGGCCAACGCGCTGGGCAACGGCGTCGGTGACGACAAGGCGCTGTACGCGTACGTGCCCCGGCTGATCGAGTACTACCTGGGCGAGAAGCCGCTGCTCGGGGACGTGCCGACGTACCTGTGTGGGCTGCCCGAGCAGCGGGCCGAGGTGCTGGGCCGGCTCGACGAGCTGGTCCTCAAGCCGGTCGACGGGTACGGCGGTGACCGGGTGGTGATCGGCCCCCGCGCCGAGGCGGAGGAGTTGGACGCCGTCCGGGAGCAGATCCTCGCGGCCCCGCACCGGTGGATCGCCCAGGAGATGATCGCGCTGACCACCCACCCGGTCTTCGACGGCACCGCGCTGGCTCCCCGCCACGTCGACCTGCGGGCGTTCGTGTTCCTCGGCGACACCGCAGAGGTCGCGCCGGTGGCGCTGACCCGGGTGGCGCCGGCCGGCAGCATGATCGTCAACTCGTCGCGCGGCGGCGGTTCGAAGGACACCTGGCTGCTCGGTGGAGCCGACGAACCGTCGGCGTAACCGACGCTTGACCCACCCGTCATCGGGACGCAACCCGGTCCGCCAAGCCTGGACCGGTCAGCGCACCCAGCGGATCCAGCCGATGAGAGGTGTGAGCCATGTGCGGTATCGGAGGCGAGTTCCGCCTCGACGGGGCGTCACCGGACCTGGCCGCCGTCGAGCGGATGCTCCCCGCCCTGGCCTCCCGGGGCCCGGACGGCGAGGGTCGGTGGCAGCAGGGACCGGTGGCCCTGGTTCACCGCCGGCTGCGCATCATCGACCTGTCCGACGCGGGCGCCCAGCCGATGGTCGACCACGAGCTGGGTCTGGCGGTGGTCTTCAACGGCTGCGTCTACAACTACCGGGAGCTGCGCGACGAGCTGACCGCCGCCGGCTACTCCTTCCGGTCCACCTCGGACACCGAGGTGATCCTCAAGGCGTACCACCGGTGGGGGACGGCCTGCGTCGAACGGTTCTACGGGATGTTCGCGTTCGCCCTGGTCGAGCTGGCCACGCACACCCTGGTGCTGGCCCGGGACCGGCTCGGCATCAAACCGCTCTATCTGGCCGAGGGGCCGGGCCGGCTGCGCTTCGCCTCGACCCTGCCGGCGTTGCTCGCCGCCGGTGACGTGGACACCGACCTCGACCCGGTGGCGCTGCACCACTACATGAGCTTCCACTCGGTGGTGCCGGCACCGCGCACGATCCTCGCCGGGGTCCGCAAGCTGCCGCCGGCCACCGTCCGGGTGATCACCGCAGACGGCCGGAGCACCGACACCACCTACTGGCGGCCGCAGTTCAACCGGGCCGCCGCCCCCACCATGTCCGCCGAGGAGTGGCAGGAACGGCTCATGGCGGCGTTGCGCACCGCCGTACGACGGCGAATGGTCGCCGACGTGCCGGTCGGCGTGCTGCTCTCCGGCGGTCTCGACTCCAGTCTGATCGTCGCCCTGCTGGCCGAGCAGGGCCAGACCGGCCTGGCCACCTTCAGCATCGGCTTCGAGGCGGCGGCGGGGGAGAGCGGCGACGAGTTCCACTACTCCGACCTGATGGCCCGCCACTTCGGCACCGACCACCAGCAGATCCGCATCGGCGCGAAGCGGTTCGTGCCCGCCGTGCACGAGGCCATCGCGGCGATGAGCGAGCCGATGGTCAGCCACGACTGCGTCGCGTTCCACCTGCTCTCCGAGGAGGTCTCGCAGCGCATCACAGTGGTGCAGTCCGGACAGGGCGCCGACGAGATTCTCGCCGGCTACGACTGGTACCCGCCGATGGCCAACGTGGCCCGCGCGGACGCCGTCGAGGCGTACGCCCGGGTGTTCTTCGATCGTCGCCACGACGCGCTCGGCGGGCACCTGGCGCCCGAGTGGATGCTCGACCAGGACGCCAGCCTGGAGTTCGTCGCCGCGCACTTCGGCGCGCCCGGCGCGGACACCGCGCTGGACGCGGCGCTGCGCCTGGACAGCCTGGTGATGCTTGTCGACGACCCGGTCAAGCGGGTCGACAACATGACGATGGCCTGGGGGCTGGAGGCCCGCGTGCCGTTCCTCGACCACGAGGTGGTCGAGCTGGCCGCCGCCTGCCCACCGAGCATGAAGCTGGCGCAGGGCGGCAAGGGGGTGCTGAAGGCCGCGAGTCGGGGCATCGTCCCGGACGAGGTGATCGACCGGCCGAAGGGCTACTTCCCGGTGCCCGCCATCCGGCACCTCTCCGGTCCACTGCTCGACGACGTGCGGGACGCGCTGACCGCGCGGCCGGCGCGCGAGCGGGGCCTGTTCCGCAAGGACTACCTGGAGGAGTTACTGGACGCGCCGAACGCCCGGCGGACCACGCTGGGCTCCAACGCGCTCTGGCAGCTGGGGCTGCTGGAGCTCTGGTTGCAGCGGATCGGGGTTTAGATGAGCGTACGGATTGAGCCGCCGCGCACCACCCGGCGGCCCCGACCCGCGAGCCACCGGCCGGTGTCACCACCGGTGCCGATCAGCGAGGACTCCGCCCCCGCGCCGTCCCCCGACGGCCGCCGGGTGGCGTTCCTCTCAGACCGGGCCGGCACGCCCGGCGTCTGGGTCTGCGAGGTCGACGCGGGTGCGCCCGTCGCGCTGCCCGTCGGCGACGAACCGGTTCTCGCGCTGAGCTGGTCCCCGGACGGCCAGTGGTTGGCCTGTGTCGTCGCCCCTGGTGGCGCGCCCCGCACCGAGCTGTGGGTGCTGCGCCCGGACGGCACGCGACGCCACCAGGTTGCCGGGTTCGGCCGCCGTAGCGCCGCGCTGGCCGGCTGGCTGCCGAACGGCGCGGTGCTGGCGGTCACCGAAACCGACGAGCACGGGCAGGCCCTGCTTGTCGACGCGGCCACCGGGCACCGGCGGGTGCTCGCCCAGGGAGACCTGCTCACCCTCCTGGACGTGACCCCGGACGCGGGCACCGCGCTGCTGCGCCGCGGCCCCCGTAACGCCCGCTGGCTGGAGGTGCTCGACGTGGCCACCGGCGTCCGCCGGCGGCTCTTCCCGGACACCGGGCGGGGCAGCACCGACCAGGGTTGGTTCGGCCCGGACGGAACGAGCGTGCTGGCCCGCACCGACGCGTACTCCGAACTCGCCGCGCTGGTGCGGGTCGACCTGACCCGACCGGAGCAGCCGCCGACCCGGCTCGCCGGACGACCGGACGCCGAGCTGGAACACGTCACGCCCAGCGCGGACGGGCAGCGCGGCGCGTTGCTGTGGAACACCTACGGCGGGCGCAGCGAGCTGAGCCTGCTCGACTTCGCCAGCGGTGTGCAGCGGGCCGTCGCCGCCCCCGGCGAGGTTCTCGGCGACGCCGTCTTCGCCGCCGACGGCGGCCTGCTCTGCCTCACCGCACAGGGGCCGGTGCAGCCCCGGGAGGTGTGGCTGGTCGACCCGTCGACCGGGGCGCCGCGCCCGCTGCGGCCGGACACGGGCGTCCCGCGTACGGACAACGCGGGTGTCGCGCCGCAACTGGTCGACCTGCGGGCCCGCGACGGGTTACCGCTCTCCGGCTGGCTCTACCGCCCGGCCGGGCCGGGTCCCTGGCCGACGGCGATCAGCCTGCACGGTGGGCCGGAGGCGCAGGAGCGTCCCGGTTACAACCCGCTGTTCCAGGCCCTGGTGGCGCAGGGCATCGCGGTCTTCGCGCCAAACGTCCGTGGGTCGTCCGGGTTCGGCCGTTCGTTTGTCGCCGCCGACAACCTCGCCGGCCGCTACGGCGCGATCGCCGACGTGGCGGCCTGCGCCGACTTCCTCGTCGACGCCGGCGTCGCCCGGCCCGGCCAGCTCGGCGTCCTGGGCCGCTCCTACGGCGGTTACCTGGTCCTCGCGGTGCTGGTGAACTTCCCCGGTCTGTTCGCCGCCGGGGTCGCCGAGTGCGGCATCTCCGACTTCCGGACCTTCTTCGCCGGCACCGAGCCGTGGATCGCCGCCGCCGCGGTCAGCAAGTACGGCGACCCGCACCGGGACGCCGACCTGCTGCGCGACCTCTCCCCGCTGACCCACATCGACCGGCTGGACGTGCCGGTGCTGCTGATCCACGGCGCCAACGACACCAACGTGCCGGCGGGCGAGTCGGCCCAGGTCGCCCAGGCCCTCGCCGACCGGGGTGTGCCGCACGGGCACCTGGTGCTCGCCGGGGAGGGGCACGACTTCCTGTCGCGGGCCAACGCCGAGGCGGCCCGTACGGCCACCACCGGCTGGCTCACCCGGCACCTCGCCGCGACCGCGACCGTCGTCGGCTGAGGCGTTATCCTGCGCCGGTGGAGGTCGCGGCGCAGGACGAGCGGTTGGCCGCGGACCTGGGTCGCTGGCTGGCCGAAGTCACCTTCGTCGACCTGGACACCGACGAGGTCACCGCGCGGCTGATCGACTCGGTGGTGCGGTGGGCCGAGGCCCAGGGCTGGCGGGTCTACCGGCGCGCGCCCAGCGTGCTGCCGCTGCCACCGCCGCTGGAGCAGCGGCACTCGGTGCTCGACGTGGCGTGTGCCCGTCCGGACGGTCCGCCCGTCGTGGTGGAGGTCGACCACACCGACCGGGCCCGTACGGTGCAGAAGCTGCGCGCGGAGGCGGACGCCGGCCGGATCCCGATCTGGGTGCGGTGGGGCGTCGGGCGCTTCACCGCGCCGCCACCGCCGGTGCGGATGGTGACCGTCGAGGTGACCCGGCGGCCCGGTCCGGCCGGGCGCGGACGGTTGCACAGCCGCGGCGGTGACCGCCCCGCCCCGGCCCACTCGACCGGCGGCGGCACGGTGACCCCGCAGGCGCTGCCGATCCCGTCGACCGGCCCGGAGCAGGGCCCGGTCGACGACGCCGGTAAGCGCACCTGAAGCGAATCGTAAGCGGGCTCCGGCAGAGTTCTGGGTGTCACCGGAGAGCACGACCGAGACCCAGGAGATCCCGATGCGCAAGCTCGTCAACTCGACCTACATCACCCTCGACGGCGTCATCGAGAACCCGATGTGGACCATGCCGTACTTCGACGAGGAGGCCGCCGGCCTCGCCGGGGCGCAGACCGAGGAGGCCGACGCGATGCTGATGGGCCGGGCCACCTACGACGGCATGTCCGCCGCCTGGCCGACCAGGGACGAGAGCGACCCGACCACGGGCGCCGCGTACTTCAACAACGTCAAGAAGTACGTCGCCTCGACCACCCTGACCAACCCCACCTGGAACAACACGGAGGTGCTCCAGGGCGATCTGGTCGAGGCGGTCACCGCGCTCAAGGCCCAGCCGGGCAAGAACATCATCCAGTACGGCTTCGGCTCGGTCACCGCCCAGCTGATCCGGGCGGGCCTGGTGGACGAGGTCCGGTTCTGGATCCACCCGGTGCTGGAGGGCGGCCCCAGCCTCACCACGCCGCTGGCCGACGTCAAGGCGTCGTTCGACCTGGTCGACACCCGGGTGCACAAGAGCGGCGTGATCGTCGCCTCGTACCAGCCGAAGGTGACCTCCTGAGCGCCAATCAGAGCTGGGCCCGGGCCTCGCCCGGGCTCAGCCGCGCGCCCTCGGCGAGCAGCGCGTCGAAGCGTTCCGGCCCGAGTTCGGCCCGCAGGCGTGCGGTCACCCGGTCGGTGTCGTCGCGTTCGGCCGGCGCGGCGGGGGACTGCGTGGCGATCCGGGCGGCGGCCGCGGCGCCCAGCAGCCGGGCGGCAACCTCGGGGGAGCGCACCGCCGCCGCCATCCCCTCCAGCGGGCCGACCGCGTCGCGCATCGTCGCCATCGCCTCGGCGACCTCGAACGCCTCGACGTGCAGGGCCAACGCGGCGTCCGGATCGCCGCCCTGCTCGACCGCGTAGCCCAGCTCCACCAGCACCATCGGCAGGTAGAGCGCGGGTTGGCTCTCTCCCCGGCCCAGGTCGGCGAGGCGGCTGAGGTGAGTGACGGCCAGGTCGAGCTTGCCGTCGCGGCGGGCGGCCAGCCCGAGGCTCATCTCCGCGAAGATCAGGGCGCCGGGCGAGCCCTGCTCCACCGCCAGGTCGTAGGCGCGCTCGGCCAGTTCCCGACCCTGGGCGTAGTCGCGGGTCTGCACGGCGAGCCAGGCCAGCCAGGACAGCTCGGCGCAGACCTGCGGCCACAGCGCCAACTCCTCGGCCCAGCGCAGCCCCTCCCGGTGCAGCGCGGCGGCGCGCTCGTGCTCGCCGCGCATGTCCGCCAGCCCACCCACCCACTCCGTCGCCCGGAGCCGACCCCACCGGTCACCGAGGTCGGCGAAGAGCGCGGCGCTGCGGGTCGCGGTGCGCTCCAGGGTGGCCTGGTCACCGCTGGCGTGGGCGATGTGGGCCAGGGAGGTGAGCACCGCCGCCTCGGTCCACGGGTCGGTGGCGGCGGTGGGTAGCAGCTCCGAGACCAGGGCCAGGTCGCCGTGTTCGATCACCGCGTTGGCAGCGAACCACGCGGCGTGGCTGTCCGGGTCGGCGGCCACGGCGGCGCGCACGTCGTCCGGTGCGATCACCTCGCCCTGCGACAGCGCGAAGCCGACCCGCCAGGGTGCCGCGCGGGCCTCCTGCTCCGCGTCGCCGGGCACGGCCAGCGCCCGCCGTGCCTCGGTGAGCCGGCCGCGCAGGAACCAGAACCAGCTCAGCGCGACCGCCAGGCGCAGCCCGCCACCGTGCGCCAGCGCCGACCGCAGGTTCGCCAGCTCGGTGTCGAGCAGCGCCAGCCACCGCTGCTGGTCGGCCCCGCGCAGCCCGGGGTCGGCGCGTTCGGCCAGCTCGGTGTAGTAGGAGGCGTGCCGCCCACGTACCTCGTCGGCGTCGGCGAGGCGTTCCAGGCAGAACGCGGCCACCGATTCGAGCAGCCGGTAGCGGGGGGCCGCGCCGGAATCGTCGAGCACCACCAGCGATCGGTCCACCAGCCGGGCGAGGGCGTCCAGGTCGGTTCGGCAGACCTCCTCGGCGGCCTCCGGGGTGCAGCCGTCCGGAAACACCGCCAGCTGGGCGAGCACCACCTGGTCGGACTCGTCCAGGAGGTCCCAGCTCCAACCGATCACCGCGGTGAGCGTCCGCTGCCGCTGTGGCACGTCCCGCTGCGCGGAGGTGAGCAGCCGGAACCGGTCGTCGAGTCGGTCCACCACCCCGCGTACGCCCAGCGCGCGGACCCGGGTCGCGGCCAGTTCCAATGCCAGCGGCAGCCCGTCGAGGCGGCGGCACAGCTGGGCCACCGCCGCCGCGGTCGGCTCGTCGAGGCGGAAACCGCGCTGCTGCGCGGCCGCCCGGGCGACGAACAACCGGGCCGCCGCCGAGCGCCGGACCGCGTCCAGGTCACCGTCGTCGGGCACCGGCAGTGGGGGTACCTCCCAGAGCAGCTCACCGGTCAGCCCGAGCGGCTCCCGGCTGGTGGCCAGCACGCTCACCCCGGGTACGTCGCGCAGCAGCCGGGCGACCAGCTCGGCGACCGGTTCGATGACGTGTTCGCAGTTGTCCAGCACGAGCAGCAACTGCCGGTGCCGCAGGGCCGTGACCAACCGATCGGCGGGGGACTGGGTTGTTCCGACGGCCTCGTGTGCGCCCAGAGCGCCGAGGACCTGTTCGGCGACGCGGGCGTCACCGGCCGGGAGCGGGGCCAGCTCGACCAGTCGGACGCCGTCCGGGTAGGACGCCGCGCGGGCCGTCTCGGTGGCCAGCCGGGTCTTGCCGACGCCGCCCGGGCCGACCAGCGTGACGAGCCGCTGCCGGGGCAGCAGCGCCCGCAGTTCGGCCAGCGCCTCGTCCCGCCCGATCAACTCGTCGAGCGGGGCCGGCAGGTTGCCCCGGACGATCGCGGCCTTCGGCGGGGCGTTCAGGCTGGCGTCCTGTTCGAGGATCCTGCGGTGCAGGGCGACCAGCTCCGGGCCGGGGTCGAGGCCCAACTCCTCGGCGAGTCGGGCCCGCAGCTCGGCATAGCTCTCCAACGCCTCGGACTGGCGGCCGGCCGCGTACAACGCCCGTAGGTGCACCGCCCGCAGGCCCTCGCGCAGCGGATGCCTCGCGACCAGCTCAGCCAGGTCACCGGCCACCAGGTCATGCTCACCCCGGGCCAGCCGGGCCTGCGCCAACCGCTCCTGAACGACGAGGCGCTGCTCGGCGAGGCGGGCCGCCTCAGCCCGCACGAACTCGGCGTCGGCCACGTCGGCGTACGCCTCGCCGCGCCACAAGGCGAGGGCCTCGGTCAGCCGGTCGACGTCGGCGCAGCGGGCCAGCTCGTCGAAGCGGTCGACGTCGACCGCGTCGACCCGCAGCAGGTAGCCGGGTGGCCGGGACTCGACCAGCTCGCGGGCGCCGGGCTCGGCATCGTTGAGCGCCTTGCGCAGCTGCGACACCCGCACCTGGAGGGCCCCGGTCGGATTGGCGGGTGCGTCGTCACCCCACAGATCGTCGATGAGGCGGTCCGCCGAGACCACCTGGTTGCGGTTGGCCAACAGGTCGGCCAGCAACGCCCGCACCTTGGTGCCGGGCACCACCACCGGCTCGCCGACGTCCGTGGTCACGGCGAGCGGCCCGAGCACCCCGAACTGCACGGCGGTCATCCTAGCGCCGGTCCGGCGACCCAAAGCAGACCACGACAGACGGAGACCACCGACCCGCTCCCGCCCCACAGAGGGACCCACCAACGCCGACCCCCGCCCCGCCCCGCACCCCCGCACCCCCGCCCCGCACCCCCGCACCCCCGCACCCCCGCACCCCCGCACCCCCGCACCCCCGCACCCCCCCACTCCGTCGATCATGGACTTATGGTGGCCGCTTTAGCCCCTAACAACCGTTCTGTGCACCACCACAACTCCATGATCGACGGCGTAGGGGGGTGCCGCCGTCCGGGAGACCCACTCTCCCGCGATCTTGCACTTTCTGCGTTGACATACGTGGCGTAAGCCGCATTACGGCAGCACAAAGTGCAAGATCGCGTGGGCTGGGGGGTGCGTGGGCGGGGCGGGGCTGGGGGATGTTTTGGGGTTGGTTGCTTGGGGCAATCAAGCCGGCGACTACATCTCTCTCTTGAAGGACGGCTTCCCGTGGAAATTTCCGGCTTTTTTGCCGCCATCATCATCGGCCTGGTCATCGGCGCGCTGGGCCGGCTGGTCGTACCGGGCAAGCAGAACATCCCCATCTGGCTGACACTGCTCATCGGTGTGGTCGCGGCGATCCTCGGCACACTCGTCGCCGGTGCCCTCGGCGTCGACGAGACCAGCGGAATCGACTGGATCGAGCTGATGCTGCAGGTCGCCTTCGCCGCTGTCGGCGTGGCGATCGTCGCCGGTACCCACGGCCGCCGTCGGGTGCGCTGACCTCTCGCGCCATTGCGCCTTTACGCGCCATTGCGCCTCTCGCGCCATCGCTCCGGCCCGCCCTCCGCAGGAGGGTGGGCCGGAGCTGCGTCAGCGTTCGAATGGGCGGGCCGGCGACCCGTCTGCCGTGCGCTGATGAATGCGCCCCGGCCTGATCCACGTCTCGGTGGGAACGGAACTGCGCCGCTCAGCACCGGCCGCCGCAACGAGGCCCTCCTGGGCATGCTTGCGTCGGTGCTGCGTGGCTGACAACGAGCCAGCCCGCATTACCGCATGACGAAGTTCGCCCGTCCCTGGTCATGGCGCGCGGCCGGCTCAGGGGGTAGAAACATGTCAACCCTCGGTGCGACCCCACCGTCGGCCGTAGGACTCAGAGAGCGCTCTCACCGCCCCCAGCTGCGCCGGAAGTACGCCGGCCAGCGGAGAGGACGAACCACGTGACAACCCTGTCCCGACGCGTACGCCGGAGATCCGGTCGTACCCTCCTGCTCGCCCTGGTGTTGACCACCGCCACCACGATGACCAGCACGGTGGCCAGCGCCGGCCGCCCGACGCACGGCGCACCCGACTTCGGCCCGAACGTGACGATCTTCGACCCGTCCATGCCGGTCGGCGAGATCCAGCAGACCCTCGACGCGGCGCACGCCCGGCAGGTCGACAACGAGATGGGCACCGAGCGGCACGCCTACCTGTTCAAGCCCGGCACGTACGGCACGGCCGCGCAGCCGTTGCAGGCCAAGGTCGGCTACTACACCGAGGTGTCCGGCCTGGGCGCCTCGCCCACCGACGTCACCGTCAACGGCAAGCTGGAGGTCTACAACCGCTGCCTCGCCGACGGCGGCACCGGCAACTGCCTCGCGCTGGTCAACTTCTGGCGCACCCTGTCCAACCTCTCGCTCACCATCAACGCGGCCGGCCAGGATGACTGCCGGTCGTCGGCGAACTTCTGGGCGGTCTCCCAGGCGGTGTCGATGCGCCGCCTGAACATCGGCGGCGGCGGTCTGTCGCTGATGGACTACTGCACGGCCGGCCCGCAGTACGCCAGCGGCGGGTTCATCGCCGACTCCCGGCTGCCGGCCACGACGAACGGTTCACAGCAACAGTGGCTGACCCGCAACAGCGAGGTCGGCAGTTGGTCCAACGCGGTGTGGAACCAGGTGTTCGCGGGAGTCGAGGGCGCGCCGGACGACGCCACGTTCCCCGACCCGCCGTACACCACAGTGGAGACCACCCCGCTGAGCCGGGAGAAGCCCTACCTCTTCGTCGACGGCAAGGGTCGCTACCAGGTGCGGGTGCCCGCCGCGCAGCGCGACAGCCGGGGCGTCTCCTGGGCTGACGGCATCACGCCGGGGCGCACCATCGGCATCGGCGACTTCTTCATCGCCAAGCCGTCGGACTCGGTACGCGTCATCAACAGCCAGTTGGCGCGCGGCAAGCACCTGCTGCTCACGCCCGGCACGTACGACATCGCGCGCAGCATCGAGGTTCGGCGTCCGAACACCGTGGTGCTGGGGATCGGGCACGCCACGCTGACCGCCGTGAACGGCGCGATCCCGCTGGACGTGGCCGGTGTGCCCGGGGTGATCGTCGCCGGTGTCACGATCGACGCCGGCCTCGTCGAGTCGCCGGTCCTGCTGCGGGTCGGCCGCGAGCACGGCCGCAACGCGAGCAGCCCGCACAACCCGACCACGCTCTCCGACGTGTACTTCCGGGTCGGCGGCCCGCACATCGGGCGGACGAACACCGCGCTGGAGGTCAACAGCGACAACGTGCTCATCGACCACACCTGGGTGTGGCGTGGTGATCACGGCGTCGAGGGCTTCACCGAGGGCGTCAACGGTGACACCGACCGCTGGCGTACGAACACCGGCCGCTACGGGGCTGTCATCAACGGCGACCACGTGACAGCGACGGGCCTCTTCGTCGAGCACTTCCAGCGCTACAACACGGTCTGGAACGGCGAGCACGGCACCACGATCCTCTACCAGAACGAGCTGCCGTACGACCCGCCGACGCAGGCCGACTGGATGAACGGCGCGGTCGAGGGCTGGGCCGGGTACAAGGTCGGTGACCGGGTGCGTCACCACACCCTGTACGGCGGCGGGGTGTACGTGTTCAACCAGAACAACCCGTCGATCCACACCGAGAACGGCTTCGAGGTCCCGAACCGGCCCGGGGTGCGGCTGCACCACATCATGACCGTCAACCTCAGCGCCGGCACGATCGACCATGTGGTCAACGGCGTCGGGGACGCCGCCGACATGACGAAGGTCGGCGCTCCGATCTATCTGGCCCAGTACCCGACCCCGTAGCGGGGATCGGGCGTACCGACGGGGCCGGAGCCGGCGATGGCTCCGGCCCCTCTGGGTTGGTTCGTCGGGGCCCCGGCCTACTGCGGGTGGTTGCCTAGCTCGACTGAGACCCGGCGGCCGACCCATAGTGCGGCAGCGGCAGGAGCCTCGGTTGTAGGCGTCGTTCCACTCCCGCCATGGCTCCGAGCAGGGGGAGTCGGGCCATCGTGTTTCGAGCCCAGATGCCGGCCCGGCTCTTCGGCGCGATCATGCCGATGAAGAGGTTCGACTGACTCCGCTGGACCATCCTTCGGTGGCCCTGTTCGTACCGGCGAAAGGCGGTCCGATGGTCCCTGCCAGCGGTTGCGAGTTCTCCCGCGAGTCGGTAGGCGCCGATGAGAGACAGCGTCGCCCCGGCACCCGCAGCCGGTGAGGCACAGTGCGCGGCGTCCCCGGCGAGCGCCACGCGCCCCGACGACCACGACGTCATCCGCACCTGGCTCAGTGCGTCGAAGTAGAAGTCGGGGTCGGTGAGTGCGCCCGCCAGCAGTTCCGGGACGTGCCATGACATGTCCGCGAACGCCTCTCTCAGCAGTCGCTTCTGCTGCTCGACGTTGCGGTGGTCGTACCTCAGGGGCTTGCTGCGGAACAGGAAGTTCACTTTCGCCGAGGAGTGGTTGCCCGAGCGATAGATTCCCGCAGCCCGGCCCGGCCGGTTGTAGAGCGTCACCCACCGCTGCTCACCCAGGCCAGGGTCCGCGTTGGCGGATGCGAAGTAGTGCCCCAGGTGTCTGAGGAACTGCGACTCTGGGCCGAAGGCCAGATCCCGCACCGTGGAGTGTGTGCCGTCGGCGCCAACGACCAGGTCGAACCGGCGGGTCGGAGCGCGCTCGAAGGTGACCGTCACGCCATCGTCGTCCTGGTTCAAGGTGCGGATCGAATCATCGAAGATGTATTCGACATCGTCCTGTGTCGTCTCGTGCAGAATCGCCGCGAGATCGCCGCGCATGATCTCGACCTCGGTGCTGGCGGCCCTGCCCTGGATTGCCCGCATGTCGATGCGGGCCACACTCCGGTCGTCCCCGTCCACGAAGGACATGCCGATGACGTCCGCTGCCGCCGCCCGGACCCGCGGCATGATCCCCATCCGCTCGGCGACGTCAACAGCCCGCCCGCGTACGTCGACACCGTTGCCGCCCGCACGCAGGCCGGGCGCACGCTCGACCACTGTGGGCGCAAAGCCGTGCCGGGCCAGCCAGAACGCCAGGGTCGGCCCCGCGATGCCGGCTCCGGAGATGAGAATCCGCTGGTTCATCGACGTCTCCTTGCCGGCGCAGCGAGGAGCACGCCGGTGGCATGTTCACCGCTTGCGCGGTCCGGTGAGGCTTTCGTAAGCTAAATGAAATAGATGTTCCACTTCACGATATGGAATGGGCGTTTCAGATGTCAACCCCTGCCGCCGATGGCGTGACCCGACGCAGGGCGGACGCCGTCCGCAATCGCCAACGCGTGCTGGCGGCGACGAAGGCCCTCTTCGCCGCGGGGCGCGTCGACATCACCGTTGACGCGATCTCGCAGCGGGCGGGCGTGGGAGCGGCCACTGTCGTGCGTACCTTCGGCGGCAAGGACGCTCTCATCGACGCGGCAGTGGCCGAGTTGCTCGAACCGCTCATTCAGCGCGGCCGGGACGCGCTGCGCGAGCCGGATGCCGAACTGGCTCTTCGAAGCTTCCTCACCGAGGTGATGGCCTTCCAGTCCGCGCACTGGATCTCGGGCGAGCGGCTCGGGGGAATGGAGCTTCCGCGCACGGCGGTGCAGCGAGCCGCCCTGAACGAGGTCGGGCTCGACCTGATCATCAGGGCCCGCGACGGCGGTGCGATCCGTACCGACATCGACATCGCCGTCGTCACCGTGTTGATCAGTGAGGTGACCTACGCGATCGCGAAGTCGGATTCGGCATCACGAGCGCTGTCCGAGAGCTACGTGTCGGTGATCATGGACGGGCTCCGTCCACAGAGGGACAGGGCCTGATCCCGCCGGCTCAGGCCTCCGCCTGCCGCCGACGGCTGGCGGGGAATCTCGCTCACGGTCTTGAATTCCTATCGACTCGATAGGAAAATGGGCCAATGCCGGACGGTCCGTTCCTCACCTCGCGTCGGGCCGTTGACCTGATGCGGGTCGCCTCCGAGCTCTGTCCGGGTCGCTGACCACCGACCGGCTGGCACCACCCGCACCCTTCCTCTGGCCCCGCTGCCGAATCACCGCCGCCCCGTGGTCCGACCGACCCGGCGGCCTTCGTGCGGTCACCGGGGCCCCGTCTTGCCTGCTCGCCCCTCAACCGATCCCGCCACGGCCGGATCGGGCCATTCCTGGAGGTACGTCATGACCACCGATCCGTCACCGCCCAATCCGGAGACCGCCGGAGATTCCCGGCTCGCGTTCAACGAGGACTGGGCGGCCACCATCCTCGGTTTGGGCCTGCTTGCCCTGGTCCTGCTCGGTGCCATCCCCGCCGGGCTGGTGCCCTGATGACCGCCGACGCGACCCGCACCGGGAACGAGCCCGGCACCTCCGCCGACGACGCACCCACCGAGAGCGAGCGCGACACGTCGTCGACCGCGGTCGATTCCGTCGAGCCGACAAATGTGGCGCGTGACGGGGCGTTCTGGGCGTGGACAGTGCTCGGCGTGCTGATCGTGGTCGGTCTCGCCGCGCTCACCCGCTATCTGGAGCAGAACGTCCCGGCCTGGGCCGAGGGCACCGCCGTCGAGGACATCGGAGCGGCGATCGAATACCCGGTGTACGCGATCCTGCTCGGCCTGCTCGGCAACGTCGCTGTCACGCTGCTCGGGTGGCGGGACCGGATCGCCGCCGCGTTCCGGACCGAGTTCTTCATCAAGACCGGGCTGGTGCTGCTCGGGGCGTCGATCAACCTGGCCGTCATCGCCAGCGCCGCCGGCCCGGCGATCGCCCAGGCGATTCTGCTGATCAGTGGGGTGTTCCTGTTCACCTGGTGGTTGGCCGGCAGGTTCGGCCTCGACGACAAGCTGCGGGCGCTGCTCGCGTCGGCGGTGTCGATCTGCGGAGTCAGCGCGGCGATCGCCGCCGCCGGCGCCGTGCGGGCGCGCCGCGAGCAGTTGGCCTACACGGCGAGTCTGGTCATCGTCTTCGCGCTGCCGTCCATCTTCGTCCTGCCCTGGTTGGCCGATGTGTTCGGGCTCTCCGACGCGGTGGCCGGCGCCTGGATCGGTGGCAACATCGACACCACGGCGGCGGTCACCGCGGCGGGAGCGCTGGCCGGTGAGGAGGCGCTCCAGATCGCCAGCATCGTCAAGGTCACCCAGAATGCCCTGATGGGTGTGGTGGCGGTCGCGCTCACCGCGTACTTCACACTGCGGGTGGAACGACGGCCCGGCGCGGCCCGACCGGGCCTCGGTGAGCTGTGGACGCGGTTCCCGAAGTTCGTCCTCGGCTTCATCGCGGCCTCGGTCATCGCCACCTGGTACCTCGACGCCGCTGGCGCGGACGGCAAGGCCACCATCGCCATCGTCAACGACCTGCGGGTGTGGTTCCTGATCCTGGCCTTCGTCAGCATCGGCCTGGAGGTCCGGGTCGCGTCGCTGCGGGAGGCGGGTTGGCGACCGGTGGCGGTGTTCGCCAGTGCCACAGTGTTCAACCTGGCGTTGGCGCTCGCCCTGGCGTCCCTGCTGTTCCGCAACTTCTCGGCCTGAGTCAGCCGGTCGCCCCTGCGGACGGTGCTGGGGCCGGAGCCAGCCTGGCTCCGGCCCCATCGTGATCAGCGGGGCGGTGTCGTCGAGGTGGTCGGCGCGCGGTGTGATCGACCCGACCGGGCGTGCGAGGTGGGCGTCTTCACCGGGTCGAACGGAAGGTCCTTCCTGGTCCGTACGGGTACCGCCAGGAACGACGCCGCCGTTCCGGTGAGTCGATTCGCGCGGCGCGGGGTGGCTGCCGTGGCGGGGGTGTCCTTCGACGACCGGCTGTGCCGGGCACCCGCCTTGTGTCGGCCGGCGCGCGCCTCGGCGCCCTTGACGCTCACCGGGCTGGGGATCGGCACGGCGTGCGGGCTGGCGGTGCGGCCCGCGCGCCGGTGCCGTGCGCGTCCGCTGCCGGTCTTGAACCCGAGGGCGGGCCGTTCCACCAGGTGCCAGGAGAGGACGGCGAACAGGAGGGCACCGAGCAGGCTCAGCACGATGTAGCCGAGCATCCCGAACCGGGCCCCGCCAAGCAGGGCGATCATCTGCTGCACCGGGAAGCCGTAGATGTAGATGCCGTACGTGTAGTCGTGCCGGCGGCTGATTGCGGACACCCGCTTCGGCAGCGCGACGGCGGCGAAGAGCACCAGGTAGGCGAACGCCGGCAGGCCCACCGCGAAGAACCCGCCCAGCGACAGCGAGCCGACCAACGCGATGCCGCCCAGCACGGCCAGCTCCCTGGTCATCGGGATCCGGTGCGCGTACAGGCGGGCGGCGGCACCGAGCAGGAACAGGAAGCCGAGCATCAGCGTCCAGTCGGCGGCGAACGCGCCGAGCAGCGGGAACGGCCCGATCGCGCCGTGTTGCGGCGGACGTGAGCTCCAGGTCGGCGCCGTGAAGAAGTCGCGCAGGACCAGGGCGTAACAGACGGCGGTGAGGACGAGCACCGCGCGAGGTGCCCGGTGCAGCACCGAGGTCACCACCAGGATGCCGACGATCCCGTAGAAGGCCAGGTCGTACCGCAGAGTCCACAGTGAACCGTCGAACGCGCTCGGCCCGCCGACGATCAGGCCGTACGGGGTGTCGGCCAGCAACCCGGAGATGGGGAACTGCTCCATCGAGGCGAGGAAGTTCGTCGTGACGTAGTCGAAGGGCCCCTCCGGGTGCCCCCAGAACCCGTCGAGGTTGCCGTTCTCGTACAGCGCGGCCAGCGGCGCGAAGACGAACGCGGTGACCAGCAGGCAGGCCCACAACCCGGGGAAGACCCGCAGCAGGCGGGCGCGGACGTACTGGCGCAGCGTGGAGCGCAGCGCGCTGTCGGTGATGAGGAAGCCCGAGATCAGGAAGAATCCGTACAGGCACAGGGTGCCGAGGTCGCTCTGCCGGCCGAAGGTGGCCGCGCCGAGGTTGTGCTGGCCGAAGCCGAGCGGGCCGGCGTGCGCGATGATCACGCCACACGCCATCGCCAGGCGAAGGACGCCGAAGGCGTTGTGCTGGGCGGAGTATCTGCCCTGCAGCGTCGCGGAACGCTGCCCGTTCAACTTCGCCTGCACCTGACGACTCCTCTGATCACTGAACTGTTGGACCGACGGATCGGAGCGCTGCCGATCGATGTGCCAATTATCAGTGGGTAAAAGAGGTTTGTCCCGAAATTTAGATGATTGTCCGTATCGGCCTGACGTCAGCTGACGGCGGCGGCGGTGCGGCGACGCTGCACGACCCGACGGGCCGGTACGTTCAGCAGCCCCGCCAGGGCAACGACGGAGCGGTCACTCGCCCGCCCGTCACCGAACGGTGACCCTACGACGGCGGTCCGCCCGCTGGCGAGGTGGCGGAGCCCGGCCGAGAGGAGCCGTTCGGGATCGGTGCCCACCAACTCGCCGCGGCCCGGTGTCAGGGCCTCCGGACGTTCCGTGGTCTCCCTGGTGACCAACAACGGCACCCCGAGGGTGGCGGCCTCCTCCTGGAGCCCGCCCGAGTCGGTGACGACCAGGTCGGCCGCCCGCAACAGCCCGACCATCTGTGGATACGGCAGTGGTGGCGTGACCCGGGCGTTGGTCACGCCCGTGAGGCCCGTGGCGACCTCCGCGCTGAGTTGCGGGTTCGGATGGGCGACCATCACGATCTGGGCGTCGGGGCACGCCTGCGCCAGGCGACGGAGTCCGTCCACAGTGGCCGCGACCCCGTGGCCCCAGTTCTCTCGTCGGTGCACGGTGGCCACGACGAGCTTGCGGGCCGGGTCGACCCAGTCCGGTGCCTGGGCCATGCCGCGCTCGACCAGGTCGTGCAGGGCGTCCACGACGGTGTTGCCGGTCACCACGATCGCGCTGGAGCGAATGCCCTCACCGATGAGGTTCGCCCGGGCCGCCTGTGTTGGCGCCAGGTGCAGTGCGGCGATACGGGCGAGCATGGCCCGGTTGGCCTCCTCCGGGAACGGCCGGTCCAGGTCGTTGGTCCGCAGTCCGGCCTCCAGGTGGACGACAGGGACGTGCCGCCAGAACGCGGCAGTCCCGCCGGCCAGGGCGGTCGTGGTGTCCCCTTGCACCACGACCGCCGCTGGACGGTGGTGTGTGAGCAGCTCGTCGATGCCCGTGATCAGTGCCGCCGCCAGTTCGGCGAGCGAGCCGGTACGCCGTTGCGGGCGCAGACTCACCTCCGGGCGGAGACCGAACGGGGCGAGTGCCTCGGCGACGCGTCCCGGCTGTTGACCGGTATCCGCCACCCGTACCGTGAACCTCGGATCATCGAGGAGACGGTGGATCAGAGGCGCGGTCTTCACTCCTTCCGGCCTGGTGCCGGCGAGGATCAGGACCTCTCGCGGTGTCGAGCTGCTCGCACACATGTCGGGTCAGCTCCTGGCCGCCGCGCGGCGACGCCGGTAGAGCGAGAACCCGCCGGTGGTGCCGGCCACGAGTGCGCCGAGACCGAGCGCGAGCGGTGCCCCGGCGAGCGGGATCACCGGAATGGGGGGAGCGACCGCGTTGGCGCCGCAGCTCGACGTGCCGATGCTGACCCCGGCCAGCGCTCCACCGAGCGCCGTGAGGTTCAGCGCATTGACGGTGAGCTGACCGACGCCCGAGGTGGACTGGCCGTTGAGGGTCAGGTCGATCAGCCCCGGGATGCTCAGCCCGGTGTTCGGCGCCGGGTTGATCGGAAGGTTGAGCAGGGTCGTCTCGATACCCAGCAGCGTCGAGACGATCCGGGCGTTGGCCAGGGTCGCGGTGCCGGTCGCCGACGGGCTGCTGGTGGCGGTGCACGACGAGTAGATGGCGTCGGCGACGAGCGAGATCGAGGCGAGGCCACTGGTGCCGAGGGTCAGCGTCACCGCCGCGCCGGGCGTGACGAGGCACGACCCGCCGGGACCGATGGTGATCGAGCCGCCGGTGCCGAGCACGCCGGCGCAGGCCGCCGAGGTGCCGTCGTTGAAGGCCCGGACGTTCTGGGCGAGCACCCCGGCGGTGATGACTGTCTGCGCGCCGAGCACGGCCAGCGGGGGATTCTGGTTACCGGAGATCGACTCGGTGGTGCCGTCGTTGGTGGCCGACGCCGTGCCGGAGCTGGCGAGGCCACCACCGAGCAGGCTGATCTGAAGCGCCGAGGCGGAGGACTGGGAGGTGTCGGCCATCGCCGGAGAGGCCGCCAGGACGACCATGGCGAGACCACCGGCCAGCACCGCGGCGGTGCGGGCGAGACCGGATCTAACTCGTGGCATAGATGTCTACTTTCTGATGTGGGCGATTGCGGGGCGGTCTGTGGTGGGGGTGGTGGTGAGGTGCGTGAGGTGGCTGAGGTGCCGGGGCGGTCGGATCGACCGTGGCCCGTCGTTGCGGCCCGACCGGCGTGCTTGCTGGGCCCGGCGCGGCTGGGCCGGCACGGCGGCCCGGCCCACGGCCGTCTGGCCGACGGCCACTCGACCCACGGCCCGAGCCGGGGCCGGCGGCGGATCGGAGGCACGGGCGGTCTTCTGCCAGTCCGTGCGGGCCGTCACCATGCGGGCGAAGGCCAGCCAGACCGCCACTGACTGGGCGTAGCTGTACAGCCAGTGGCAGACTCCGAGCAGCAGGGCCTTGGGAATCGACAGCTGCGGCTCACAACGGATCCGGTAGACGATGCCCCACAGGGCGAAGGGTCCGATGCCGAAGACGAGCACCAACGGGGGTACGCCCCAGCCGCCACTGCTCCACCAGCCGCGCAGTCCACCCATCGTGTTGTCGATGTAGTAGGACATCACCACCAGGCAGGCGATGTAGATCGGCGTGCCGAGCAGTTGGGTCCACGGTGCGGCCAGGAAGTGGGCGATCTCCAGGGTGGCCGAGTTGCCGATTCGTGGCGAGCGCAGCACCCTACCGAGGTAGCGGCCACACTGCATCGACCCCTGGGCCCAGCGGGTGCGTTGCCGCACCAGCGGGCGGATCCGGGTCAGCGCCTCCTGGGCCACCCAGCTCTCCGGGCAGTACTCGGTGCGGCCCCCGGCCAGCAGGATGTGCAGGCCCAGCTCGAAGTCCTCAAGGAGGGCGCCGTGCCACGGTGTGCCGTGCTGGTCGGCGATCTCGTTGAGCAGGGACAGTCGGGTGAACTGCCCGTTGCCGCCCATCGCCACGCTGCCGGTGCGTCGCCGCAGCGACTGCATGGCGGCGATCGGGGCGCGGAACTCCATGTCCTGGAGCCTGACCAGCAGCCGTCCCCAGCGACTGACCGCGGTCGGCTCTGCGTACCGGCGCGGCGCGCACTGGAGCATCCGCACCTCCACCTGTACCGCCCCGACCTGCGCCGAACCGAAGTACTGACGGCCGGAGAGGGCTACCGGACCCTGGGGGTCGAGTCGGCTGTCCGCGTCCAGGACCCCGACGATGACCCGACCACGGTCCGCGTTGGCGGGCAACGACTGATCGATGCGTCGCCAGGCGGCGTTGAGCGCGGCGCCCTTGCCCTGTCGCGCGTCCGGTAGCTGACGCTGGATCACGTGAACCCGCGGTTGGTCGGTGAAGGCCGCCAGTTCGGCCAGCGTGCCGTCGTCGGACGCGTCGTCGACGCACCAGACGGTCGCCTGCGGGAAGTCGCAGAGCAGACGCCGCACGGTGTCGCCGATGACCGACGCCTCGTTGCGGCACGGCACGATGATGTGCCAGTCGAAGCCGTCCGGGCTGCCGCCCCGACTACGTCCGCTCTTCAGGTGGAACACCAGGATGCTCAGCACGTACGCGCAGAAGCTGACGCACAGCAGGAACGCCGCGGTGTTGAGCAGGGCGAGCGACTGCGTCTCAGTGGACACCGGCGACCGTCCCGGAGATCCGCTTGGTCCGGCTGACCAGGACCACGAAGAGGATCGTGACGGCGATCAGACCGGCGGTCGTGATCACCGAGCCGATCAGCACGTGGCTGCGTTCGTAGCCCAGTTTGAAGCCCCAGGTCTGCATCGAGACCACCACCGCGCCGAGTCGGATCTGGTTCACCGTGACCAGCAGCGCGACGGCCATCGCCAGGGCGTTGAGTCCACGCGTCAGGGAGATGCGGCGGAACCCGATCAACGTCGACGCGAGCACGATCGGCGGGATCAACAACATCGCGACCGAGCAGCCGCTGGAGACCATGAAGCCGACCCAGCGCTCGTCCAGTGGGAAGATCACGGCCGCGCCGATGGATTTGGTGTCCGCCAACCCGACGGCGTTGACAAGATGGGCGTTCAGCCACGCCTCCGCGCTGGCGATGTCGTGCCACCGCCAGAGCATGGCGACGGCGGCGGCGACTCCGATCAGGCCACCTGCGCTGGCGCGCAGCCACGACCCGCGTCGGGAACCTGTCATCGCTCGCGGCCCAACATGGCGACGAGCCACAGTGCCAGACCCAGCACTACCAGCCCGACGCCGACCAGCAACCAGGACTGAACGGCAACCCCGGTGGCGGCAAGGCCACCTCCGATGTGTGGCCCCTTGGTGGGTACTCCGTACATGCCAACTCCCTCGCTAACTCGAAGGCCAGAATGGCACCGCAGAACCGGTCAAATAGGATAAAGCGGCATAGAGACCCTAAAGAGTGATTAAATGCTTCATGAGTGTGGCAGGCACGTGTCCCGAGCGGTTGCATCCCTTGCCACACAACAGGTTCAGCGTCCCGATAGTTCGTGCAGAGGTGGTCAAGATGGTGACCGGTATCCCCGGACGCACGGCCACGCCGGCGCCGTCGAGGTGGCGGGCGATGGCCGGGTGGAAGAAGGCGGGCCTCGCCCTGCTCCTGATGTTCGGCGTGCTCTGCGCCGGCCTCGTCACCGTCGGCTTCGGTTTGAAGCACCGGTACGAGGGCCGGGTCCAGCGCGAGGACATCCTCGGCCAGGGCACCCACGACGACCGCAGGTGGGAGTCGGGGCCGCTCAATCTGCTGCTGCTCGGGTCGGACTCCCGCGACGGCGAGCCGGACCAGGCCCTCTACCCCGGGCAGCGGTCGGACACCATCATGCTGGTGCACGTCAACGCCGCGCGAGAGGCGGCCACCGTCGTCTCCATCCCCCGGGACAGTTACGTCGACGTGCCCGCGGCGGGGCAGACCTGGGCCGGCGGCCCCAACAAGATCAACGCTGCGTTCGCGTTCGGCGGAGCCGCCCTGGCCGCCGAGACGGTCGCCAAGCTCACCGGGCTACCACTCGACGGCGTGCTGGTGGCCAACTTCGCCGCCGTCCGCAAGCTGGTGGACGCGGTGGAGGGGATCAACGTGTGCCTGCCGTACACCGTCAAGTCCTCGGACACCGGCACCACCTGGCCCGCCGGCTGCCACGACCTGGACGGCAAGGCGGCCGACGACCTGATGCGACAGCGGCACGGCGTGCCCGGCGGAGACTTCGGCCGCATCCACGACCAGCAGCTCGTGGTACGCGCCCTGGCCGAGCGGGTCACCGCGACAGATCTGCTCACCAGCCCGACCCGACTCGACCGGGTGCTCACCACCGCGGCCGAATCACTTGTCGTCGACCGCGACCTGAACCTCACCGACCTCGCCCTCTTGCTGCGCAAGGTGAAGCCGGAGACCGTCCAGTTCGTCACCGTCCCGTTCAGCGACGCGAACCTGCAGACCCCGGCCGGGTCCGCGGTGCGGCTGGACGAGGTCCGGGCCCCGGCGCTCTTCGCCGCCCTGCGCGAGGACCGGGTGGCGCAGTGGGTAGCGGCCAACCCGCAGACGCCACCGGCCAACTGAGCACGAGTAGCAAGTCGGCGGGTGGGAGGTCCCAGGACCTCCCACCCGCCGACTCTTGTCGGGCCAGGTCTAGCGCGACCGCCGCCAGTAGCGGCAGGTCCAGTCCACCTGGTGCAGCTCGTCCTCGATGCCGTGTTCGGCGCGGAAGTCGTCGACGGCCTGCTTGCAGCCGCGTACCGCGTGGTAGTCGTCGATGATCACGTAGCCTCCGACGGAGAGTTTCGGGTAGAGCGAGCGCAGCGCGACCATCGTCGAGTCGTAGAGGTCCCCGTCGAGACGCATCACCGAGATCTGCTCCACCGGCGCGGTCGGCAGGGTGTCCGAGAACCAGCCCTTGAGGAACCGCACCTGGCCGTCGAGGAGCCCGTACCGTTCGAAGTTCGCCTTCACCTGCTCCAACGACACCGCCAGGAAGGGCACCTGCCAGAGCGCGTCCTCGACGTCCTCGACCCGGTGGGGAGCCGGCTTCGGCAGGCCGCGGAACGAGTCCGCGACCCACACCGTCCGGTCCCGGTCGCCGTAGGCGCGCAGCATCCCGCGCATGAAGATGACCGCCCCGCCCCGCCACACACCGGTCTCGATCAGGTCACCGGGCACGCCCCGCTCCAACACGTCCTTGACGCATCGCTCCAGGTTGTCCAGCCGCCGCAGCCCGATCATGGTTTCGGCCTCCGGCGGCCAGTCCCGGCCGGTGGCCCGCGCCTCCGCGTCGAACGGGAACTGGAGCACCAGCTCCAGGCCCTTACGTCGCAGCAGGTGCCGGCCGTGCTGAAGGATCCGGCCGTGCAGGGAGCCCTGACGTGGGTGGTAGGGCATCCACGTCTCGCGGAAGACATAGCGGGTCAACGCCTTCTTGAGCAGATCGCAGTAGAGGGCGCGGGGGTCGTCCAGCGACGGCTCGGACGCCTGTGTGGGTATCAACATCTCACTCATCGGCCTGTCTCCTTCTCAGTGTGGTTTGTAGCCAGCTGGTCGGGCCGCCTGTCGTGGGCGGGGCCGCCGACCGTTGCTCCGGCCGTCGTCAGCCCCAGCGATCGGCGTCGCCGACGGCTACCGCCCGTCGCAGCACGATGGGCCCGGTGGAGGGTCGTTCCGCGCTCGGCCGCCCGGCGGCCAGCCACTGCTGCCCGAAGGCCGGCCAGCGGTCCGTCTGGTTGGCCACCGGGGCGTTCGGGGGAGGCTCCGGCAGCGCTGCCTCCACCACCGGTGACCGCCAGACCGTCTCGGGCCGGGCCAACGGTCGGCCGAGAACACCCGCCACGGCGGGGGAGCCACCCCAGGCCGGAGCCGCGGGCTCGGGCTGGGCGGTGGGCGTCGGCACCTGCTCGGGCCGGTCCGGGGCATCCGTCACCACCGGGTTCGGCTGGGTGATGGCATCCTCGATCCGGGTCGGCTCGGCCGGCGCCTCCGGGGGCGCCACGACGCCGCCCCCGGTGCTCTCGACCGGTTGACGCTCGACCGGCACGCTGCCGGCCGTCGCGCTTTCGACCGGCTTGCGGTCGACGGGCGTGCGCTCGACCGTTGTGCCCTCGACCGTCCTACCTTCGACGGTCCTGCCGGCCGGGGCCGACTCACCCGAGCTCTGTCGGCGGTGCCGTCCGGGCGGCCCGGACTTGTCCTCGATCAGGGCGCTGACCAGCTCACGGATGACCGCGCCCTGAGCGCCCGCCCTCGTCGCCGGCAGGGCCAGGGCATCCTGGGTCGCGCCCGGCACCAGGGCCGGTTGCTCGCTGCTCGAGCGGTGGTCCGGTCGGGGCACCGCACCGATCACCACGACACCCGCCAGCGGCAGCCCGAGCTGTTGCACGAGCCGGGCCGCCCGGGTGCTGTCGTCCAGGTTCGTCCGGCCGGCGCGAACGACCAGCAGCACGCCGTCCGCGTGCTGGGCGAACGCCGAGATCTCCCGTCCGGCCAGGATTGGCGGCGCGTGGACGATCACGCAGTCCTCGTCCTCGCCCAGCGCGTTGAGCAGGCCGCCCAGCTCGTGCAGGGCCTCCGTGTCGGCGCCCTCGCGGGGCTCGGCCGGCAGCACGGTCAGGGTGGGGAAGTCGACCAGGCGCACCGGCGGGCACTTCTGGGCCAGCACCTGCTGCCAGGTGTGCGGCGCCTCCGGGAAGTGTCCCGACAGCACCGGGTCCCGTACCGCCCCGTCCACCAGCGTGGCCCGACAGTGCTCATCGGCCATGCCGAGACCGAGCAGGGCGGTCACCAACGCCTTGCCGTCGTCGTCGTGCGCGCTGGTCACCAGCAGCCGACGACGGGGCAGGGGAGCGGTGAGCACACTGAGCGTCGAGATCGTGGCGCGCACCGCGTCGGCGACGTTGGTGCGGGCGTACAGCGCGGCGGCGTGATGGCGGGCGAAGCGGCGCGGCAGCTTCGGCAGCACCCCGATCACCGGCAGGCCCAGGCGCGCCTCGATCTGGCCGATGTCGCGCAGCCGGCTGTCGAACCGGTCGCGCAGTATGGTCGCGCCCCAACCGGCCAGCAGCCCGGCCAGGGCTCCGAGCACGCCGTTCAGCAGCGGCCTCGGGAAGGCCGGCCGGGCCGGCGGGCTGGCGGTGTCGAGAACCCGTGCGTTGATGCTGGTGGAACCGCCCATGTCCAGGCGGCCCAGCTGCTGACTGACGGCGCGGGAGGCGGCGTTCGCGATCGCGGCGGCCTGCGTGCCGGTGCCGGCGCTCGCGTGCACGGTGATGATCTGGAGGCCCAGTTCGTACTCGCCGCTGACGTGACCGAGCACGGCCCGCTCGGGAAGTTGCAGTGAACGCGCCGCTTCCAGCGCTACCTCCCGGGACCCGACCAGTCGGGCGATGGTGGGCGTGAGGTTCTGCGCGAGGGCCAGATCCGCCGGTCTGTCCTCGTTGGTCTGCTCGGCGCTGACCAGCACCGAGGCCTCCGCCTCGTAGCGCGCAGGGAGGAGCTGGGTCACTCCCTGGGCGGCGGCCAGGCCCGCGCACAGGCCGAGCAGCGGTACGCCCACCCGGCGCCAGGAGGCACCGAGCAGACCTTTGACATCTATCGACGCGCTCATCAGGCGATCGCCTCTCTGGTTGGGTGCCCGGCCTCGGCGGGCGATGTGCACAGCGACCGGGCCGGGGACCGCAGTCCGCGCCAGGTCGTGCAGAGGGTCTCGGCGATCCGGTCCCAGCCGAACTCGGCGCCGGCGCGGGCCAACCCACGGTTGGCCAACTGGCCGGAGAGCGCCGGGTCGTCGCGCAGCCGCGCGAGGCGGGCGGCGAGCGCGGAGACGTCGCCGGCGGGGAAGACGAGACCGGCGTCGCCCACCACGTAGGGGATCTCGCCGACGTCGCTGCCCACGACGGGTACGCCACAGGCCATCGCCTCGACCAGCACCCGGCCGAACTGCTCGCGCAGCGGGATACCGATCCACGGCAGGGTGTTGCGCTGCACCACCTCGATCGATGGCATCGCCAGCACGTCCATGTCGTTCAGCAGCGTGGGCAACTCGGCGTGCCCTGCCCAGCCGTGCCGGTGCACCCGGCCCGGTCGGCGCGCGGCGGCCCGTTCGATCTCGGCGCCGAGGCTGCCCTCCCCGACCAGCGACACGTCGCAGTCGATCAGCTCGGCGGCTCGTAGCAGGTCGACCACTCCCTTGTGCGGCTCGAACCGCCCGACGAACCCGACAGTGAACGGCCGCGCGACCGGATCGGTCGGCAGCGGCCTGAACATCCGGGTGTCCACGCCGAGCGGCACGATCGTGGCCGGGCCCCGGTAACCCTTGATCCGCAGCACATTCAGCGCCGCGGGTGTGATCGGGAAGGCGTGGTCGACGGAGAGGTAGGACTGTCGCTCGATCCGGGGGAACGGCACCGGAAAGCGGGTGACCACGTTCTGCGCGGCGTACAACGTGGTGGGCACCCCGGCCCAGCAGCGTTGACGCAGCCGCAGCGCCTGCCAGGTGGTGAGGTACGCGGCCTCGCCGATGACGTGCAGGATGTCCGGGCGGGCGGTGGTCACCTTGTGCTGGCCGGGCAGCCGGAACAGCACCGAGGCCATGTGCCCGGTCAGCGACTCGCCGAGCAGGTGCGGGACGACGTGGTACCGCAGCCGGTGGTGTCGACGGGCCAGCCGGGCCAGTTCGCGTCGGGTCGCCGGGGACACGTCCGCGGCGAGCACAGTGAGGGTGACGTCCGGCTGTTCGCACAGAACGTCGAACAGGTCGGTCCAGTGTTCGGTGCGCTTGCCGACGACCGTTGTCAGGACGTGCATCACGCTCCTCCTCTCGTTTCAGGTCGGGTGACAGCGATTCGGCCGACGCGGGTCCAGGCGCGCATCCGGGCCGTCCCGGCCCGGGGTTGCACTGGCATCCGCGCCCCGGCCAGTCCGATGCCGATCAGTGCGCGCAGCAGCACCACGCCGCGTACCGCGCGCAGGGTGCCGGCGCGGTGGCGGGCGAAGAACCGCAGCATGCTGCGGTACAGGTGGGGCCAGATCCAGGCCGGGTCGGAGCTGCTCGCCCCGCCGGTGTGCACGGCGGTCACCGAGGGCACGTACAGCACCTGGGCGCCGTGCCGGGCCGCCTGGAGGCACAACTCCTCGTCCTCGTAGTACAGGAAGTAGCCCTCGTCGAGGCCGCCGATCGCCTCGAACAGGTCGCGACGCACGGCCAGGCAGGCACCGGAGAGCCAGTCCACAGCCACCGGCTGCGCCCCGCGCACACAGGCGTCGTACGCGGCCCGGCGCTGCCGACCGCTGAGCAACCGTCGCAGCGAGACCGGCACCAGCGACCCACCGAACCGGCTGGCCAGCACCGTGCCGAGGGATTCGAAGCGGTGGGCGCTGATCGCGACCCGGCCGTGCGCGTCGGTGAGCCGTGGCCCCGCGATGCCCACCGACGGTCGGTCGCGCAGCAACCGGACCAGTTCCGCCACCGCGCCGGGGGTGACCACGCAGTCCGGGTTGACCAGGAGCACGACGTCGGTGTCGACCCCGGCCGCGGCCCGGTTCACGGCGGTGGCGAACCCGGTGTTGGTGGGGCTGGCGAGGACCGTCACCTCGGGGAAGCGGCGTCGGACGAGGTCGACAGTGCCGTCGGTGGAGGCGTTGTCCACCAACCGCACCGGCACCTGCGCCTGCCGCAGCGCGCTCAGGGCGGCGACGATCTGTCCCGCCGAGTTGTGGGTGACCACCACCGCGGTGGCGTCGGCCCCGCTCATGCCGCCACACCCGGTCGGGTCAGGACGCCGCGCAGCAGCGGCGGCCGGGCGGTTCGCCGCAGCCGCGCCCCCTCGTGGTGTGCCGTGAGGAGGGTCAGCGCCGGCAACAGGCCCAGCTCCCAGTGCCCGTCGGTCGGCGCCGCGAAGAGGGCGGCGGCCAGGAAACCGCAGCACAGCGCCGCGAACGGCAGCGCGATCCCGTCCCGACTGCGCAGGCCGACGCGGATGCTGCGCAGGATCGGCCAGAGGACCAGCAGGAGGCCGACCAGCCCGAGGTTGGCCAGCACCGTGACGTAGAAGGCGTGGTACACCGGCCCGACGTCGGTGAAGGTGAAGCCGGCCAGGTAGATGTCCGGCGTGGTCTGTCCGAGGCCGGCCCCGACCAACGGCTGGTCGGCGAAGACGCCCAGGCCGACCTCGGACTCCACCCCCCGGTAACCGGCGGACTGCTCGAACCCCTTGGTGATCTCCGTGGCGCGCTCTCGTACCCCCGGTTGCAGGGCCAGGATCGCGGCCACCGCCACCGCCGCCGCGGCGGTGGCGGCCAGGCCGGTGCGGACCGTGCGACCACCGCGAACCAGCATGATCAGCCCGGTCAGCGCCGCGGCGAGCCAGATGCCCCGGTACGACGCGAGGAGCACGTCGACGGCGAAGAACCCGCCGAGCATGAGGGCGCCGGCTCGACGCCAACCCCGCACCCGACCGGCGATCCAGATCAGCGCGGGGATGGCCATGAGGGTGATGAGCCCGCCGTGCCGCCCCGGTGCCGTCACCGAGATGGCGGTGAAGGCCCCCGCCAGCACCACGTACAGGATGCCGGCGGCCAGGATCCGACGGGGCGTGGTGAGGGTGTGGGTGGCGACGAAGAAGTACACCGGGATCGTGGCCACCTGGTACGCGGCGACCATTACCTCCGCCGGAAGGTTGCCGACGGCCAGGCCGTAGGTGGCCGCCACGACGGTCAACCCGACCAGGACCAGCATGCCCACGTCGGCGGCGGTACGCCGGATGCCCCGCTCCGCCCCGAGCCAGTGGCGGGTGGCCAGCGCGGCGCCGCCGGCGGCCAGCAGCAGCACCTTCACCGCGATGTAGCCGCGCACGTCGCCGCCGCTGAGCACAGCACCCACCACGGCGCCGCCGATGATCCCGACCGGCAGCACGGCCCAGGGCCAGAGCAGAAACGCGCCGAAACACAGCACTCCGACGGCGGCGGCCAGGCCGACCGGCCCGGGCAGCAGGGTCACCACTGTCACCACACCGCCCAGCGCGGCGCCGACGAGCACCACACCGGGCGCGACGATGGGCACTCTCATCGCGGCAACCCCGCCAACAGGGAACGCAGCTGGACGCCCCGCGCCGACCAGCTGTTGCGGGTGGCGACCTCTCGGCGTCGGGCGGCGTCGTCGGGCGCGCCGGCGCGGTCCAGCGCATCGGCCAGCGCCGCGGCGAAGCTCGCCGGGTCGCCGGCGAGGGCGATGGTGTCGCCCAGGGACCGCAGCGCCGGCAGCGGCGTCGCGACGACGGGCTTGCCGAGGGCCAGGTATTCGTAGCACTTCTTCGGGTGCACGTAGTCGATCAGCCCACCAACCCGGTAGGGGATCATGGTGACGTCGCAGGCCCGCAGGATGCCCGGCACGTCGGCGAAGCGGACGGCGTCGACAAGCACCACGTTGGACAGTCCGGCGAGCGGGGCACGGCCGGCCCGGGTGGACGGGCCGACCAACACGAACGTCCACTCCGGGTGGGCGCGCGCCACCGAGGCGACCAGGTCCGCGTCGAAGGCCCGGGTGTCGACCGCCCCGCTGTAGCCGATCAGGGGTCGGCGCAGGCTGAGCAACCAGGGTGCGAACGGGCCGTCCGGCGAGAAGCGGTCCGGGTCGCATCCGTTCGCCAGGACCACCGGTGCCGGGTCGGAGGTGGGCATCCGGTCGGGTAGCGCGGTGGACGAGGCGAGGACAAGGTCGGCGGCGCCGACCGCGGAGCGCAGCGCGCGGCGCAGATGCCAACGGTTCCAGGGGCGGGTGAACGTCCAGTCCAGGTCGGTGGCGTCGTAGACGACGGCGGACGCGTCCAGCCGGGCGGCGACCGGCGCGGCCAGGTCCTCGTCCAGCCAGAGCAGTCGTACGGATGCCTCCCGCCGCCGGAACCAGCGGCGCAGCACCCGCGCGGCGAGCCAGCGGTTGACCCGGTTGGCCGGAGGCAGGTGCCTACCGAACGGCAGCAGCGCCGGCCCGGCGCACTGCCACAGGCCGTCGGCCACCTCCCGGACCTGGACCCGCCAGCGCGGGAGGTGCCCGGCCGGGTCGACGAAGAGCACCCGGTGGTCGACGGTCAGCTCGCGGGCCAGCGCGTGCTGCCGGTGGGCGCCGTTCGCCCACGGCGTGCCGCTGAAGATGACCACCCAGTCGCGGTCGCCGTCGGCGGGCGGCACGACCGCCGCGGCCGCCGGTTGCAGGGTGCTGGTGTGTTCAGCCACGGCCGGACCGTTCCATCGGCCGTGGCGCTCCGGCAGGCAGCAACTCGTCCTCGCCGAGGCGGCCGAGCACCGGGCGGGCGCGCTCGTCGTCGAGTCGCAGCAGTCGGGCGCCCGCGTGCCGGTCCAGCCAGCCACGCAGCGCGCCGGCCGCGATCCGCCGGTTGATCCAGTTGAGAAGCGGCACCGCATCACCCAGCGGCAGCGCTGTCGGTGCGACGGCGTGCCAGGCCTCCGCACCGATCGGGGTCACCTCGCACCGCCAGCGCGGCCGGCGTCCCGGCGGGTCGACGAAGAGCAACCGTTGCCCGGGCGCCAACTGCCCCAGCACCGCCGAATGCCCGTCGACGGACCATCGGGTCCGGCTGAACAGCACCACCCAGTCGCGGGTGTCACCGTCGGGCAGCGGACCGACGTCGCCGCGCAGCGCGGCGAGCAGGTCGCCCAGGCCCAGCTGTACGGATCGACCGAAGAGCCGCTTGACCAAATGGTCGGCGAGCAGCGCGGCCCGGAACACCGGCAACCGGTACCGGGGCTGGGTCAGCCGCAGGTACCCGACCAGGCTGCCCAGCAGGTGTCGGAAGCGGATGGTCGGCCCGAGCAGCCGGCAGGACGCGCCGCGGCTGTGCGTCACCACGGCGTCCGGGAGCATCCACAGCTGGTGTCCGGCCTGGTCGAGCTGCCGCGCGAGGACCGCGTCGTTCCAGTAGACGGGGAACGCCTCGTCGAAGATGGTCTGTTGTCCGAGCACCGAGCGGCGCAGCAGCATGCAGCTGCCCGAGGCGAGCTGCCGGGGACGGCTGAAGTCCTCGCCGCGCATCTGGAACCGGTGCAGCGCCTGGCGGAACCCGGGCAGCCGGCGCAGCGCGGTCACCAGCGCGATGGTGGCGGTGAAGCTGGGCTGTTGGACGTAGTGCTGCTGGAAGGTGCCGTCCGGGTTGAGGTAGAGCGGGCTGACCCCCGCCACGTCCGGCCGCTCCCGCAGGTGGTCAATCATCCGCGAGAGCGCGCCGGGGTGGAACCGGATGTCGCTGTTGAGCAGCAGGATCAACTGCCCGTTCGCCCGGCGGTACGCCTGGTTGACGGCGGCGGCGAACCCGGTGTTGTGGTTGTTGCGGATCAGCCGGACCCGGGGCTGGTCGCTGAGCATCTCGGCGGAGCCGTCGGATGAGCCGTTGTCGACGGCAACCACCTCGTAGTCCAGGTCGGGGTCGACGGTCGAGGCCAGCGACTCCAGGCACTGTCGGGTCTGCTCGCGGGTGTTCCAGCTGATCAGGAGCACCGACAGCAGCGGGGCGGCCATCAGGACACCGCCCGGTCGTCGCGGCGGGCGAAGATCCGCAGCAGGTCGCCGAGTTGTGGGTGCGTCACCCGGGGCGACCGGCTGGCGGCGACGTCGGCGACCAGCAGATCGCGGGCGTTGCGCAGCCGTGCCGCCGGTTGCCAGTAGAACCGGGAGAAGACCGTGTCGTGGGAGATCACCCGGAACCCGGACTCCACGAGCATCCGGCTCAGCGTGTCCGGGGTGAAGTGCCAGCGGTGGTACGCGGGAGCGATGGCGGGCCAGTCGGTGCCGAGTCGGTTGGCGGCGGCGGAGGCGATGTTGGGTACTTCGAGGGCGAGCCAGCCGCCGGGGGTGAGGGCGGTGTGTGCGGCGTGCAGGAAGGCGCGGGGGTCTTCGACGTGTTCGAGGACGTGGAAGGCGCAGACGACGTCGGCGGTGAGGGTGGGTGCGATGGCTTCGAAGTAGCCCTGGCGTACGGGCATGTGGAGGTGGTCGCGGGCGAAGCTGGCGGCGGCGTGGCTGACTTCGATGCCGCTGGCGGTGATTCCGGCCTGGTGGGCGGCTTCGAGGAAGTAACCCCCCGCGCAGCCGGCTTCGAGAAGGACTGTGGGGTGGACTGTGGAGAGCAGCCAGCGCAACCGTCGGCTCGCCTCGAACCGGCGCTGACCGGCCGAGGCGAAGTAGTCCTGGTACCCGTCCGTCGTGTAGTAGGCCTCGTCGTACAGCTCCTCGGGAGCCGGGGCGCTGCCCGCGGTCCAGACGAAGCCGCAGTCCGGGCAGCTCCACAGCAGCTCGCCGAGGGTCGGCGAGTGCCCACCGGCGCGGCCGCAGAGCTGGCAGCGGACCAGCTCGATCCCATCGAGTTTCATCAGGTGCTCCGTCCGGTTCGTGGCGCCCGGGCGATCACCCGGAGCAGGTCGCCGAGGCGTGGGTGGGTCAACCGCGGTGAGCGGAGCCCGAGCACGTCGGCGGGGAGTAGATGTCGGGCGTGCCGCAGCCGGTAGGCGAGCGGCATGTAGTAGCGGAAGACTGTGGTGTCCTGCCGGACCACCTCGAAGCCGAGGTCGGTCACCAGCCGGACCAGGGTGTCGGGGGTGAAGTGCCAGCGGTGGTAGCGCGGTTGCAGGCCCGGCCAGTCGGTGCCGAGTCGGTTGGCGGCGGCGGAGGCGATGTTGGGTACTTCGAGGGCGAGCCAGCCGCCGGGGGTGAGGGCGGTGTGTGCGGCGTGCAGGAAGGCGCGGGGGTCTTCGACGTGTTCGAGGACGTGGAAGGCGCAGACGACGTCGGCGGTGAGGGTGGGTGCGATGGCTTCGAAGTAGCCCTGGCGTACGGGCATGTGGAGGTGGTCGCGGGCGAAGCTGGCGGCGGCGTGGCCGACTTCGATGCCGCTGGCGGTGATTCCGGCCTGGTGGGCGGCTTCGAGGAAGTAGCCGCCGGCGGGACCGGCTTCGAGCAGCACCGTGGGGCGGACGGTGGACAGCAGCCAACGCAACCGCCGCCGTGCCTCGAACCGGCGTGGCGCGGCCCGGAAGTAGTCGTCGTAACCACCCTCGGCGAAGTAGTCCTCGTCGTATCGCCCGTCCTCGGTCGCCTGCTCCTGCGCGGTCCAGCTGAAGCCGCAGCCCTCGCAGCGGCGCAGCAGCCCGCCGAGTCGGGGCAGGTGGGCCTGCCGTGGCCCACACAGCACGCACCGCGCGGTGCGGTGGTCGACGCTCATCGCGGACCGCCCGCGCTCGGCGACAGCACTGCCGTCGGCGCGCGCAGCAGCCGGTGCAGTCGCATCCGGTCGCTCGCGCCCAGGTGCCCGCCGGCGATCAGCAGCGCGCCGGCGACGAGCACTGTCAGACCCGCCCGGGACGACACGGCGAGGGCGGCGTCGAGGCGTCCCGGACCGTCCGGCAGGAACTGGCTGGCCGCCGCCGTGACCAACCCGGCCGCGACAGCCGCGGCGAGCGGCGGCCAGATCGCCCGCGCCAGCGGGGCCAGCGGCCGGGCCGTGGCGCTGTGGAAGTAGACAAGGAAGTACCCGGTGCTGAGCACCACCGCCAGCGCTGTCGACAGCGGTACGCCGAGCGGCCCGCACAGCAGCAGCAGCGGCACGGTCAGGACCAGGTTGAGGACGACGGAGAGCAGTACGTACCGCGTCTCCAACCCGGGCCGGCCCTCGGCGCGGGCGGCGATCGTCGCCGCCCCGGCGATCAGGTTGAGGGCGTACGCGGGCGCGAGGACGATGATGTTCGCCGCGGCCCAGGGGACCTGGTGGCCCAGCCAGAGCCGGACCAGCGGATCGGCGCTGACCATCAGCGCGGCGGTGGCCGGGGCCAGGAACAGCGCGAGGTACCGGGTGGCGGTCAGGTGGAACCGGTCCAGCCAGCCGGTGCCCTGGGACACCGTGCGGGCGACCGCTGCGGGGAACAGCGCGATGAGGGCGAAACCCGGGGGCAGGCGGAGCAGGTTGAGCAGGCGACTGCCCAGGTCGAATCCGCCGGCCACGGCGGGGCCGAAGGCACCAGCGAGGATGAGGCGATCGAGTTCCACATTGACGATTCCTGCGCCGCTGGAGACCTGCACCCGCAGGCCGTAGCCGCCGATCCGCCGGATGTCGGCGACGCAGGTCCGTCCCCATCGTGGGGACAGGTCCGGGCACTGGCGGTGGGTCGTCGCGGTGAGCAGGAGGGTACGGATCGCCCCGGTCGCGGCGGCCGAGGCGGCCAACGCCACCAGGCCGCCGCCGAGGCGTACCACCAGGATGGCGAGGGCTGCCCCGAGGATGGCGGTGCCGGCGCTGATCGCGGCGAGTGACCCGTACCGTTGGCCGCCTTCGAGTACGGCCCGCCACGGCAGTTCCACGGCGCCGGCCACCAGGCTGACGACCAGCCAGAGGGTGGCCTGCCACGCCTCGTCGGCCAGGTCAGCGAGGCGCAGCGGCCCGACGAGCCACGGCCAGCAGGCACCGAGCGCTCCCAGGGTGAGCAGGCCCAGCAGCACGGCCCAGCCCAGCCCCAGCCCGAGCAGCCGACGTACCAGGTCGCGGTCCGCCGGGCTCTCGGCCCGCGCCACCTCGCGGACCAGTGCGGAGCCGAGTCCGAGGTCGATCAGGGCGGCCATCGCCAGCAGGCCGGTGAGCACCACCCAGATCCCGAACTCCCGTGGCCCGAGCTGCTGGTAGATGACCGGCACCGAGACCAGTCCGGCCACCGCCGTGACCACCCGCGCGGCCAGCATGCTGGCCGTGTTGCGGGTGACGCGGGTTTCCACCGCGTGGGTCGCGCTAGCCACGGGGGAACCCGCGGAACAGCTCGACGACGGTCAGCAGGAGCAGGGTCAGGTCGACCCGCATCGAGCGGCAATTGAGGTAGAGCAGGTCACAGCGGAGCTTCTCCTCCACTGTGGCCGCGTATCCGCCGGTGAGCTGCGCGATGCCGGTCAGCCCCGGCCGGATCAGGTGCCGCAGGTCGTAGTCGGGCAACCGGGTGAAGCCGGCGATGAACTCCGGTCGTTCCGGGCGAGGCCCGACGAGGCTCATCTCGCCGCGCAGCACGTTCCAGAGCTGGGGCAACTCGTCCAGCCGGGACCGTCGAAGCCAGCGACCCAGTCGGGTGATCCGGACGTCGTCCGGCAGGGCCAGGACCGGGCCGGTGGTCTGTTCGGCGCCGACCCGCATGGTCCGGAACTTGACCACCCGGAACAGGCGGCCACCCGTGCCGACGCGTTGCTGGAGGTAGAACGGTGGGCCGGTGAACGACACCACGCCGGCGATCACCGCGATCAGTGGGATCACCACGACGGCACTGAGCAGGATCACGCCGAGGTCGAAGAACCGCTTGAGCCGCTCGCCTCGGGTTCGGCCGGCGCCGCCCGAACCCAGCCGGATCCAGGGCAGCCCACCGAAGCGCGCCATCGCGGGTGCCCGCAGCAGACCGTAGACGGGGCGGGCCAGCACCATGATCTCGACGCCGGCACTCATGCAACTGGTGATGATGCGGTCGTCGATGCTCTCCAGGGAGTGCTTGAGCAACAGGAGTCGAGGGCGGACGCTGGCCAGCACTTCGGCGAGTTCCTCGGCGCAGACCGGCACCGGGAGTCGGACGGCCACGTCGAACTCCTCGTCGAGGCGGTCGGGCGTGGTGGCCGCGTCGTTCGCCTCGAGCACCACCACGCGGGCCCGCCGTCTGTGCTGGTCGGAGCGGGTGGCCTGCTCGTAGCGGGTGAACAACTCCTGAAGCTGCAGCGGGATCTCCGGGCGTTGTCGCGTCTCGGACCCTGGTGCCCCGGCGAGGTCGTAGGAGGTCGCGCTGTCGTTGCCCGGCAACGGAGCTGAGTCCGCGGTCACGGGTCCCGGGGTCTTTCTCAACGCGCCGACCTCCTTCTCCGTCAGGTGGTTTGAGGGCATGCGGACGAGCACCCCGGAAGTAAGCTACTAGTCACAAATGCCCCAATAGTCCCGGACGGGCAAAAATAGGACTTCTTGTCCTCAACCTCGCATACCGGCCTAAACCATTGCGCGAAACATCCCTTTGGTGAGTATTCGGTGGGTTACGGTCGTGCCGGCCGTCCGGTTGCCGCTGAGGGCGACAACCCAGTCGTTCCAAGGAGTTCCACATGGACCAGCCAGTTGTTGCCGTCGGTGTCGACCCGCCGAAGGACCTGATCCCCGGACGCGTGCTGGTGACCGGAGGCGCCGGCTTCATCGGCAGCCACGTGGTCGCCCGGCTGATGTTGATGGGCAGTCAGGTCCGGGTGCTCGACAACTTCTCCACCGGTCGGATCGAGAACCTGGCCGATGCCGCGTACGGCGGACTGACCGAGGCCGACGTCGTCTCGGGAGACATCCGTACGCCGGAGGGTGTCGAGGCCATCCATCAGTGGCAGCCGGACGTGGTGGTGCACCTCGCCGCGCAGCCCAGCGTCCCCGCGGCCCGTCGGTCACCCCTGTACGACGCCGACGTGAACGTCTTCGGCACCGTCAACGTGCTGGACGCCTGCGCCCGTGGCGGCGTACGGCTGGTGATCAACGCGGCCAGCAGCGCCATCTTCGGCAGCGTCGCCGCCCACGACCTGCCGGTCCGGGAGGACCATCCGATCGCCCCGGTCAGCCCGTACGGCGTCAGCAAGGCCGCCGGCGTGCACTACCTCGACTGGTACGGGCGTCAGCACGGGCTGCCGTACACCTCGATGGTGTTCGGCAATGTCTACGGACCCCGGCAGGAGGGCAGCGACTGCGGCGTGGTGTCCCTGATGGCCGACGCGCTGCTCGGCGGCCGGCAGGTGGTGATCTACGACGACGGTACGCAGACCCGGGACTTCATCCATGTCAGCGACGTCGCCGAGGCGATCGCTGTCGCCTGTCATCACCCCGGGATAGGTCTGGTCAACATCGCCTCGGGTCGACAGACGAGCGTCAACGAGGTCTACGACACGGTCCGGGAGGCGTCCGGCGTCGGCAGCGCGGCCCGGTACGAGCCGCTGCCCTGGCCGGGCGAGGTACGCAACATGGCGCTGGACACCAGGAAGGCACGCGAGCTGCTCGGGTGGTACCCGAAGATCGGCTTCACCGAGGGCGTACGGATGACGGTGCGCGACGCCCGCCGCCGCCAGGCCGGCAGCCAGATCCTGTCCCCGGTGCGGGCGCTGGAGCGCGCCGTCAGCGGCTGAGGGCTCAGCGCGTAATTCCCGTCATCTGATCGGGATTTTCATAGATCAGTCTAACTCTTGCGGGTCGGCATCCACTGCTGCCACGATGGCCGTCAATGCCTTCCGTCCCGAAGGAGTGGTCGTCATGGCGGTCTCCCGCCGCAGGTTCGTCACATCGGTGCTGGCCGGGTCCGCCCTCGCCACCGCCTCCACCACCGAGCTGCTCACCAGCATGTCCAGCCCCGCCCACGCCGCCAGTCCCCCCGGGGACGTGGTCGGCAAGGTGACCGTCGGCTACCAGGGCTGGTTCAGCGCACCCGGCGACGGGGCACCGATCGGCGGATGGTGGCACTGGGGCCGCGACCGGTTCCAGCCGCCGTCGCCCGCCAACACCACGATCGTGTCCTGGCCGGACATGCGCGAGTACACCCGCACCTACCCCACCGCGTACCCCAACCTGGGCAACGGCCAGCCAGCCACCCTCTTCTCCTCCTACGACCAGCAGACGGTGGACACCCACTTCCGCTGGATGCAGGAGAACGGCTGCGACACCGCAGCGCTGCAACGGTTCAACCCGATGGGCGACGAGGGCCCGACCCGCGACGCGATGACCCAGAAGGTGCGCTCCGCCGCCGAGCGCTACAACCGCAAGTTCTACATCATGTACGACGTCACCGACTGGCTGACCTTCCAATCGGAGATCAAGACCGACTGGACGACGAAGATGGCCGCGCACACCGCGTCGTCGGCGTACGCCCGACAGAACGGCAAACCGGTCGTCTGCATCTGGGGCTTCGGCTTCAGCGAGCCCAGCCGACCCTTCACCCCCGGGCCCTGCCTGGAGGTCATCAACTGGTTCAAGGCCCAGGGCTGCTACGTCATCGGTGGCGTGCCCACCTGGTGGCGGCAGGGCATCGAGGACTCCCGCCCCGGTTTCCTCGACGTCTACCACGCGTTCCACGCGATCTCGCCGTGGATGGTCTACCGGGCCAGGACGGTGGAGGAGCTGGACTCCTACTACAACAACGTCAACGTCGGCGACATGGCCGACTGCGCGGCGCGCGGCATCGACTACCTGCCCTGCGTGATGCCCGGTGACCTCGCCGGGGGCCACCGCAAGCACGGCGACTTCTACTGGCGGCACATCTACAACATGGTCCGGCTCGGCTCCCAGGGCCTCTACGTGTCCATGTTCGACGAGTACAACGAGGGCAACCAGATCGCCAAGACGTCCGAGACCCAGGCCACCACCCCGGCCGGCGCGAACATCCGCGCCCTGGACGAGGACGGCGTGGCCTGCTCCTCCGACTACTACCTACGGATCACCGCCGACGGCGGCCGGATGCTCAAGGGGCAGCTCGCCCTCACCCCGGTCCGCCCCACCCCACCGATGGTCGGCACCCCGCCCCCGACCAGCGGCGATCTCGCGGCCGGCCGGTCCACCTCGGCCAGCAGCCAGAACGGTCCGTTCCCGGCGTCGAACGCGGTGGATTCCGACGCCGGCAGCTACTGGGAGAGCGGCGGCGGCGCCTTCCCACACTGGTGGCAGGTCGACCTCGGCGCCAGCCACCAGGTCAACAAGCTCGTGGTGCGGCTGCCCGCCGGCTGGGGCGCGCGCACCCAGACCATCACCGTGCAGGGCAGCGTCGACGGCAGCACCTTCTCGACCATCGCGGCGGCCTCCGCGTTCGCCTTCGACCCGGCGACCGGCAACACCGTCACCCGCACGCTGACGACCACCGCGGCCCGCTACGTCCGGCTGAGCATCGCCGGCAACACCGGCTGGCCGGCGGGCCAGCTCGCCAAGGTCGAGGTGTACGCCGGCAGCACCGTCCCGGACAACCCGCCGAGCACCCCGAGCGGCCTCACTGTCACCGGCAAGACGTCGACGAGCGTGTCCCTGTCCTGGACCGCCTCCACCGACGACACCGGAGTGACCGGCTACCAGGTACGTCAGGGCGGCGCGGTTGTCGCCACGGTTGCGGGCACGACGGCGACGGTGAGCGGGCTGAGCCCGTCCACCGCGTACACCTTCACGGTTGTCGCCCGCGATGCCGCCGGCAACACCTCCGGCGCGTCCTCGGCGGTCACCGTCACCACGGACGCCGCGGCCAACGCCGACCTCGCCAGGGGCCGGCCGACGTCGGAGAGCAGTCACGTCCAGAGCTACGGGTCGGGCAACGTGGTGGACGGTGACGCGAACAGCTACTGGGAGAGCAACAACAACGCGTTCCCGCAGTGGGTGCAGGTCGATCTGGGGTCGACGCGCACGGTCGGGCGGGTGGTGCTGAAGCTGCCCCCGTCGTCGGCCTGGGCGACGCGGACGCAGACCCTCTCGGTGCAGGGCAGCGCCGACGGGAGCACCTTCGGCACGCTGGTCGGATCAGCGGGGCGGGTCTTCGACCCGGCCACCGGCAACCAGGTGACGCTGACCTTCAGCGCCGCACAGACGCGTTACGTGCGGATCACCGTCACTGGGAACACGGGCTGGCCGGCTGGGCAACTGTCGGCACTGGAGGTGTATGCCAGCTGACCGAGGCGTGGGCGGCCGCCGGGGGAGCGGCGGCCGCCCGTTCGGAGGACAGACTCTCTTCAAACCAGAACTGAACCTTTGGCCAGGATGAAACTCCCTGTCGACGTACGCCGCCCAGCTGGCCATCGCCAGCCGGAGAAATCCCGATCAGCTGCGTGGCGCTGGGGCGAGACGGCTGGATTCGAGACTTACGACCCCTTGACCCCCAGACCGGCAAGGTGGTCAGATGGGGGCGGGGCGGCTACTGAACGGCCTGATTGGCTTCGTAGCGGTCCCGTCGGGTTCCGTCGGTTGCTGCTGTACCGCCGCATCCGGACGAGCTACCACTACTCCGCCCTAGCCCTCGCGGTCCATGCCAGAGTCCGCGGTTGCTGGTCGCCGTTGCTGGCTCTAACTCGTAGAGATTCCGCACCCGACGGTCTTGTCGATACATTACTCGTCGCACATCCGTGTGCGCCCGGGACTCCTGGCCATCCCGCCGCTTTCGTTCGCGCTCGATCGACGAAGGGTGCCCGGACCCAGCAGGGCTCCAGGCATACAGCCTTCGCCGTCGCACGCACTAGCCCTCGACTACCGAAATGGGCACTCAACGGGTACGAACTGGCGAGGTGCTTAGGCCGGCCCCCGGGCCTACGAAGCGCAGCTCAGGCGTTACTAGGTATAAGGCTTGTCGTCTTTCTGCGATCGTGGCCCCTCGACCGACTCGATCTATGGGGCTAAGGTCCCATGTGCATGTATCGCCGGTGCTAGGAGGGTCAGAAGCATGACGGACAGCACGACGGCGAGCCCCGCCTTCCGCGATCCCAAGCCGGCGGCGGAGCGCATTCTCCAGCTGGCCCACCGCATCCTTACGGGTGACATCCTCCTGCCGCGTTTTCAGCGGAACTTCGTGTGGAGCAGGAAGCAGATGATTGACCTGCTTGACTCGATCGCCCGGAACTACCCGATCGGCAGCATGCTGCTCTGGCAATCGCGACAGGAGCTCGCGAGTGAACGGAGCATCGCGGACCTCGAGGTTGCACCCTCCAAGCCGGACTATCCGGTCAACTATCTGCTTGACGGCCAACAGCGTTTATCGACCATCTGTGGAGCGCTCTACTGGACGCCGGGAGACGCGAACAGCGTTTGGAACCTTGCCTACGACTTGCGCTCCGGAAAGTTCGTTCATCTGGATACCATCGACGCCCACCCGGTGCATCAGATACCGCTCCGAAAGCTATCAAACCCGTCGACTTTCTTCAGCGGCATAGTGCCGCTTGACGAAGAACTAAAGCAGAGAGCTCACCGGCTATTCGACCGCTTCACCGACTACTTGGTTCCGGTGGTCACCCTCGGCGACATGTCTATTCAGGATGTCGCGCCCGTCTTTGAGCGGATCAATAGCACTGGCACTCCGCTGACAATCGTCGACCTCATGCGGGCAGCAACTTGGTCACCGACTTTCGATCTCGTTGATGCCATTGAGCAAGTTCTTGACGAGCTTTCACCCAAGAACTTCCAGGGCATAGACAGAAAAACTGTCCTCCGCATCATTGCGGCAGCGGCCGAACTGGGATTTTCCTCCGAAGCCATCGACAATTTACGAGACCTGCAAGAATCGCAACTGCACATTGCGGTAGATTCCGCTTCCGTCGCATCTAAGGCTGCCGCCGATTTCCTGGCGACCGAGATCGGCGTTCCCGGATCCAAGGCCCTTCCTTACGTCAATCAATTCGCGGTACTCTCCGAGCTCTTCAGGCGAATCCCGTATCCCACCTCGGCTCAGTACAAGGAAATTCGGAAGTGGTTCTGGAGTACGACACTTTCCACCTACTTCGGTGGCTGGAATACAGGGCAGATGGCCAGCGACCTAGTGGCCGTCGCATCTTTTGCCGCCGGCGAGCAGGAAGCCATCAACGTTGCTACGGTGAATCCGACAGCGTCCATCTGGGTAAACCGCGACTTTAGAGCCAACAGCGCTACGGCAAAGATGGCCGCGCTCATGCTTGGCCACCAAGGGCCCGTAGACCTTGTTAACGGGATGAAGATCGATGTGGGGAAGTCGCTTTACTGGGGGAACGATAAAGAGTTCCATCACTTCTTCCCGCGTGCGTACTTGCAGCGCAAGGGATACAAGGGCTCGAAAGCTCGCAAGATCAACGCGATCGCGAACATCGTCTATCTGACTTCTTGGAGCAATATCCGCATCAAGGACAACGCGCCCTCCGAATACCTTCAGCGCATAGAGGACGAGGTCGGCACCCAGGTCCTTCGAGAGCGCCTTGAACGCTTACTTGTTTCCGAGGACGCCTATAAGGCTGCTATGGCTGACGACTATGAGGCGTTCCTAACCATCCGCGCTGCGGACCTACACAAGAGAGCTCTGGAGCTAACGGGTGGCGCAACTGTAAAGCCCAGCAGTCCTGAGGATCCGGCGGTGTCGCTTATGGATGACGACACCGAAGACACGACTGACTGACCTACTCGCTGCGCTGCCGCCCCATCCCGATGCTCCTATGGAGGTCAAGGGCGAGGGCGGCGAAGTCGGCGCGTAGGCGCTGTAGACGTCGCGGACGATGTAGCGCTTGAGGTGGCGCAGGATCTCCTGCTTGCTGAGGCCTTCGGTGATGCGGCAGTGGACGCAGGCGTGTTGTGCGCTGGTCGTAGCGGTTGCGGCAGAGGGCTATGGTGTGTAGGCGTGGTTGGCGCCGCGGTCGCCTCCTCGGCGGTGGCGGTGGCGGCGCACTCGTCCGGAGCTGGGGGATGGGTGCGGCACCGCAGAGGTGGGCGAGGGCGGCTTCGGAGTGGTTGAGACCTGCCGGGTCAAGGTGGAGCGCCAAGCGGTTGAATGACCTTGACCGGGCAGGCCCCGACTCCTCGGCTCTAGCCGGACGGAGGCCGACGGGATGGCACCACCATCCCCGAGTGCCCGAGGTCCCGCCGGAGGCACTTCAGACATCGAAGGAGCCGCCAGGCTCAGCGCTCAGCCCAAGGTCAAATTCCAGCTGGCTACTTTAGTAGCCGCAAGAATAGTACTCTGCCATATCCCTCTTGTGATCCAATGCAACGTCTGTGGCCGTATCTACTCCATCTAGAAAATTGGCCACGCCCGACATGGCCTCATGGAACTTGCTTACGTCGATGTACTCGACCCCCTCTAGAGTGGGCCGGCCATCACGCCGTTTATTGTACCGAAACTCCTGACCATCCTTGTCGAGCCGCGTCAGCTGGCCAATAATGCGAGAGACGTTGCGAACATCCGTGCTTTCGCCCTCACCGTGAGCCTCAATAATGAGCGGCTTAACCTTGTCCCACAGTTTCGCGATGTTGTGACTCGGCTCGACGGCTACCGGCCGTCCAAGTAGTTCTTGCAAAGCAGGCAGCAGGTCCTTGAGGCGCAATTCGATATGATGTCGCCAGCACATGCCGAACGGAAAGATTAGCAAATCAATCTCGTGATGCCGTTCAGCTATCTGACTCGCGATGATCTCCGCCGCACGCCGGTAGCCTTGAATCGGGCCGTACGGGTTACCGTTCTGCCACCCGATACATGCCATGTACTGCCAGACTTGACCCATATCTCGTAGGCCGTGGGAATTAGTCGGCCATACCATCTCCAACTCGCCATCATCGTCCAACGCGATCCCCACCTCCTACAACAGTCTCACCCCGCCACCCTCTCGCCGCCAGCCCGTTTCTGGGCCGATGTCGCCGGACGGATGCACGGCATCCTCAGTCGACCCCGCCACCAACACCCATGCTCCGGATCCGCCAGAAGCGCAGGGCGTCCGGGGCCTCGTCGTATGTCGCGCCGCCGGCGGGCCTTGAGCCCGGCCCTGGTCGGCGGCGGCGCCGGCCGCCTTGAAGACGTACAGAAAGTTCTCACCACTTCGCCGGGAGCCTGACATGGCCGGCAGCCGGCGTTCGGGGCGCTCCACCTTCCCGCCCTGGCCCTGCCTCGCTCCACGGTGTGTGGTCGGCGGCAGACAGTGAGGATGGTGGGGTGGGTCGCCCGGCTGCTTCGTGGTCTGCTCCATCAGGGGCTGGCGGTGGGACGGCCGAGCCGCCAGCAAGGTACACCGGTGCCTGCTGGTCACGAGCGCTCACCGCCGCATGAACTCGGCTGGCGACGTTGCAGGGAAGATGCTGCTCCGCCTCTTCCGGCGAAAAGAAGGCGGCCTCCTCCAACTCCTGTCCAGGCAGAGCGAGACCGTCAAGGTTGGCGATGGACCCGCAGTCGAACGTGAAGCTGACGATCGCGCGTGGCCGCTGTCCGGTGGGCGGTGCCCAGTCCACTACGAGAAGGTTGCCCACCACCATGGAGATCCCCAACTCCTCTCGGATCTCACGGGCGCAGGCATCATGGGGGTATTCGCCCCCGTCGACGTAGCCGCCGGGGAAGGCCCAGTGGTCGCGGTACGTGGGTTTGACGAGCAGCACGTTGCCGGCCGGGTCGGTGATCAAGGCCGCGGCGGCGGCGTAGAAGGAAGCCAGGTTGGCGTACCACGTGGCGGGCTCCGTCCAGGTCACCTCGGTGACGCTAGCGGACGGGTCCAGGTGGCGCTCTCACGCTACGCGGCTGCCGGCATGGTCGCGAGGCTATGCAGAACCTCGTTGACCTGGGGCGATGACTGCTGAGGGCTGAGCGTTGAGATCAGTTCGCGGACGCGCTGTTGAACACGCGCCGAATGGATGCCCGAAGCGTGCTGTGTCAGCTTCTGACCCCAGTTGCAGGCGGCGTCGGTATCGCCAGCGCGGGCATGAGTCACGGCGATGAGAGCAGTGTGCAGAGCACGTGTTCGGGTGTTCCCGCTGGCGAGGGTGAGAGCGTCGGGAGCGTGTGCAAGGGCCTGCGAATACAGCTGTAGGTCGCCCAGGCACCTCAACTTGGCTCCAGCGAGGTGGGCTGGGCTGAAGTAGGTGACCCAACGTGGGCCGGGAACTGCACCTGTGCGGTCGAGAGCACGCTCGGCTTTGGCGAGCGCGAGTTGGCAGCCACGTCGCTCGCCTGACTGCCCGTATGCGGTGGCGGCGGTGGCATGCAGCCGGGCGAGCACGGCAGCTGGGGCACGCCCTGCTCCGTCAATGGCCGCTTCGGCGAGCCGGGCCGCGTCCCGGGAGTGGCCCAGGTGCACGGCCTGGGTAGCGAGATTGGCCAGCAGGTGAGCGCCGTAGAGCCGGTCATCGGCGGCCTTGGCGAGCCGCAGGGCGACGGTCACGTGTTGTTGAGCAGTGGCATGGTCACCCGCGTCGTAAGACATGAAGGCGAGTTGTCCGCACAATGTCGCGGCTGCGCGCATGAGGTCGCGTCCGACGGCTTCGGTGTAGGTGCCGTGCAGCATGGGTGCGACCTGGCGTATGAGGAAGTCGGCCATGAGCGCCCGGGTGCGTGGAGATCCGCTGCCGTGGCGTCGGTCGAGGTCGGTGAAGTGGTCCGCCAGCGCGTACAGCGACTGAACGTCGGTGGGGGTGACTTGCTGTCGGCCGCTCTTGCTGACCGTCTCGTCGGTTAGGTCATACCGCCAACCGACTGCCGCCTGTAGCGCTTTGCCGCTTTCGAACGCCCCGCTGGCCTGTGGGTTGAGGTGCTCGCCGAGCCTCGTCCAGATCTGCTCGGCGGCATCGATCGCCCCGTCGACGGATGCGGGGTAGACGCACATTCCGATGCTGTCGGCCGCGCCGAAGCCCAGCTCCGTGACGGCGACGGAGCGACCGAGCTTGCGGGCTAGGGTCTCGGCCATGGCGGCCTGGACATGCTCGCCTGGCCGGCGACCGCGTAACCACCAGTAGACGCTGGCAGCGTCGTAGCGCCAAGTGCCCTCGTTGCGCCCGACGTGGTTGAGCTGGCGAGCGAAGGCGGCGTGGGCGTTGCTGTAGCCGGCGGCAAGCAGCAGCCCTTCGAACGCGGCGTTCGTCACCGGTCGCGCCATGGTTCCGCCTCCAGCCATCAGCCAACTACCAACAGTCACGAGCCTATGGCTTGGACCGGTCCTATGGAGACCCACGCAACCCTGCGCAACCCACGCCCTGAGCAGCGCAACCCGGCGCATCGCTTGCCATCTGGCCCGCCGATCGGCAGCCCGCTTTCCTGATCACAGGAGTCCTGGGTGGCGGCGAGTTCTGAACGCCACGCCCCTACTAATGGAGGTGGGCATGCAATGTGACGAGTCGAGCAAAGGTGAGCAGTCGGAGGCGGCCGAGCGGGAGGCTGCCAAGCAGCGTCTCCTGGCGCAGGCCGAGGCGGAGCGCGTACCCGTGGACGACACGACCCGCGCGGTCCCGGACCGGCGGTGGCGGCGTGACCAGCGATGACCTTCCGATCGGCCGCCGGGTGGCCCGGTGGCGGGTGCGGCGGTCGATGACGCAGCAGATGCTTGCCGACCGGTTGCGCAGGTCGAAGAGCTGGGTGGACAAGGTGGAGCGTGGCGTGCGCGCCCTGGACCGGTACTCGGTGATTCAGGAGTTGGCGATCGTGTTGCGGGTCGACCCGGAGGTGCTGCTCGGCCAGCCACAGAGCACGCCGGCAGGCACGCCGGACGGGGTGGACGAGATCCGGGCTACGCTCGCCCGTTACGACACCCCGCAAGCCCCCGAGCAGGCGGACGAGCTGAGGAGGCAGGTCGGGTACGCCTGGTTGAGCTACCAGCACGCGCACTACGGCCAGTTGGTAAGGCTCCTGCCGAGTCTGCTCGACGCAGCCCAGGCCGCGCAGGCACCAGAGCTGCGGGCACAGGCGTACCGGGTCACCTCGTCGCTGCTGGTGAAGCTCGGCGAGGCCGACCTCGCCTGGCTGGCTGCCGACCGGGCGATGTCCGCAGCCGGCAACGATCCGATCCTGGCGGCGACAGCAGCCATATCGGTAGGCCAAGCGCTCCGCGCCCAAGATCGAGACCGACTGGCCCTGGCCGCGCTGCTCCCCGCCACCAACCGCATCCTTCCGCCCTCATCCCACTCCGGTGATCAAGAGGTTCGCGTCACTTTTGGAGATCAAACGGCCCTCAAACCTCTTGATCACCAAGGTCAGGGCAATCACCGGGCTCGGGGCGAGCGCCGGGAGTGGGCGGTGGGTGGGACGTTGCTGGTGCAGGCGGCTCTCGCCGCCGCTGGTTGCGGCGAGCACCGCCTTGCCGATGAGCTGACCGAGCGGGCCGCTGGCGTTGCCACCAGCCTGAGGGGGTACCACGACACGCACCGCACCAGCTTCGGGCCAATCGCCGTCGAGTTGGCGCGGGTGCTGGTGGCGACGCAGCGGGGTGACGCCAGCGAGTCGCTGCAACGGCACTCGGCGGTCGTGCGGCGGGAGGGGTGGCGGCGGTTGCCGGCCGAGTATCGGGGCGCGTACCTGGTCGACGTCGCGCGGGCGTATCTCCGGGTGGGGGACCTGCGCGGGGCGGCACGCGCGCTCGTCGACGCGGACAGTGTCGCGCCGGCTGAGGTTCGGTGCCGGCCGTTGGCGCGTACCCTCATCGCCGATGTCGCCCGCGTGCAGCCGACGCCGGCAGGCGTGGCGCGACTGGCCACGGTGGTCGGGCTCACCCGCTGACGGACGAGCGCCGGCGCACGTCGTCCGCCGGGTTGATGGTGCGCACCGGGTCGGGCACCGACCCCCGGGGCTGCCACTCGCGGGGGTAGCCGAGGGAGACCTCCTCGAAACGCACCCCGTCGTAGAACGTGGTGCGGGGGATGTGCAGGTGCCCGTACACGACGGTGGACGCGCCGAAGCGCAGGTGCCAGTCGCTGGTGCGGACGGTGCCGCACCACTGGGCGAAGACCGGGAAACGCAGGACGTCGGTGGGGTCCCGCACCAGCGGGTAGTGGTTGACGAGCACCGTCGGCAGCGCCGGGTCGCGTTCGGCCAGCCGGCGTTCGGTCTCGGCGACCCGGGCCGCGCACCACGCCTCCCGGCTCGGGTACGGGTCGGGGTGCAGCAGCGCCTCGTCGGTGCACACCACCCCGGCCTGGTACGCCAGGGCCAGTGACTCCTGCTGGGTGCGCGCCTGCGGCACCCGGAACGTGTAGTCGTAGAGCACGAAGAGCGGGGCGATGGTGGCCGGGCCGCCGTCGCCGTCCCACACCGGGTACGGATCCTCAGGGGTGAGCACCCCCAACCGCTGGCACATCCGCACCAGCTCGCGGTAGCGCTCCTCGCCGCGCAGCGTGACCGGGTCCCGTGGTGGCGTCCACAGCTCGTGGTTGCCCGGCGCCCAGACGACCCGGGCGAACCGGCTGCTCAGCAGCCCGAGCGCCCACTCGATGTCGGCGAACCGGTCGGCGACGTCCCCGGCGACGAGCAGCCAGTCGCCGGCATTCTCCGGGTGCAGCTCCTGGACGAACGCGCGGTTCTGCGGGTGCCCGATGTGCAGGTCACTGACGGCCCGCAGCCGGGGCGGAAGTTTCACCCTCCGAGGTTAGGGCGGCGGGGGAGGGTCGGGGAACCCCTGTTCCTGCTGTTCGGGCCGATCTGACGGCCCGCATATCCGTCGACCGGGCGGGAAAGCGCGGGGCGTCCGACAGCCCAGACCGGAGCAGGAGTAAAACATGCCTTTCATTACCGTGGGGACGGAAAACTCCGCGCCCATCGACCTGTACTACGAGGACCACGGTTCCGGTAAGCCGGTGGTGCTCATCCACGGCTTCCCGTTCAACGGCGCGACCTGGGAGAAGGAGACCACCGCGCTGCTCAACGCCGGATACCGGACGATCACCATTGATCGGCGCGGTTACGGCAACTCCGCCCAGCCGGCGTTCGGGTACGACTACAACACGTTCGCGGCTGACCTGGACGTGTTGATGACCGAGCTGGACCTCAAGGAGGCGACCCTGATCGGTCACTCGATGGGCACCGGCGAGGTGGTCCGCTACCTGGGTAACTACGGCTCGCAACGGGTGAGCCGGGCGGTGCTGCTCAGCCCGCTGCAACCGATGCTGGCCAAGGCGAGCGACAACCCGGAGGGCGTCGACCGGAGCCTCTTCAAGGGCTTCCAGGACGCCATCATCAAGGACCGCTTCGCCTACCTGACGTCCTTCTGCGACGCGTTCTTCAACCCGGACCAGAACATGGGTAAGCGGGTCAGCGAGGAGGCGTACCGGGCGCACTGGCAGATCGGTGCGATGGCCTCCGGCAAGGCCACCCACGACAGCGTGGACGCCTGGCAGGAAGACTTCCGCCCGGATCTGCCGAAGATCAAGATTCCGGTGTTGATCGTCCAGGGTGACCAGGACCGGGTGCTGCCCTACCCGGTGACCGGTCAGCGGCTCGGGCCGATGATGCCGACCGCCCAGCTCGTCACGCTCAAGGGCGCGCCGCACGGCATCCCGTGGACCCACGCCGACGAGGTCAACAAGGCGATCATGGACTTCATGAAGCAGCCGGCCAAGGCTCGCGCCTGACCCGTACCGGTAGCCGATCGGACGCCAGCGCCACCACGGCGCTGCGACACCCGGCCCACGGTTTCGCACCCGGGGCCGGGTGTCGTCCGCGTTCAGGCCCGGCGGGCCACCACCGCGCCGTTGGCGCCCGGCGCGTCGAACGGCACCGTACGCACGTCGACGAAGCCGGCGTCGGTGAGCCAGGCAGCGTACTCGGCGCCCGAGTAGTTCCGGCCACCCTCGGTCTCGACCAGCATGTTCATCCCCATCAGGGCCGCTTCCGGCGGCCCGGTGCGCTCATCGTTGAGCAGCAGTTCGCAGACCACGATCGCTCCACCGGGCGGCAGCGCCGCGTGGCACCGGGCCAGCAACGCCCGGTTGGTCGGCTCATCCCAGTCGTGCAGGATCATGCTGAGCAGGATGACGTCGTGCCCGTCGGGTAGCGCCGGGTCGGCGAGGAAGTCACCGCCCACCGCGTCGATCCGCCCGGTCAGGCCGGCCTCCGCTATCCGCTCCCGGGCCCGTACGCAGACGTGCGGCAGATCCAGGACGGTGGCCCGCAGCTCGGGCAGGCGGCGGCAGAACTCGATCGGGAACGCGCCGGCGCCGCCGCCCACGTCGAGTAGCCGGCGGTGCGCCGAGAAGTCGTACGCGTCGGCCAGCGCGCTGGCGGTGAAGCTGGACGTGGAGAACATCGCGTCCCAGAACTGCGCCAGCATCTCCGGATCGGCGGTGTCGAACATCGACTGTTGGGCCTCCGGGTCCCAGGTCAACGGCCGATCCGTGCGCAGGGCCTCGCCGATGCGGTGCCAGGGCAGGTAGGTGCGCAGGTCCGAGTAACGAACCTGCGCCCCGAAGTAGTACGGGCGACCCTCGACCAGGAACTGCTCGGCCAACTCGGAGTTGCGGTAACCGTCGCCGGCCTTCTCCAACAGGCCGAGCGACGCGCTGGCGGCCAGCAGCAGGTCCGCGGGCCGGTCGGGCAGCCCGAACTCGGCGGCGGCCTGCTCGACGGTCATTGTCCGCCCGCCGGCCAACCGGGTGAACAGACCGAGCTCGACGCCGGCCGCGAGGGTCTTGAACCCCCACACACCGGCCACCAGGCGCATGAGGGGAGTGGGAGTGATCACCCCAACATCAGATCATGATTCGCCGCAGTCCACGATGGTCGGTCATGCCCGGATCAGCGTCACCAACCCCGCGGCCACCAGCACCCCGGCCCAGAGCCGGTCCACGTTGAACCAGGCCCGACGCAGCACACCGACCCCGAGCACCTGGTAGACCAGCAGCGCCACGGCGAGGGCGACGCCGAGCATGGCCACTGTGTGCACCCCGGCCGCCGCGAGGCCGGACAGCGCACCGACCGGCGCGGCGGCCAGGTGCCCGGAGTGACCCCCGGGCACCGGCTCGGCCACCAGCACCGGCACCAGCATGAGCCCTGCCCCGTGCGCCGACGACATGAGGAACGACCAGGCGGCGAGCTGCGCTGCGGACAGCCGCATCCCGGCCCAGCGGAAGTGCCGCTCGGAGAGCAGCCGCCACAGCCCGAAGGCCACCAGCACCACACCGCCGACCACCGCGAGGGTGCTGCTCGCCGTCACCGACCGGGTCGCGGTGACCAACGCGGCGACGATGGCCACCGAGGCGAGATGCCCCGCCGCGATCGGCGGCAGGGCGCGCAGCAGCGCCAGCCGGCTGCGCTCCTGGAGGCCTCGCGCCACGGCGAACAGCCAACCCATCGCCGGGTTCAGACCATGGAACGCGCCGAGCGCGGCGAGCGTCGCGAGGGTGGTGACGGTCATGGATAGCAGTACGAGTCGGAGGAGGCGTCCCCGCCCTGCAACCGGGTCTGGTGCACCCGCAGGCCCCGGAACTCATCCCCGTGCGGAAAGAACCGCTCATCCGGGGTGAGCCCGCCGGCGTCCACGTCGACGTCGAGCTTGGCCAGCCAGGCACCCACCCCGTCGGGGTAGAACTGGTCGTCCCACGCGCCGTAGAGCGAGTTGCTGACGTAGACCCGCCGGCCGTCCCGGCTGACCTCCACCATCTGCGGGCCACCGGCCAACGCCTCGGCGGGTGCGGACGGGTGCGCGGTGCGGCGGACGATCCCGCCGAGGTGCACCGAGCCCGTCTGGACCGGGTGCAGCGGGTCGCTGACGTCGTACTGGCGCAGTTCCCCGGTGCCCCAGCAGGAGACGTAGAGGAACCTGTCGTCGACCGACAGGTCGATGTCGGTCACCAGCGGCGGCACCGCCCCGAACGGCTTGAGCAGGTCGGGCAGGTTCGCCGGGTCGGCCGGCTCGGACGGGATGTCGATGACCTTGGTGACCGCCCAGGCGTCCCCGTCGCGGTGCCAGAGCCAGATCGAGGCGGACAGGTCCTCGACGCTGATCACCACGCCGACGAACCCGTACGACTTCGTCGGATCGTGTGCCGGCCGCAGCTCCAGCGGCATCTGGTACTGGTCGCCGAGATCGACCCGTTGGACGTGGCGGCGTTTCGCCAGATCCCAGAAGTGGATGGCGTGCCCGTAGCGTCGACCCAGCAGCAGCTCACCGATGATGCCGTCCTCGATCATCGGCGGGGTGCCCCACTCGCTGGTGACCAGCACGTCCTGGGTCAGGTGCCACCACACGTCGTACGCCAGGAACTGCGGCCCCCGGTCGGCCTCCCACGCCCCGCGGACCTCGAACGTGGTGTGGTCGAGGATGGCGATGCCACCCGGGCCGTCCGCGCCGTCCGCGCCGCCGAGTGCGGAGAGGTAGATGCCGTCCGGGCCACAGTGCACTGTGTGCGGCCGTGAGTAGCCGGCCCGCTTCGCCAGCTCGTCGGCCCCGATCACCTTGACGATCTGCGGCTGGCGCGGATCCGGCTGGGTGTCGAGCACGTGGATGCGCGATGACCGCAGGCCGGGGACGATCAGGTAGCGCCGCTCGACATGCGGGTGCGGCGCGGTCGGGCAGAGCGCGCTGCTGCACGCGTTCCAGCCGAAGTGGTGCAGCTCGTCACCCACGTACGGCAGGTCGGTCCAGCCGACGACCCGGCCGTAGTCGAGGGAGTCGGGGTCGGTGTCCAGCACCACGATGGCGTCCGGACGGCTGGCCGTCCGGTCGAAGGCCGCCACGTAGGCGAGCTTCTCCGCCGGCGCGGTCACCGCCTCGCGGGGCGAGGGGTAGAACGTGGGGTCGGGGGTCCAGCGGGTCATCGCAGCTCCGCTCGTCAGGTGGTGGGAACGCCGAGTCGGTCGAGCAGGTGGCGGCGCAGCGCGCCGAAGGCCGGGTCGTCCGGCGTGCGGGTGGGGCCGAGGTCGACGGGTAGTTCCGCGGCGATGCGGCCCTCGTCGAGGAGCAGGATCCGGTCGGCGAGCAGCAGCGCCTCCTCCACGTCATGGGTGACCAGCAGGGCCGCGAAGCCGTGCTCGGCGCGCAGCCGGCGCAGCAGGATCTGCATCCGCAGGCGGGTCAGCGCGTCCAGGGCGCCGAACGGCTCGTCGAGCAGCAGCAGGTCCGGCTCGCGGACCAGGGCCCGCGCCACCGCCACCCGCTGCGCCTGCCCACCCGACAACTCCGCCGGCCAGGCGCGATCCCGCTCGGCGAGACCGACCTCGGCCAGCGCCCGCCGGATCCGCCCCGGACCGTCCGCGCCGGACAGGCCGAGCCCCACGTTCTCTGCCACGCGTTTCCATGGCAGCAACCGGTGCTCCTGGAAGACCACCGCGGCGGTGCCGTGCACGACGCTCGTCCCGCTGGCCTCGCCGTCCAACCCGGCGAGAATCCTCAGCAGCGTGCTCTTGCCGGAACCGCTGCCGCCCAGCAGGGCCACCACCTCGCCGCGGGCGATGGTCAGGTCGACCCCGGCCAGCACGACCGTCGGCCCGAACGCCCGGCGCACCGCGTGGGCGGTGAGCACCGGCTCGGCGCCGTTCAGGTGGCCCGCAGTCCGCGACGCCATGTCAACATCCTCCTCTCCAGGACGCGCAACGCACTGTCGGATATCAGCCCGAGCAGCGCGTAGACGAGCAGGCCGAGCACCACCACGTCGGTCTGGCTGAACTCCCGCGCCTCCATCATCAGAAAGCCGATCCCGGTCTGGGCGTTGACCTGCTCGCCGACGACCAGGCTGAGCCAGGCCGCCCCGATCGCCAGCCGCAGGCCGAGGAAGAGCGACGGCAACGCGCCGGGCAGCACCACGTGCCGCAGTCGGGCGGCCTGCCCCAGACCACAGGTGCGGGCCGCCTCCACCAGCCGCTCGTCGATGTCGCGGATGCCGGCGTAGGTGTTGAAGTAGATGGGGAAGAACGCGCCCAGAGCCACCAGGCTGATCTTGAGTGATTCACCGATGCCGACCCAGATGATCAGCAACGGGACCAGCCCGAGGTGCGGCAGCATCCGGGCCATCTGCACCGGCGGGTCGACCAGGTCGTCACCGAGCCGCAGCAGCCCGGCCACGGTGCCCAGGACCAGGGCCAGGAGACCGCCGATCAGCAGGCCGGCACCGGCCCGCGTGAGGGAGTCCAGCAGGTGGATTCCGAGCGTCCCGTCCCGGCTCAGCCGCGCGCCGGTGGCCAGGACGTCGCTGGGCGCGGGCAGCTTCTCGGCCGCCAGCAGCCCGGTCCGCGCGGCCAACTCCCACCCCAGGACCAGCACCACCGGGCTCACCACCCGCCGCCAGCGCCGGGTCGACCGCTGACGACGGGGTACGACAGGCGCCGCCGCTGTGACCTCTTCGGGCGCCTCGACGAGCGTCGTACGACTCACTGGAACACCTCGTTGAACCGGCCGTCGACCCGGGATCGGAGGTCGACCGGCCCCGGAATGAGTTCCAGGGCGATGAAGCTGTCGGTGATCGCCTGAAGTTCGTCGCCGATGGCCGGGGTGACCGGGGCGAGGGGCTTGGCGCTGCGGGCCAGGGCGCGGCTGGTGACGTCCTGGGGGATTTTCAGCTCCGGCGCGAGGGTGCTGGCTCGTTCCTCGGGGTGGGCGATGCCCCAGTCGGTCACCTCGCGGTAGCGCTGGAGGAAGGCGCGGATCTCGTCCGTCCGCTTGTCGACCGCTCGGGGCGAGGCCAGGACGTACTCGCGGTTGCTGGCCAGACCTGTCGCGTCGGCGAGCACCTGGACCCCCGGTTGCTCGGCCAGGGCGAAGTACGGGTCCCAGATCACCCAGGCGTCGATCTGCCCGCCGTCGAACGCGGGCCGTCCCTCGGCGGGCTTGAGGTACTTGACCTGGATGTCCTTCAACGTCATGTTGTTCGCCTCCAGCAGCCGAACCAGCAGCCAGTGCACGTTGGATCCCTTGTTGAGGGCCACCGTTCGGCCCTTGAGGTCGGCGAAGCTGCGGTAGCCCCGGTCGGCCTTGACCAGCACGGCCTCCCCCTGCGGAATCGGTGCCGAGGTGCCGATGACGGAGAACGGGATCTTCCCGGCCGCGGCGAAGACGGGCGGCGCCTCGCCGACCTGTCCGATGTCGATGGAGCCGGCCTTGAGCGCCTCGGTGAGCGCGGGTCCGCTCTCGAACAGCGACCACTCCACATCCGGTGCGGCGCCGCGCGCCTTGACCAGGCTCAGCCCGCCGAAGCGCTGGTAGCCGATCCGGAGCTTCTGCGCGCTGCCGCCGTCCGCATCGGCGGATCCGCCGCACGCGCTCACCGCGACAGTGGCGAGCAGCGCCACTGTGCCGAGTGCCGCCGTCAGGAGGCGGCGGTGCGGAGGACGGCTCGTCGACGGGGTGGGCATGGCGGCTCCTCGGGTCGGGGCAGGCGGACAGCGGCGCATCGACAGGTGTCGGCGCCGGCAGTAGCCTACTAACCCGATAGGTTTTATGGGTAGGCTGTCCGCGGGATCGTCCCACCCCTCAGGAGGTGCCCGCCTCGCCGCGTGCGCCGACCGCCCCCGCTGGAGGAAAGAGCCCCATGACCCTCACCTTCCACTGGTTCCTGCCCACCAACGGCGACAGCCGGGACATCGTCGGCGGCGGCCACGGCGTACCGACCGGTGCCGCGGGAGGCGCTCGCCCGGCCAGCGTGGCGTACCTCGGGCAGATCGCCCGCAGCGCCGAGCAACTCGGCTTCGTCGGTGCCCTCACCCCCACCGGCGCCTGGTGCGAGGACGCCTGGCTCAGCACCGCGATGCTCACTGAGGTGACCGAGCGACTCAAGTTCCTGGTCGCCTTCCGGCCCGGGCTGCTGGCCCCCACGCTGGCCGCCCAGATGGCCTCGACCTTCCAGCGGCTGTCCCGGGGCCGGCTGCTGCTCAACGTGGTCACCGGGGGCGAGTCACAGGAGCAGCGGGCCTACGGCGACTTCCTGGACAAGGACGCCCGGTACGCGCGGGCCGACGAGTTCCTGCACGTGGTGCGTGCGCTGTGGCGCGGCGAGACCGTCGACCACGACGGCACCCATGTCCGCGTCGAACAGGCACGGCTGCACCGGCCGCCCGACCCGGTGCCGCCGGTCTACTTCGGTGGGTCCTCCTCCGCCGCACTTCCGGTGGCGGTGCGGCACAGCGACGTCTACCTCACCTGGGGCGAGCCGCCGGCCCTGGTCGCCGAGAAGCTGGAGCGGGTCCGGGCGCTGGCCGCCCGCGCCGGGCGGGAGTTGCGCTTCGGCATCCGGTTGCACGTCATCGTGCGTGACACCGCCGAGCAGGCCTGGGCGCAGGCCCAGCGCCTGCTCGACGGGGTGTCCGAGGCCGACATCCTGGCCGTGCAGGAGGGACTGCGCCGCAGCGAGTCCGAGGGGCAGCGCCGCATGCTCGACCTGAACGGTGGCTCCCGCGACGGCCTGGAGGTCGCCCCCAACCTGTGGGCGGGGGTCGGGCTGGTCCGCGGCGGGGCCGGCACCGCGCTGGTGGGCAGCCACGCCGAAATCGCCGACCGGATCGCTGAATACCACGCGCTCGGCATCGACGAGTTCATCCTTTCCGGCTATCCGCACCTGGAGGAGGCGTACTGGTTCGGGGAGGGCGTGCTGCCGATCCTGCGCGAGCGTGGGCTGTGGCGGCACCCCGACGGCCAGCCAGGGACCGGCGACCACGTCGACATCCCCTTCGCCGGCGTGCCAGCGCCGCAACCCGCCGTGGCCCGCTGACCGGCGGTCCGCCGCAACCGGCGCCACCACCGCCTACAGGTCCATCGCGTAGACCCGGACCTGGCGGCCCGTGTCCGGTTGCACGGTCTCCCGCTCCAGCGACATGCCCAGCTTGACCATCACCCGCGCGGACGCCTCGTTGCCGACGACGTGAATGCTGACCAACCGCCGCAGGTCGAGCGTGGCACGAGTGTGGGCGACAACGGCCTGGGCAGCCTCGGTGGCCAGGCCCCGACCCCAGTACGCGCGGCCGAGCCGCCAGCCGATCTCCACAGCCGGCATGATCTCGGGCAGGAAGCTCGGCACCGCCAGTCCGGTGAAGCCGGCCAGCTCCCCGGTCTCGCTGATCTCGACCGCGTACAGGCCGAAGCCGTGCTCGTCCCAGTGTCGCTGATAGGTGGCCACACGCTCCGCTGTCGCGGCCCGGTCCAGGGTGCGGCCGTGATGGATGTAGCGCATCACCTCGGGCTGCGCGTTGACCGCTGCGAACCCGTCCAGATCATCGCTGCGCATGCGGCGCAACAGCAGCCGCGCGGTCCTGAGGGACGTGGCGTCGAGAGGGCTCGTCAGGTCAGGCACGCTCCCTTCTAGCATGCCGCCGCGCACGAGGCGATCGGTTATCTCGCGGCGGGTCGTCCGGCGAACCGCTGGCCGACCCGCCGCGCCGCGAGGCTCACCACGGTGCTGCCGGCCGCCATCCCGACCAGCACCAGAATCCCCCCGACCACCCACAGCCCGCTGTCGTCGGTCCCGGCGGCCCGCCACGACCAGACCGCCGTGAACGCCACGGTCATCACCGGCACCACCAGCCACGGGCTGAGCCGCGTCCCGGCGAGCGCGGCCAGCAGCACGAGCGTCAACACACAGCCGATCACCTGCCACGGCTCGTACGGGCCGCTGCTCGCGCCGGTCTGCGCGTCGACCGTGTACCGGGTGTCCCAGCCCAGCCAGAGGAGCCACGTCCCGACCGTGGCCGCAGCCAGGAACAGAACACCGAGCAGTGCGCGCGTACCCCTCGTCGCCGTCATCCGGTGATCATCCCCTGCCTGCTGCCGCACGGGAACACGTACCCGTACCGGGCCGTGTGCCGGGCCGATCCCCAATGGACTGTTGCCTCGGTCGGTGGCGATCCTCTACGGTCTGCTCAGCGGTGGGCGGTGCGGTCCGCATCCGACCCGACACCGCCGGATGCCCGTCGTGCGGGCCGGGATGGTGGAGTCCCGGGTCGCCCCGTCGGCGGTGGCCCGGCGGTCGTGTGACTCCCAGCTCGTCCCCTCGGGTCCTGGTGCCCGGGTGGCTCCGCGTGGAGCCGACGGCGAGCCGGGGCACGCCGACCCACCGGGAGAGCCCCGTGTTCCTCAGCCCGCACGAGCAGGATCGCCTGCTCGTCCACGTCGCGGCCGATGTCGCCCGCGCCCGCCGCGAACGCGGCCTGCGCCTCAACTACCCCGAAGCCGTCGCGGTGATCACCGCGTTCCTCCTCGAAGGGGCCCGCGACGGGCGGTCGGTGGTCGACCTGATGTCGGCCGGCCGGGCGGTGCTGGGCCGCGACGACGTCCAGGACGGCATCCCCGAGCTGCTGAGGGAGGTGCAGGTGGAGGCGACGTTCCCGGACGGCACCAAGCTCGTGACGGTGCACCACCCGATCCCGTGATCCCCGGGGAGATCCTGCCGGCGGCCGACCCGGTCGAGATCAACGTGGGTCGTCCGGTGACCACGGTGCTCGTGGTCAACACCGCCGACCGCCCGGTGCAGGTCGGCTCGCACTACCACTTCGCCGAAGCCAACCCGGCGCTGTCGTTCGACCGCAGGGCGGCCTGGGGGCAGCGGCTCGCCGTCCCGGCCGGCACCTCCGTCCGGTTCGAGCCGGGCATCGACCGCAGCGTCGAGCTCGTACCACTTGGCGGCGCACGTGTCGTGCCGGGCCTGCGCGCAGAGTGCGCGGGACCGCTGGACCCCTCGCCGCACGCGGTCACCGCCGACGGGTCGCCGCGGTGAGCGCCGTGCGGCGGGACCGCTACATCGACCTGTACGGTCCGACGACCGGTGACCGGATCAGACTGGCCGACACGAACCTGCTGATCGAGGTGGAGACCGACCACTGCGTGGGCGGCGACGAGGCGGTCTTCGGCGGCGGGAAGGTGATCCGCGAGTCGATGGGGCAGTCCCGTGCCACCCGCGCCGAGGGGGCACTGGACACCGTCATCACCGGCGCGGTGGTGCTCGACCACTGGGGCGTGGTCAAGGCCGACGTGGGGCTGCGCGACGGGCGCATCGTGGCGCTCGGCCGGGCCGGCAACCCGGACACCATGCCCGGTGTGCACCCCGACCTGGTCATCGGCCCGTCGACGGAGGTGATCGCGGGCAACGGGCGGATCCTCACCGCCGGCGCGGTCGACACCCACGTGCACTTCATCTGCCCGCAGATCGTCACCGAAGCGCTGGCCAGTGGCATCACCACGATGGTCGGCGGCGGCACCGGGCCGGCCGAGGGGACCCGCGCGACAACTGTCACCCCGAATGCCTGGCACCTGGCCCGGATGCACGAGGCCCTGGACACCATGCCGGTCAACGTGCTGCTGCTCGGCAAGGGCAACACCGTCTCCAGCGAAGCGCTGTGGGAACAGTTGCGGGCCGGTGCGGGCGGTTTCAAGCTGCACGAGGACTGGGGCACCACACCGGCGGCGATCGACGCCTGCCTGCGGGTGGCGGACGCGTCCGGGGTCCAGGTGTCGATCCACACCGACACGCTCAACGAGGCCGGATTCGTCGCGGACACCCTGCGCGCGATCGGTGGACGGGCGATCCACTCGTACCACACCGAGGGAGCCGGTGGCGGGCACGCACCGGACATCATCACCGTGGCCAGTGAACCGAACGTGCTGCCGTCGTCGACCAACCCGACCCGGCCGTACACCGCGAACACCCTGGCCGAGCACCTGGACATGCTGATGGTCTGCCACCATCTCAACCCGTCCGTGCCGGAGGACCTCGCCTTCGCCGAGAGTCGGATCCGACCGTCCACGATGGCTGCCGAGGACCTGCTGCACGACCTCGGCGCCATCTCGATCATCGGCTCCGACGCGCAGGCCATGGGCCGGGTCGGCGAGGTGATCATGCGGACCTGGCAGAGCGCCCACGTGATGAAGGACCGGGTCGGCGCACTACCGGGTGACGGGCCCGCCGACAACCACCGGGCCCGACGGTACGTGGCGAAATACACCATTTGCGCCGCGATGGCCAACGGCCTGGAACGGGAGATCGGCTCAGTCGAACCGGGCAAGCTCGCCGACCTGGTGCTCTGGGACCCGGCGTTCTTCGGGGTCCGGCCGCACCTGGTACTCAAGGGCGGCATGATCGCGTACGCCCAGATGGGCGACGCCAACGCCTCGATCCCGACACCGCAGCCGATGCTGCCGAGGCCGATGTTCGGGGCGTACGGCGCGGCGGCGGCCGCCACCAGCCTGGCCTTCGTGGCCCCGGCAGCCCTGGACGCCGGGCTCCGACTGGACGTGCGTCGCCGGGTGGTGCCGGTGAGCGACGTACGGTCGCGGGGCAAGGCCGACCTGCCGGAGAACAACGCGATGCCGCACATCGAGGTGGACCCGGACACCTTCACGGTGCGGATCGACGGGCAGGTGGTGGAGCCGGACCCGGTGACCCGGCTGCCGATGGCCCAGCGGTACTTCCTGTTCTGATGGCAACGCCGAGCCTGCTGTTGCTGTTGGCCGACGGACGTTTCCCGGCCGGGGCGCACGCGCACTCCGGTGGTCTGGAGGCGGCCGTCGCCGCCGGCCGGGTCACCGACCTGGCCTCGTTGGAGGCGTTCCTGGCCGGGCGATTGGCCACCGCCGGTCTGGTCGGCGCGGCGTTCGCGGCAGCCGCACACCGGGCGGGGGCGCCGGCTGAGTCCGCCGCTCGGTCGGACGCGCTGGCTCGGCTCGACGCGGAGCTGGACGCGCGTACCGCCGCCCCGGCGTTGCGGGCGGTCTCGCGCCGACAGGGCCGGGCGCTGCTGCGGGCCGGGCGGGCCATCTGGTCGGACGCCCCGTTCGCCGACCTGCCCGCGACGCCCGGTGGCGCACACCAGCCGCTGGTGCTCGGGCTGCTCTGCGCCGCGGCCGGGCTGTCCCGCGTCGAGACCGCCACGATCGCCGCGTACGGGACGCTGACCGGGGCGGCCAGCGCCGGCGTACGTCTGCTCGGACTCGACCCGTACCAGGTCCAGGCGCTGCTGGTCGGCCTGGCCGAGGCCTGCGACGGCACGGCCGCCGACGCGGCGCGGGCCGCCGATGATCCACCGGAGCGGCTGCCAGCCGCCGCCGCCCCACTCGCCGACATCCATGCCGAGATCCATGCCACCTGGGAGGTGCGTCTCTTTGCGTCCTGACACCGTTGTGCCGAGCGCTGTGCCCGCCGTCGAACCGATCACGCCGCCGCCGGGCACGCCGACGGCGGCCATCCCACCCCACGACGAGACCGTTCCGCACACCCATCCGGAGCCGGGGGTGGACCCCCATCCGCCGTTGGCGCGTGCCGGCCGTGCCCTGCGGGTCGGCATCGGCGGCCCGGTCGGCTCCGGCAAGACGGCCCTGGTGGCCGCGCTCTGCCGTGCCTTCGCCGACGAGTTGCGGCTCGGCGTGGTGACCAACGACATCTACACGACCGAGGACGCCGACTTCCTCCGGCGGGCCGGCGTGCTGGACCCGGCGCGGATCCGCGCGGTGGAGACCGGCTGCTGCCCGCACACGGCGATCCGCGACGACATCGGCGCCAACCTCGACGCCGTCGACGAACTGGCCGATATGGTCGGCCCGTTGGACCTCGTCCTCGTCGAGAGTGGTGGGGACAACCTGACGGCGACCTTCAGTCGAGGGCTGGTCGACCGGCAGATCTTCGTGGTCGACGTGGCGGGCGGGGACAAGGTCCCCCGCAAGGGCGGCCCGGGGGTCACCGCCGCCGACCTTCTCGTGATCAACAAGACCGACCTGGCCCCGATGGTGGGCGCCGACCTCGCCGTCATGGATCGTGACGCGCGGGCCCGGCGCGGCGACCTCCCGACTCTCTTCCTGTCCATCGTGGGAGACCCCACCGCCACGTCCGTCGCGGACTGGATCCGGCACGAGTTCGCCCACCACGCCGCCCTGCACCCGCTCGCCGTACCGGCGGAAACGGCCTGATGCGAGCGCTCGCCCGGCTGGTCGCCCGGGCCGACGGGCGGGGCGGCACGGCCCTTGTCGAGCTGCACGGCGAAACGCCGTTGCTGCTGCGCCAGACCCCGACCGACGGTGGTGTCGCCACTGTGCACCTCGTCGGCGGGGCGGCCGGGCCACTGGCCGGCGACGATCTGCGCCTGGAGATCGAGGTCGGGCCGGGCGCGGCCGTGCGGGTGCACAGCGTCGCTGCGTCGATCGCCCTACCGGGCCGCGTGGGTGCCGTCTCCCGGATGGCGGTGCGGGCGGTGGTGCACGCCGGGTCCACGCTGCACTGGCTCCCGGAACAGTTGGTAGCGGCGGCTGGCTGCGCGCACCTCGCCGAGTCCCGGATCGAGTTGGCCGCCGGTGCGAGCCTGCGGTGGCGCGACGAGCTGATCTGCGGCCGGTACGGCGAGGCGCCCGGCAGCGCCGTCGTGCACACCCAGGTCGACTACGCGGGTCGACCACTGCTGCGGCAGTCCCTCGCGGTGGGACCGCACGCGCCGGGCTGGGCCGGCCCGGCGGTGCTCGGCGGCGCCCCGGCCACGGGATCGCTGCTGGTGGTCGACTCGTCGCGACCCGCCGAACCTCCATCGGCCGAGGGCAGTGTCGCCCGGCTGCCGTTGGCCGGCGGCCCGGCGACCCTGTGGACGGCCACCGCTCCCGACGCGCACACCCTGCGCGCCCACCTCACCGGCTAGGAAGCCCAGTCGGTCCGCCTGGTTCCCCGGGGCCGATCTGGAGGCGGACACTGCGGAGAGCGTGATGTCTGTGAGTCATCACGATGACTCACAGACATCACGCTCTCGGGCGGGTGCCGCGTGTGGCCGGGCAGCGTTCGCGGCTGAGTGGGGTGTCGCGTCGGGAGCAGGGTGAGACTGCGGCTCGCCCAGAAGTTCGGTCGGTGAGCCGGGGGCGGCTCAGCGGTGGGGACCGGACGCGTCGGCGTGTTCCCGTGGCCGGGCCGGGTCGAGACGGCCGACCAAATCGTCGATCTGGCTCACCAGGTCAGCGGCGTGCGGCACGCCCAGTTCGGCGATGCTGGCTCGGACCCGCTCGTCCAGGCGGGCGTGCTCGCGGCGGCCCCGAGCGGTCAGGTACGCCCGAATCCGTCGGCGGTCGATCGGATCGATCCGGCGGAAGACGAGGTTGCGGTCGACGAGTTGGTCGACCAGCTTGGTGAGGGTGCCCGGCGGCAGCGACGCCTCGATGGACACCTCGCTCATCGGGTGACCCTGGCCGTCGGCGAGCAGGCAGAGCACCCTCCACGCCTCGATGCTGATCGCGTCGTCGGCCAGAACGGCGCCCAGCCGGCGGGAGAGCAGCCGTTCGGCGCGGGTGAGCGAGCGCAGCAGGTCGGCTGGCGCCCCGGGCACGTCTGACATGAAACTCCCTGGTCCGGTGGCCCTGTCATGGTAGCGAGTCGTCCCGGTCAGTGGTGAGCGCTGGTCTTCCGTCGTAGGCCGGGCAATCATGTGCTCATGTCCGCGCCGGCACCGCCGTGGCTGACCGTCGACCCTGCCGTGGTCAGCATCGCGCTTGTCTATCCGATGCGCGGGCCGGCCGGCATGTTCGGCCCCACCTGTGAGCTCTGCGCGCAGCTCGCGGTCGAGGAGATCAATAGGTGCGGTGGCGTGCTGGGCCGGGAGGTCCGCCTGGTGCCTGTCGACGGTGGCGCACCGCCGGCCGAGGTGGCCGCCGAGGTCGAGGCGTTGGTGTCGGTGGGGGCGGTGCAGGGGGTGACGGGGTGGCACATCTCCTCGGTGCGCCAGGCGTTGGCGCCCCGCGTCGCGCACCGGGTGCCCTACGTCTACACCGCACTCTACGAGGGCGGCGAACGCACCGAAGGTGTCTTCCTGACCAGCGAGACGCCCGATGCCCAGTTGTGGCCCGCGATGCGGATGCTCGCCGCGGAACAGGGGGTGCGCCGCTGGTTCGTGGTGGGCAACGACTACGTGTGGCCGCGCCGTACGTCGCGGGCCGCCCAGCGGTACGCGCTGCGCGGCGGCGGGCAGTTGGTGGGCCGGCACTTCCTGCCGTTGGACGCGCACGACTTCACCGAGGTGTTACGCCGCATCGAGCACAGTGACGCGGACGCGGTGTTGATGCTGCTGGTCGGTGCCGACGCGGTGCGGTTCAACAGGGCGTTCGCCCGATCCGGCCTGGATCAGCGCTGCCTGCGGCTGAGCACCCTGATGGACGAGAACATGCTGTTGGCCAGTGGTGCCGGCGCGACTCGAAGGCTTTACAGCACCGCCGGCTTCTTCGCCGGTCTTGTCACGCAGGAGAACCTCGACTTCCACGGCGAGTTCGCGCGGCGCTTCGGCGTGGAAGCGCCGCCGCTGGGCAGTCTGGGGGAGTCCTGCTACGAGGGCGTCATGCTGCTCGCCGCGCTGATCGGCCAGGCCCGCACCCTCGACGTACGGGCGATCGAGACGGCCGCGGACACGGTCGCTTACCACGGGCCGCGTGGGCGGTTACGGCTGCGTCAGCGGCACGTCCGGCAGCGCATCTACCTGGCCGAGGCCGACGGGCTCGACTTCACTGTGCTCGCTCAGCTCTGAACCGGGCACGGCAGTCGGTCCACCCGACTCTTGACAGCGCCACCCGATCCCGTCCTAAGATGCTTCCTGCGTGAAGTATCTGGCCGAGGAGTCAGATCTCACCATTGCGTGCCCACCGTTGGCGGATTCGCCGTCGACCAATGTGGTGGCACTTATCCCTGCGTCTTTCCGAACGGCCGGCACCGTTTCCTCCCCAACGGTGTCGGCCGCTTTTTTGTGTGCGACTCGACGGTCCCTCGGAAACAGTCAATTAAGGACCGGGAAACACGCGCGCAATCATGCCGGTCAACGCTTTCCCTGCCCATATCCGAGCCGGTGCCCTGCGCGGCGTCCACCCGTCGATCTCGGCACCGCCCACGTCAGCTCCATCGGACCGCACCGACCGTCCTTTCGCCACTTGACTGCACCGCAGGGAGAGTAGATGTCATTATTCCGGGGCCGCCGCATCCTGGCGGGTGCCATGACCCTGGTCGCCGCGGCCGCGATGACCGCGTGCGGCAGCAAGACCACCGACGAGGGTGGCGCGACCGGCGTCACCGCCGACGTCTCCGGCGACACCGTCAAGGTGGGCCTGCTCAACTCGCTCTCCGGGACCATGGCGATCAGCGAGGTCACCGTCCGCGACTCCATCATGCTCGCCGTCGACGAGATCAACGCGGCCGGCGGTGTCCTCGGCAAGAAGATCCAGCCGGTCGGTGAGGATGGCGCCTCGGACTGGCCCACCTTCGCGGAGAAGGCCGAGAAGCTCATCTCCGAGGACCGGGTGGCGGCTGTCTTCGGCTGTTGGACGTCGGCCAGCCGCAAGGCGGTCAAGCCGGTGTTCGAGAAGAACAAGGCGTTGCTGTTCTACCCGGTGCAGTACGAGGGACTTGAGCAGTCGCCCTACATCTTCTACACCGGAGCGACGACCAACCAGCAGATCGTTCCCGGGCTGGACTATCTCAAGTCGCAGGGCGCGAAGTCGGTCTATCTGGTCGGCAGTGACTACGTGTTTCCGCGGACCGCAAACAAAATCATCAAGGCGTACGCGGCCGCGAACGGGATGACCGTGCTGGGTGAGGATTACGCGCCGCTGGGCTCCACCGAGTTCGGCACCATCGTGAACAAGGTCAAATCATCCGGCGCGGATGCGGTGTTCAACACGCTCAACGGTGACAGCAACGTGGCCTTCTTCAAGGAGTACAAGTCGGCGGGCCTGAGCGCCGCCGCGATGCCTGTGGTGTCGGTGTCGATCGCCGAGGAAGAGGTCAAGGGCATCGGCACCCAGTACCTGGAGGGCCAGCTGACGGCCTGGAACTACTACCAGACCACCCCGGGCGCGGCGAACTCGAAGTTCGTGGCCGCGTACAAGGCGAAGTACGGCGCGGACAAGCCGACCAGCGACCCGATGGAGGCCGCGTACGTCGGCGTGCACCTGTGGAAGGCGATGGTCGAGAAGGCCGGCGCCTTCGACGTGGAGAAGGTCCGCGCCGCCTCGGACGGGATCACCTTCGACGCTCCGGAGGGCCTGGTCACCGTCGACGGCAAGACCCAGCACATCGCGAAGACCGCCCGGATCGGCAAGATCGGCGCGGACGGCCTGATCACCGAGGTGTGGAACTCCGGCAAGCCGGTCGCACCGGATCCGTACCTCAAGACCTACCCGTGGGCGAGCGGCCTGAGCTGACGACGCCGGCCCGGGCGGAACGCGTTGCCGCGCGCTCCGCCCGGGCCACCCGACCAGCAGTTCGGAGTACCCACCGTGACAGTCCTCTTCGGTCAACTCTTCACCGGCATCAGCATCGGCGCGGTGCTGCTGCTCATCGCGCTCGGCCTCGCGCTGACCTTCGGCCAGATGAACGTGATCAACATGGCGCACGGTGAGTTCATCATGGCTGGCGCGTACACCACCTACGTTCTGCAGCAGAGCATCACCGGCGCCGGCCTGTCACTGGCGGTCGCGCTGCCGGTGGCGTTCGTGGTCGCCGGCACCATGGGTGTCCTGCTGGAGGTGCTGCTCATCCGCCGGCTCTACGCCCGCCCACTGGACACCCTGCTGGTCACCTGGGGTGTGTCACTGATCCTGCAACAACTGGCCCGGGACATCTTCGGCAGCCCGAACGTGCAGACCCGTGCGCCCGAGCTGCTCACCGGCAACGTGGCGCTGCCCGGCGGGGTGACCATCGCCAACAACCGGCTGTTCATCCTGGCCCTGGCGTTGGCCGCCGTCGCGGCGCTCACCCTGGCGCTGCGACTCACCCCGCTCGGACGCCGTATCCGCGCGGTGGTGCAGAACCGCGACCTCGCCGCCGTTTCCGGCGTCGCCACCTCCCGGGTCGACCGGACGACCTTCTTCCTCGGCTCCGGCCTGGCCGGGCTCGCCGGGGTGGCCCTCACCCTGCTCGGTCCGATCGGCCCGACCATGGGCACCAACCTGATCATCGACGCCTTCCTGGTCGTCGTGGTCGGCGGGATCGGCCAGCTCAAGGGCAGTGTGATCGTCGCCTTCGCCCTCGGCGTGCTCCAGGCCACCGGGGAATACCTGACCACCCTCAGCGTCGCCAAGGTGATCGTGTTCGTGGCGATCGTCGCGTTCCTCCAGTGGCGGCCACAGGGCCTGTTCACCCTGCGGACCAGGAGCCTCGCATGACCGCCGTCACCCCCGCGCCACCCAGCACCGCCGTCCGCCCGGCGCCTGCGGGCGCCGTACCACCGGGCCACCCCGCCGGTCGCTCGCGGCTACGGACCCTGGCCGGCTTCGCCTTCGGCGCGGCGCTGCTGTTCGCCGTCGCCCCGCTGGTGTTGTCGGACTTCCGGCTGGCACTGCTCGCCAAGTACCTCTGCGTCGCCATGGTCGCGGTCGGCATCGGGATCGCCTGGGGCCGGGGCGGGATGCTCACCCTGGGCCAGGGTGTCTTCTTCGGCCTCGGCGGCTACGCGATGGCCATGCACCTCAAGCTCGCCGACGCGGGCCCGGGTGGGATGCCCGACTTCATGCAGCTGTACGGGCAACTCGACGAGCTGCCGCTATGGTGGCGGCCGTTCGCCAGCCCGTGGTTCGCGCTGCCCGCCACGGTGCTGCTGCCGATGGCTGTCGCCTTCGGGCTCGGCTCGCTGGTCTTTCGCCGCCGCGTCCGCGGCGCGTACTTCGCCATCCTCAGCCAGGCGCTCGCCGCCGCGATGGTGATCCTGCTGATCGGCCAACAGGGCACCACGGGTGGCACCAACGGGCTCACCGACATCAAGGGCTTCTTCGGCTACGACCTGGACGACCCGGTCAACCAGCGGATGGTGTACTTCATCATCGCCGGAACGCTGCTGGCGTTGCTCGCGCTGACCCGTCAGCTGATCCAGAGCCGTTACGGCGAACTGCTGGTGGCGGTCCGCGACGGTGAGGAACGGGTCCGCTTCCTGGGCTACGACCCGGCGTCGGTCAAGCTTGTGGCGTACGTGGTGGCGGCGGGCATGGCCGGGCTGGCCGGGGCGCTTTTCGTGCCGGCGGTGGGCATCATCTCGCCCGCGCTGATCGGCATCGTCCCGTCGATCGAGTTCGTCATCGGCGTCGCGGTGGGCGGCCGGGCGACGGTGCTCGGGCCGGTGCTCGGCGCGGTGGCGGTGGCCTGGGCGCGTACCGCCCTCTCCGAGCGTTTTCCGGGCACCTGGACGTACCTTCAGGGATTGCTCTTCGTGGTCGTGGTGGCGTTCCTCCCCGGCGGCCTGGCGTCGCTGTGGGCGTTGGCCCGCCGCCGTGACGTCGCCGCGCGGCCGCTGCGGCCCGGCTGGCTGTCGCTGCGTCGACGACGCGCCGAACGGACGGAGGTGCCTGCGGCATGAGCGAACGCACCGAGCGCAGCGAGGGCCGTGAGCGCATGCCCAGCCAGCACAGCATGAGCGGCGAGCGGTTGGACGGACTGTCCGTCCGTGACGTGCGGGTCAGTTTCGACGGCTTCACCGCCGTGGACGGCGTCTCGTTGGAGGTGCCCGCCGGCGACATCCGGTTCCTGATCGGGCCGAACGGCGCCGGTAAGACCACACTGGTCGACGCGATCACCGGCCTGGTCAGGGCCAGCGGCTCGGTCCGGTTCGGTGACGAGGAACTGCTCGGCCGGCCGGTGCACCGGATCAGCCGGCTCGGCATCGGGCGGACCTTCCAGACCTCGACGGTCTTCGAGGAGCTGTCGGTGTTGCAGAACCTCGACATCGCGGCGGGCGCGCGGCGCAGCTGGGCGACCCTGTCCCGCCGCCGACGGGGCGTGCCTGACGAGATCGCCGCGGCGCTGGAGACGATCGGTCTGGCCGAGCGGACCGCGGACCTCGCCGGGACGCTCGCGCACGGCCAGAAGCAGTGGCTGGAGATCGGCATGCTGCTGGTGCAGGACGCGCGGCTGCTGCTGCTCGACGAGCCGGTCGCCGGGATGAGCCATGAGGAACGCGACGCCACCGGCGTGCTGTTGGAGAGGGTGAGCCGGGATCGCACCGTCGTCGTGATCGAGCACGACATGGACTTCCTGCGTCGGTTCGCGCGCAGCGTCACAGTGCTGCACGCCGGCCGGGTGCTCAGCGAGGGTACGGTCGCGCAGGTCCAGGCGGACCCGCGCGTGCAGGAGGTCTACCTTGGCCACCCGGTCGACGCCGGGTCGGCCCGCACCGGCCGGGAGGCATGATGCTGACGCTGCGTGGGGTGCACGCCGGGTACGGGCGTTCCCGGGTGCTGCACGGGGTCGACCTGGCGGTCCCGCCCGACGGGGTCGCCTCCGTGCTCGGGCACAACGGTGCCGGCAAGAGCACCCTGCTGCGGGTCGCGGCGGGGCTGCTGCGGCCGAGTGCCGGCACCGTGGAGTTGGACGGCGAGGACGTCACCCGCGCCGGGCCGCACGAGCGGGTGGCGCGGGGAATGGCGTACGTCCCGCAGGGTCAGCAGTGCTTTCCGCACCTGACCGCGGCGGAGAACCTGCGGCTGGTCGCCGACGGCCGGCGCGACGGCGCGGTGGCGACGGCGGAGGTGCTGGATCTGTTTCCGGCGTTGCGCCCGCTGCTGCGGCGGCGGGCCGGGTTGCTCTCCGGTGGTCAGCGCCAGCAGTTGGCCATCGCCCGCGCCCTGATCACCCGGCCGCGGCTGCTGATGCTCGACGAGCCGACCGAGGGCATCCAGCCGTCGGTGGTCGCGGAGATCCAGGAGCGGATCGTCGAGTTGACCCGGCAGTCCGGGTTCAGCGTGCTCCTCGTCGAGCAGCACCTGGGTTTCGCGCTGCGGGTGGCGGACCGCTACCACGTGCTGGAGTCCGGTCGGGTCACCTCGTCGGGCGACGGGGGTGTCACGGCCGAGCGGGACGTCCGGGCGGCCCTGGCCGTCTGATCGGGGTGGCGTCGGTCAGCTTCCCGGCGCGGGCCCGGTCGAGTCGCGGACGACCAGCAGGTGCCCGGTGGGGCGGCGGCGCGGGCGTGTCGTGCGCGGCTTGAGTGCGAGGGTGAGTGCCGTGCGACCCATCTCGGTCATCGGCAGGCGGATGGTGGTCAGGCTGGGTGCCAGGTCGGCCGCCACGGAGACGTCGTCGAAGCCGACCACGGACATCCGCGCGGGCACCGGCACGCGGCGGGACCGCAGCGTCGACAGCACACCCATGGCCATCGCGTCGTTGAGCGCGATGATCGCCGTCGTTTCGGGATGCTCGTTGAGGATCTGCTCGGCGGCGGCGCGCCCCCCGCCGCGGGTGAAGTCGCTGTGCACGACGGCGAGGTCGGCGGGGGAGCGCCCGCGCTGCCGCAGGGCCGACGACACACCGGCCAGCCGGTCGGCGACCGTGGTGAGGCCGGCGCTGCCCGCAGCGACAGCGATCCGCCGGTGACCGAGATCCATCAGGTGCTGGGCGAGGGCGTGACCGCCGGCCTCGTTGTCCGGTAGGACGGCGTCGACGCCGAGCGTGTGCCGTCCGATGGCAGCGGCCCGTCCGCCGTGGTCCTGGAACGCGGCCAACTCGGCGCGGGCCGCGCTCTCCATCCGGGGGTCGTCGTAGCCGGAACCACTGATCAGGACGATGCCGACCCGCTGGGCGATCAGGTGGCGCAGCTGTTGCAGCTCGTAGCCGGGGTCGCGGCCGGACTGGCAGATCTGCACCAGCAGCCCCTGCTCGGCGGCGAGTTGGATGACTCCGGCGGCGATCTCGGAGAAGTACGGGTCGTCGATCTGGTGGACGATCAACCCCACCGTGGAGGTGGCCCCGCTGGCCAGGGTGCGGGCGTACGGGTTGGCGACATAGCCCAGCTCACCGGCGATCTGCCGGATCCGGTCGGCGACCTCGGCGCTGACCCCCTCGCGGCCGGCGAGCGCTCGGGAGGCCGTCGCCAGCGAGACGGCAGCGTGTTCGGCGACGTCCACGAGGCGCGGCCGTTGGCTGGCCCTGGGCATCGGCAACCCTCCGAAGACATCCATGTCACCCGATCTGTTGCGATCGGCACCGATCGAAGCCTAGGGTACGTAAGCGCTTTCGTAAGCGCTTACGTGACCGGCATCCGTCATGCCGCGAAACGAGGTGACAGCCATGTCCAGGGCCCGACGAGCCGCCGTCTCCCTCCTGGCGATCGGCGCGCTGACCGGTGCCAGCGCGCCACCAGCGCAGGCGGATCGCAGCATCCCCTCCGCCGTCCACCCGGCGCTGCGCGCGCACCTGGTCGCCGCGTACGACTTCGACCACCCGGTGCCCGGCGACCCCGCACTGGAACGCGACCAGGGGCGTTCCGGCACCGAGATCGAGCTGATCAACGGCGGTGCCGCCATGCGGGTGCCGGAGGGCGCCTACCGGGGCAGCCGCAACGCGGTGCAGACCCGGCAGATCGACCCCGCCGTCGCCGGCAACGACGACTGGAAGGCCGGCACCTGGTCGGCCAGCGGGGTGCGGACACTACGTGCCTTCAGCGCCACCGCCGGCACCACGGTCATGGGCTGGTTCAAGCTGAACATGGACCGCCCGCTACCCAACTCGACCACCGCCGACCCGGACGACAGGTACAACGCGATCGGGCTGGCCGGAGTGCTGACCGGCGACTCCGACGGCCACGGCGTTCGCGCGCTGCTGGAGCTGATCGACGTCGACGGGGAGTTGCGTCTCGTCGCGCTCGGCCGGCGGCTCGACGGCGGCAACTCACAGACGTTCGCCGCCACCCGGGACTGGCGTGAGCTGCTGCCCATGGGGGAGTGGGTGCACCTGGCCGCCACCTTCGACTTCGCCACCGGCGCGCTCGCCCTCTACCGCAACGGTGAACCGGTGGACGGCTTCTACACCCGCGCCGACGACCCGTGGCTGGTCTCCGGGCCGGGCCCGCACGTGACCACGGCGTCCGACCCCCGGGGCATCAAGATCGGCGGCAGCTTCCCCCAGGACAACCTGGAACGCAACCCGTGCGACTGCCGGATGGACGGCCTGATGTTCCTCGACAGTGTGGTCTCCGCGAACGACGTACGGAGGCAGTACCGCCACCTTGCCCGCTGACCACCCTCGGCACCGTCCCACCGAGAAGGAGACACGCGTGCGCACCCTGCACCGCCGCGCCGGCGCCGTCCGCCGGCCCACAGTGAGGGCCGGCCTCACCGCCCTCGTGCTGATCCTGTCCACACTGGTCGCCGCCCCCGCGCGAGCCGCCGACGCGGTCGACGACCCGATCCCCGACATGCCGATCCAGTCCCGACTCGGGCTGGTCCTCAGCGAGTACGCCAGCTTCCCGCAGTCGTACCCGACACCGGCGCCGACCGACGCGCGGCTCATGCGTACCGCGCGGATCAACACCATCATGGAGGTGCCCGACGGCTCCGGCCGGCGGGCGGTGCCCGACCTCAACGGCAGCCTCTACCTGGTCGAGGGCGGCGTGCCGCACGTCTACCTGGACGTGGCCGCGACGTTCGCGCCGCGGTTCTTCTCCGGTCGTGGGCTCGGCCAGGGCTTCGGGTACGTCGCGTTCCACCCGGAGTTCGGGGTGAACGGCCGGTTCTACACCATCCACACCGAGTTGGCGTCGACGACGACCGCCACTGCGGACTACGCCCAGCCCAACACGCTCTTCCACGGCGTCATCACCGAGTGGACGGCGACGGATCCCGCCGCTGCCACCTTCGCCGGTACGCACCGGGAGGTGCTGCGCATCGGCTTCGGCGGCCAGGTGCACGGCATCCAGGAGATCAACTTCAACCCCACGGCCAAGCGCCACGACCGCGACTACGGGCTGCTGTACCTGGCCGTCGGCGACGGTGGCCAGGGTGCTCGCAACACCGATCCGCAGAACCTGGCCCTGCCGCACGGCAAGCTGCTCCGGATCGACCCCCGCGGCACCAACTCCGCGAACGGGCGCTACGGCATCCCGGCCGGGAACCCGTTCGTCGGCCGGGCCGGCGCGCTCGGCGAGCTCTACGCGGTGGGTTTCCGGGACCCGCACCGGTTCAGCTGGGACCGGGCGACCGGCCGGATGTACCTCGGGCACATCGGCGAACACGCAGTCGAGGCGATCTACGAAGTCCGTGCCGGGGACAACTTCGGCTGGAGCGAGCGCGAAGGCTCCTTCGTCTTCGACAAGGCGGCCACGAACCCCTGCAACCGGCTGCTCCCGCTGCCCGCCGACGACGACAGCTACGGCTACACCTACCCGGTCGCCGCGTACGACCACGACCCCGCCGCCGGTTGGAACTGCACCGACGACGTCGGTGTCGCGGTGGCCGGCGGCTTCGTCTACCGGGGGCGGGCGCTGCCAGCGCTGCGCGGCAAGTACGTCTTCGGCGACCTGGTCGACGGTCGGGTGCTCTACACCGAGGCCAACGAGATGCGCCGGGGCCGGGAGCTGGCCACGATCCACCAGCTCGCGCTCTTCGACGAGGCGGGCACCCCGGTCCGGATGCGCGACCTGTCCGCACCGGGCGCGCCCGGTGACCCCAACCGGGTCGACCTGCGCTTCGGCACCGACGCCGCCGGTGAGCTCTACGTCGTCGCGAAGGCCAACGGAAAGGTCTGGAAGGTGACCGGCACCCGGGAGTTCGCCAGCGGTGACGTCGGTGACGTCACAGTCCGCCGTACCACCGGAGCCACCAACTGGGCACCGGTGACGCCGGCGAAGTGGCAGTTCACAGGCGACCAGGTCGTCCTGGCCGAGGCCGGGGAGAGCCGGCCGGGCCCGCGCCGGCCCTTCGAGTACGCCGTGCTGACCAACGGACCGGCGTGGTCGTCGGTGCGGGTCGACGCCCAGGTACGACTCGACACCCCGGTGGAGGTCACCAACCGGGACGTGATCATCGTCTTCGGCTGGCGCTCGGACACCGAGTTCTACTACGCCCACCTCTCCACCGACAACACGATCTATCCGCACAACGGCATCTTCAAGGTGGACAACGCCGACCGGGAGCGCATCGACCACCAGTGGAACGGCCGCTCGCGGGGCGCCAACCCGGCGATCACCGACGCCAGGTGGCACCGCGTGCGGGTGGTGCACCTGCCGGCCACCGGCGAGATCGCCGTCTACGTCGACGGGCACCGGGACCCGCTGCTGACCGCGAAGGACACCACCTTCGGCTCGGGGCGGGTCGGCTTCGGCTCGTTCGACAACGTGGGCCGACTGCGCAACCTGACCGTCACCGGCGCGCCGGCCTGAACCGGGTCACGGTGGGGGCGGTGACGACTCACGCCGCCGTCCCCACCGGGCGACCGTCACGCCGTGCGAGATCAACGGCAAGGAGCGCGCCAGGCCGGCTAGACCGCTCCGTAGTGGAGGGACAACCCGGTGGCGGCCCGGTCGGCGGTGATCTGCATCATGCTGCCCAGCATCGTGGCCCGGTCGGTCACCAGGGCCGTCCCGTCGGGCGCGTACGTGATCCGGTCACTGACCAGCACCGGCGCCCCCTCGGCCTCGTCCAGATGCCGGGCCACGTCCGCGTTCAGCACCTCCGGTCGGATGGTCTCCGCCGCCCGGGCCACCACCACCCCCAGGTCGGCCAGGGCCGCGTACAACGAGGTGCCGGTGAAGTCCACGTCGTGCAACCGGCTCGCGTGCGGCTCGCGTACCCAGGAAATCTGATGAATGGCGCGGCGGCCGGCGAACGCGCGGACCCGCTCCAGGCGCAGGCCCGTCTCGGCGTCGCGGACCCGCAGCCGGGCCGCGACGCGCGAGGGCAGGCGGCGCTGCGCGCGGGAGATCACCGTCGTGTGGACCTCGTGGCCCTGCTCGCGCAGGTCGTCGCCGAAGCTCCGCAACGATCCGAGCTGGTACGCGGCATGAGCAGGTGCGACATAGGTGCCCTTGCCCGGCCGCTGGACGATCAGGCCCTCGGCGCTCAGTTCGCGCAGGGCCTGCCGCAGCGTCATCAGGGTGACGCCGTACGCCGTGCTCAGCTCGCGCTGCGCGGGCAACGCCTCACCCGGCACGTAGCGACCGTCGCGGATCTTGGCGGCGAGGTCGGCGGCGATGGCCCGGTAGCGTGCCACTGTTCTGTCTCCCGATGCGTCGACTGTCCGCTCCCGTCATCGACGGCCACCGCCGATCATCGCACGGTAGCCACCTGAGACAACGCGGCCCGCAGCGACGCCACGAAGGCGCCGACCTCGGTGGGACCCGCCCCGTCGAGGATGCGCCGCATGACGGCCGCGCCGACGATGACTCCGTCGGCGACCGCCGCCGCCTCGCCCGCCTGTTCCGGGGTGGAGATGCCGAAGCCCAGCAGCACGGGTAGATCAGTGACCTGCTTGAGCCGGGCGGCCAGAGTGACGGCCGACGGTGCGAGCCGGTCGCGTTCGCCGGTCGTGCCCATGATCGAGATGGCGTACACGAAACCCTGACTGCGTCGGCCGATCTCGGCGAGCCGGTCGTCAGGCGTGGCGGGGGAGGCGAGCAGGCTCACCTGGACGCCCGGCACGTCCAGCCCGGCCAGCTCGTCGAGGGGCAGGTCGGGCACGATCAGCCCGGTCACCCCGGCCGCCGTCAGCGCGTCGCCGAACCCGGGTCGTAGCGCGATGTTGGCGTACGTGCTGGCCACGAGGGGGATGCCTGTCCGCGCCGTGGCGAGGTCTTCCAGGACCGAGGCGGGCGTCGCGCCTCGGGCGAGCGCCGCGTCCGAGGCCTCCTGAATGGTGCGGCCGTCCACCGTCGGGTCGGAGAACGGGAGCCCGACCTCGACCATGTCGGCTCCGGCGTCCTCGAAGGCGTTCAGGTACGCCGTCCAGCCGGGCACGATCCCGCCCGTGATGTAGGGCATCAGTAGCTTCATGCGAGCTCCGCTTCCGCGATCAGGGTGGTGATGTCCTTGTCGCCGCGCCCCGACAGGGTGACGAGCACTGTCGATCCTCGGGGCAGCTCCGGCGTGCCGGCGGCGCGGACGACCCAGGCGAGCGCGTGGGCCGACTCGATGGCGGGCAGCACGCCCTCCGACCGCGCGAGCCGGACCGCGGCCGCGATCGCCTCCCCGTCGGAGGCGGTGACATACCGGGCGCGCCCCAGATCGCGCAGGTACGCGTGCTCGGGGCCGACGCCCGGGTAGTCCAGCCCGGCGGCGATCGAGTGCGCCTCCTTGATCTGCCCGTGTTCGTCCTGAAGGAACAGCGACTGGAAGCCGTGCAGGACGCCGATCTCCCCGTTCGTCGCGCCGGAGCCGCCCTCGGCTTCCACCCCGACGAGCTTCGCCGAGGTCTCGACGAACCCGGCGAACGTGCCCGCCGCGTTGCTGCCCCCGCCGACGCAGGCGACCACGTAGTCAGGGGTGGCAGCGGGCAGCTCGGCAGCGCACTGCCGCCGGGCCTCGTCACCGATGACGCGCTGGAACTCGCGGACCATCATCGGATAGGGGTGTGGACCGATGACGGAGCCCACGCAGTAGTACGCCTCGTCGACGTCTGTCACCCAGTGGCGCATGGCCTCGCTGGTGGCGTCCTTCAGCGTCCGACTGCCGGTGGTCACCGGAACGACCTCGGCACCCAGCAGCCGCATACGGAAGACGTTGTGCGCCTGGCGTTCCACGTCGCGTTCGCCCATGAACACCTTCACCGGTAGGCCCAGCAGGGCGCCGGCCGTCGCCGTCGCGACGCCGTGCATGCCCGCCCCGGTCTCGGCAATCAGACGCGTACGCCCCATGCGTCGGGCCAGCAACGCCTGCCCGAGCACATTGTTGATCTTGTGTGATCCGGTGTGCGTCAGATCTTCCCGCTTGAGCAGCACCGTCACACCGAGTTCGGTCGACAGTCGCACGGCCGGCGTCAGCGGTGTCGGCCGTCCCACGTGGGCCGACAGCAGCGCGGCGAGACTGCCGCGGAACCCGGGGTCGGCCCACGCCTGCGAGAAGGCCTCGGCGATCGCCTCGCAGGCGGGGATCAGAGACTCCGGCACGTACCGCCCGCCGTAACTCCCGTATCGCCCCGGAACGCCTGCCGACCGCACTGTTATAGAACTCATACAACAGTTATAGAACAGCGAAGGTCGCCTGGCAAGAGAGGCGGCACCGCGCATCCGTCGACCTGCCCCGGCGGCCCTGTCCGGTTCGTAGAATTCCTGCCATGCCGGAGATCGTCGAGTTGCTGGCCTCGCCCGTGCACCGCTTCCTGGGCCGGCCCGCCGACGGCCCGGCCCCGGCCCCACCCGGCGAGCTGGTCGACGCCGTCCGGATCCGGGCCGGCCTCGGCATCGTCGGCGACAGGTATTTCGGTCAGCAGGCACACCGCGACGCCAGCGTCACTGTCATCGCCCGGGAGTCGCTGCCGGTCGGCATCGGCCTGACCGAGGTGCGGCGAAACATCCTCACCACAGGGATCGCCGTGGACGAGCTGATCGGCAGAGTGCTGGTGCTGGACTCCGGCGACGGCCCCGTCAGCCTACGGGTCAACCGGGCGGCCCGACCGTGTGCCTGGATGGACGTCACTGTCGGACCGGGGGCGTGGAAAGCGCTGCGCACCACCGGCGGCATCCGCTGCACGCCCCTCAACGACGGCACCCTGCGCCTCGGCGCGATCGACGCCACAGTGAACTGAGGACGCCAGCCTGAGTCAGGCCGGGCTGATGTGTGCGGCCAGGACCCGCCAGCCGTGCGGGTCGTCGTGGACCCACGTCCGGGTGTAGCGCAGCCGCGCGGCGAACGACGTTCCCTCGAGGACGCCGGACACGCGGCCCAGGAAGAACGTCACCCCCGTCGCTCCGACCACGAGCAGGTCCAGCTCCTCCTCCACCAACTCCTCGACGACCGAGCGGCGGTCCCGGTGAGCGGCCAGGTCATCCTGCTTGCTGTGGGTACGCCCGTCCGGGCCGACGGCGATGAGCTGGTCGACCAGCAGCTGATCGAGGGCGGCGACGTCACCGGCCCGTTGGGCGGCCTGCAGGGTGCGCTCGGCGTCGAGCAGCTCGGCCTCGCGTGCGCTGTCCGGCATCGTGGCGTCCTCCCGTTCGGGTCCGACCCGGTGCCACCGTCGGCCCGAGCTGTCCGCATTGTGGCAGTCAACCTGGCTCGGGCGGGTGGGGATCGCCGCCGAGGTTCACAGACTCAGGCGAATCCGTACGACGGTCTCCCCGGGACTGGTGAGCACTGCGACCTCGTCACAGATCTGCTCCACGATCGCCAGCCCGCGACCCCGTACCGAGTCGGTGGCCGGCATGCTTCGGCCGAACGCCCGCGTCGGCCCGTGGTCGACGACGTCGCAGATCAGCTGACCCGGCTCGGCCCAGAGTCGCACCCAGCCACCGCCGGTGGTGTGCTGCAACGTGTTGGTGGCCAACTCGCTGACGGCCAGCGTCAACAGCTCCGCCCCCTCGTCCGACAGGCCACGGGCCAGCGCCCCGGCGCTGACGAACGCGCGCAGCGCCCGTATATCCGTCGCGACCTGATACGCCATGGTGTCCGCGGCGTGGGTGGGGACATTCTGCTCGGCCACGGTCTCCCGTCGCTCGCCCGGCATCAGCCCGCCCGATGCGGCTGCCCGACCAGCGGCACCGCGTTCCGCGCGGGTGTCGTGGGCGTGCGAGCCTCAAAGTGCGCCATCGGGCAGCGGAACCCTTCTCGTAGCTGTTGCCGCCACATCATGTCACTTACCGCCCTCTTGACTGTCTCGTCCGTTCGGCGGTTGATCACCTACGGGCCGGCCTGACCGGCCTCGCCGGTCCGGTAGGGCGGTCGGGTCAGGGTGCCGCGTCGAAGGCTATCGATTCGCTCAACTCCCGCCATCGCGCGTCCGACGCGGCGACATCGGCGTACCCGGCGTTGTTGACCAGGATGTCCAGCTGCCCGAACGTGTCCACCGCGGTGCGGACGGCGGCACGGGCGGCAGCGGGGTCGTTGACGTCGAGGGCCACAGCGCGGACCCGGTCACCGTGCCGGTCGACCAGGTCCGCTAGCTGTGCCGGGTTGCGGGCGGTGGCCACCAGGTGGTCGCCGTCGGCCAGGACGGCCTCGGCGAGGGCTCGGCCGAGGCCCCGCGAGCAGCCGGTGATGAGCCAGACTCGCGGCACGGCATCCTCTCGTGTCAGTGGGCCCACTCGCCGTCAGGGACGGATGTCCAGGGCGCCGATCAGCCCGTCGCGCAGCGTGAACCGGTACCGCAGCTCGATCGGGCTGCCGGGGAAGTCACCGGACACCCGGGTGGCAGCCAGGTACGAGTCGCCCGCCTGCGACGTGACCCGGACCGGCTCCGCGGTGTACGCGTAGGCGTCCATCGTCTTCTGCCGCCAGGCGCGGATCGAGGCCCGTCCGTCGTACAGGCGGTCCTCGTCGGCGACGCTCGCGGTGTCCGCGAAGCAGGCGACGAAAGCGTCCAGATCCCGGTCGTTGACGGCCCGGAAGTACCGGTCGATCACGTCGGGCAGGTCGAGGGCCATCTGCTCCTCCTGCGGCACGGGCCGCCGTCGGGCAGCCGTCGGGTTCCCGGTCCGACCTCACCGTACGAGAAGCCGACGGCACCGCGCGCAGCAACCAGCAGAACCAGCCCCGCTGTGGCTGCCGGGTTTGCTGCCGGTGGGCCCGGGTAGCCACGCGTTTCCGAGAGCGAAGGGCGGGGGCATGGCCGAGCTGGCGTTCGTCGACAAGGTTGCGGCACGGGCGGGTCTCCCGCCGGAGCAGGCACGCCCGCTCACCGAGGCGGTCCTGCGGACCCTCACCGAGCGGCTCAGCGGCGGGGAGGCGGGCGCGTTGGCCCCCCACCTGGCCGACGAGCTGAGCCCACTGCTGGTCAAGGCCGCCGAGCCGCCGGAGACCTTCGGCTACGACGAGTTCCTGAGCCGAGTCGCCGACCGCGCCGGGATCGACCGTCCGGCCGCCGAGCGGGGCACCCGGGCGGTGCTCCAGACGATGCACCGGGTGGTCGGGCACCGGGAGTTCGAGGACGCCCTGGCCCAACTCCCGGCGGACCTGCGGGCACTGGCGCAGCCGCTGCCGCACGGCCCCTGACCGACGCGCGCCTCATGCGTCGGTGACCGTTCGGTCCCTGGCGTGCCGCCACGACACCGGATCTACTGTGCGTTACCGATCGAACGCGCAGTGGCGGTTGCCCCGCGCCCGTCCGCCGGGTCGTCGCCGCTCCGATCCGAGGAGCGTCCCCCTCGGCACGCTCGGTGGCGACTGGAGCCGCGCCACCGCGATCAACGACCGGGGTGAGGTGGTGGGCCAGAGCACCACCACCGCTGCGTGGCACCCGTTCCTCTGGCGCAACGGGTCGATGACAGACCTGACCACCCGGGGCGTGTGGGAGACCGACTCGATCGAGGACATCAACATCAGGGGCCACCTCGTCGGCGCCCGGGGGAACCGGCCGGTGCTGTTCCGCTGAGCGGAGATCTTCGCGCCGGTGGACGGGCGGGGCGCGGCCTGACCCGCCGGTCAGACCGCGCCCCTCGTCCGAGGTCAGCCGGTTACCCCGCTACTGACCACCCACTTCTGGTGTGCGCCGCCCGCGTACGTGCCGAGCTGGATCTGGGTGCGGTCGGCGCTGCTACCGCCGGCGGCCTCCAGGACCTTGCCCGACTGCGGGTTGCGGATCGACCCGTCGGCCTGTGGCTGCCAGACCTGCGCGGCGGTGCCGTTGCAGGTCCAGAGCTGAACCTTCGTGCCGTTGGCGGTGCCGCCGTTGTCCACGTCCAGGCACTTGCCCAGCACCCGGTACGTGTCGCCGACCTTCGTCCACGACTGCGCTGTGGTGCCGTTGCAGGTCCAGAGCTGGATCTTCGTGCCGTCGGCGGTGCCCGCGTTGTCGACGTCCAGGCACTTGCCGCCGACGCCGGTGATGGTGCCGCCGGTCGGCGGCGGGGGACTGCCCGGGATGGAGTTGAGCGTGTACCAGGCCTCGGTGCTCCACAGTGACTGGCCGCTGGTCGAGGTGAACGGGCGCGGGGAACGCAGGTGCACCACCCGGCCGGCCTTGCGGCCGGGCACCGTGAGACTGACCTTCTTGCCGTCCGCCGAGAGGGTCGCCGAGGTGACGGTCAGGGTCTCCTCGTCGATCTTCGGACCGCCGTAGCTCGACGTCGCCACGTACCGCCACTGCTTGAGCTTGTAGCGCGCGGCCAGCTCGGCGGCGGTCGCCGTCGACACCGGCTCGGTGTACTCCACCTCGAAGCCGGTCGTGGTGGCGCGCATCGCGAGCATCTCGAACGTGGTGGCGGTGTTCGGGGTGAGCTTCTGCAGGCCGTACGAGAGCTTGCCGGTCTGGCCCCAGTTGCCGCCCGCGCCGAGCCCGCCGACGTAGATCGCGCCGTCCGGGCCGACGTTGACCTCGGAGACGCCCGCCTCCAGGCCCTGGGTGAGCCGGAACAACGCGCCCTGGTACTCGCCGTTGACCTTCTCCACGTTCGCCCGTTGCAGGCCGCCGTAGGTCACGTCACCGATGACGAACTGGCCGGCGTAGCGACCGCTGGTCAGGTAGAGCGGCGTGCTGGGCGAGTTGGCGATCTCGTTCTGCGGCATCCAGAGCACCGGCTGCGTGACCGGTGCGGTGTCGAACGGACCCGCCGGGGTCGTGAAGTGGTTGAAGAACCGGCCCTGCTTGACGTGCACCAGCTTCGACGAGGGCAGCCAGCCACCCTGGTTGTCGGTGACGAAGATGCCGCCCTCCGGGCCCCAGCCGATGCCGTGTGGCGTACGCAGGCCGCCGGCGACGTAACTGACCGCGCCGGTGTCCTTGTTGACCTTGAGGGTGGTGCCGCGGTTGGTGGCGGGTTGCGGGTTGGTGGTGGCGCCGCCGGAGTTGATCGACACCGACAGGTTCAGATAGAAGAACCCGTCCTGGTAGAGCAGGCCGAACGCGAACTCGTGGAAATTGCCGCCGTACGGCCAGGTGGCGACGGTCTCCAGGCGCTCGGCCGCCTCGTCACCGCCGGTGTTCACCAGCCGGGTCAACCGCTGCTTCTCGGTCACGTAGACCACCCCGTCGACGACCTTGAGCCCCATCGGTTCCTTGAGGCCGCCGGCGATCTTCTTGGTGGTCACGTTTCCCGGGCTCGTCGATCCGCCGGTGTTGCCGAGGATCCAGACCTCGCCGTCCTGGGAGGTGCCGGACTGGTCGCTGCCGCCCCAGGTGCTGATGACCAGTCGGCCGTCGGCCAGCCAGTCCATGCCGGTGACCTTCGGCTGGAAGCCGCTGGGCCGCAGGTTGGTCAGCGTGTAGCCGGGGTGCACGCCGGTGAGCGGCAGGCCGTCACCGGGGGTGTCGGAGACGCCCTCGCACTCCTTGCGTCCGGGTGCGGTCACCCGGACCACACCGGCCTCGGTGCTCAGCGCCGAGTTCGGTACGACAACGAAGGTCGACGAACCGGGCGTCTTCCACTCCAGGGTGATCTGCTGCCCGCCGCCACGCTCGAAGTGGTCGATGCGCAGCGGGTGCAGGCCGGCGGTGAGGGTGACAGTGCCCTCCTTGGGCGGGGTCGCGCCGTGCAGGCCGTCGTGGTTGATCACGACGGCGTTGTCGATCGACAGCTTGGAGCCATCGTCGCTGCTGAGCCGGAAGGTGTAGCTGCCGGCCTGGGCGGTGGTGATGTTGCCGAGCACCTGCGAGACGAAGTTGTCCTCGAAGCCGAAGTCGGCCGCCGAGGTCCAGTTGATGGTGGACATCAGCTTGTCCACGTTCGGGGTCTGGGCGGGCTTGAGGGTGCACAACTCGGACAGCGGCACCTGCACGTCGAAGACGCGCAGCGTGACGCCAGGTTCCTGTGCGGGGGCGGCGTTGGCGGGGGCGGCCCAGAGGCCGGCGGTGAGGACGAGTGCCAGCGCACCCAGGACGGGATGGTGGAGTCGGCGTAGCAGGCGTGTGCCCATCGTTCCTCCAGGAGGCAGTGGAGTGTCCGACGGTCGGCGTGGATCAGCGGTGAGGATGACCGTCGGCCCGGCTCCGTAACGTCCTCGACGCCGACGAGTGACGTTGCGGAAACACCGGGTGGATGGCTCGGAACATTAAGGGGTTTCGATTGGACTGTCCATGGCTTCGCTCCGATGCATCAAAAGTTACCGATGTCCATGCGAAAGTTCGCCATGTTACGCGAAGAATGTCTGGCCGATCGGCCTGCCGCCGGGCAGTCAGCGGTGCCGCCGACGGCCCGCCACTGGCCGTCGACAAAGCGGTCCACGCCCTTCTCCTCCGTTGACGACGAGGCCGGCGATCATCGATGCTCGGACTCGACGGTCACCACGGAGGTGTCATGGCGTTGCTGGAAGTCGCTGTCACGACGCTCGGCGGCGCGCTCTCGGCGACCGTCGGCGTTGTCGTCGGCGGGATGCTCACCCGCAGTGCACAGGACCGACACTGGCTACGGGACCGGCAACTCGTGGCCTACCAGGACCTGCTGCGGGAGTACGCCACGTTCACGATGATCCTGCGGCGCGCGCACCTGGGACGCACGGGGTGGGACTACGACTGGGGGGTGTGGAGCGCCGCGCTGATGTCAGCCAGCCTCGTCGCCCCGAGCGCGGTCACCGCCGAGATCGACGCCTTCGGCCACGCGGTGCAGCGACTCCTGGACGTCGCCACGGGAGTGGACACGACAACCGCGCCGCTGTCGCAGGATCAGTTCGAGCAGGCGATGGTGGCCCCGACCCGGGCGCAACTGGCCCTGGTCAATGCCATGCGCCGATCCGTGGGACGGCACCAGGGGCCGCTGTCGACGTGGTTGGGCGGGGCGGGCGGCCGTCCGGCGCACTGGGAGACGGCTCGGCCCTGACACCCACTGCCACGTGCCGGGCCGGGCCGCCGGCCTACCGCCGTCCGCGCCGGGCCGGGCCGGATCGATCGACGGGATTGCGGGCCGGGGTGGCGGCCTTGCGGCCCGGGGTGCCGCCCTTGCCTGCCGAGCCGGCCGGCCGGCCGCTTCGCGTGGTGGCCCCCGGCATGGCGGGTCGACGGCGGGCCGCCACCAGCACGATCGCGGAGACCACCACGACGATCAGGGCCGGGACCAACCAGGCCGGGAACCCGCCGTCCCCCTGCTCCTTCGCGGCGCCGGCCGGGTCGCCCGTCGCAGCGCCGGTAGGGGCGATCGGGCTGCCGGTGGCCCCGGAACTGGTCGAGCCCTCGCCCTCGGCCTGGGCGAGCAGCGCCGGATCCGGCCCCGCCGTGGGCGCGGACCAGCCGGCCGGGGCCGCAGTGCCTGGGCCCTGGTAGTCGAAGGTCACCTCGCCCCGCACCGCCTCACCGTCCGAGGCGACCGAGAGGTAGCTCGCGGTGTAGCGGCCCTTCGCCGGCCAGTGCGCAACGGTGACCATGGCCGGGAAGCCGGTGTGGTAGAGCCGTGGCTCGAACACGCCGTTGACCATGAAGTACTCGGTGACCGGCTTGTCCAGGCGCTTCGGCTCGCCGTAGGACCACCCGTTGTCCACTCGCGACCCGTCCGGACCGCTGATGGCGAAGTGCGCGTTGGACGCCGGCTTCTCGGTGAAGTACAACGCCAACTGGGTCAGCGGCTCGCGGACGACAGTGCCCTTCAGAGGCGTGGAGGTCGCCAGCTGACCGTGCGCGGACGCCGGGGCGACCGGCAGCAGCAGCGACACCACCAGGGTCGCCGCCAGCGCCGCCACGACACGGCTGAGAGCCTTACGCACAGTGACGAGCTTCGATCGCATTCGTTCATCATGGTCATTTCCCCGGCACCGAACAAGACGTAGAGTTCTCCTCCCCGACGATCAACCCGACACCCGTCCCCCTCGCGTCGTTCGGAGTCCGCCCGTGTTCGTCCGTACCCCCGCTGCCCGGACCGCCGCCGCCCTCGCCGCCGCCACCCTCGGCGCCCTGCTCCTCGCCGGTTGCGGGCAGGACGACGACCCCTCCGTGGCCGCCCCCTCGGCGGCACCCACGTCCGTCGCCCCGTCGAGCGCCACCTCCACCGGGCCGACCCCGACGGCGGCCAGCACCCCCAGCGCTTCCGCCAGCACCGCGGCGGTGGACCAACAGATCACCGTCACGATCGCGAAGAAGCGGGTCGACCCGCCGACCGGACGGGTCACCGTCAGTAAGGGGCAGTCGGTCCGGATCACCGTCACCTCCGACGTCGCCGACGAGCTGCACGTGCACGGCTACGACCTGGGCGCCCGGCTGCCGGCCGGCACGCCCGGCTCGGTGGAGTTCCGCGCCGACAAGACCGGGCTGTTCGAGGTGGAGACGCACGAGTCCGAGCTGGTGCTCTTCCAGCTCGTCGTCCGCTGAACGACATGACGGCCGCTCCCACGCTGCTGGCACACGGCGTCGGTGGTCGTCAGGACCTACCGATCACCCTGCCGCAGCTCGTCGTCGCCGCCGCGCTGACCCTCGTCGTCACGTTCGTGGCGCTGGGCCTGCTCTGGCGCGAACCCCGGCTCGACCGGGACGCCACCGGCGGTCGCCCGGTGCCGCGGTGGCTCGCCCGACTCGTCGACGCGCCTGCATTCCGGTGGGCGCTGCGCGGGCTCGGCCTGCTCGCCGCCGCCTGGTTCTGCCTCGGTCTGCTGGGCGGGCCCGACACCGCTGACAACCCGACCGCCGGCGCGCTCTACGTGCTGCTCTGGGTCGGGCTGGCCCCGCTGTCGCTGCTGCTCGGTCCGATCTGGCGGGCGGTCAACCCGCTGCGCACCGTGCACCTGCTCGCGGCGCTGGCGGCGCGGCGCGACCCCAACCGTGGGCTCCGTGAGCTGCCCGACAGCGTCGGTTGGTGGCCGGCCGCCGCCACAGTGTTCGGGTTCGTCTGGCTGGAACTGGTCGCCCCCGACCGGGCCACCCTGCCGGTCATCACCGCCTGGCTGACCGGGTACGCGGTGGTCCTGCTGGCCGGTGCCGTGCTGTTCGGCGCCGGCTGGTTCGACCACGCCGACCCGTTCGAGGCGTACAGCACAGTGATCGGTCACCTCGCCCCGCTCGGCCGGGCCGCCGACGGCGTGCTGGTCTGGCGTAACCCGCTCGACGGGATCGCCGGCCTGCGACCCCGCCCCGGGCTGGTCGCCGTGGTGATCGTGCTGCTCGGCTCGACCATGTACGACAGCCTCTCCAACGCGCCGGGCTGGTTGCGCTTCAGCCAGGAGAACGGCCTGCACCCGGCGGTCACCGGCAGCGCCGGTCTGAGCCTCGTCATCGCCGCCGTCGCGGTGGCGTACCTCGCCGCGACCGGCGCCGCGGCGCGGATCGGTCGCGCCGCAGCGACCGATGCCCGTCAGGTGCCGGGCGAGATCGCCCACTCCATCGTTCCGATCGCGGTGGGGTACGTGGTGGCGCACTACTACTCGCTGCTGATCCTGGAGGGCCAGCGCACCGTCGCGTTGCTCTCCGACCCCCTGGGCACCGGCGCCAACTGGCTCGGCACCGTCGGCTGGGAGCCGCAGACCGCGCTGATCACGCCCTCCGGGGTGGCGAGCGTCCAGATCACCGTCATCATCCTCGGGCACCTGCTCGGCACGCTGCTCGCCCACGACCGCGCGCTGTACCTGTTCCCCCGGGCCCGGGCGGTGGCCGGCCAACTACCCCTGCTGGCACTGATGGTCGCGTACACCGTCGCCGGTCTGCTGCTGCTCTACGCGGGGTGATCCCACCCGGCTCCGACCCGTGCGCCATCATGCCCCGTGGACTCCGATCTTCAGCGCTACCTCGACGACCTCGTCAGCACCGCCCGGGACGTGCTCGGCGCCGACCTGGTCGGCGCGTACGCGGCCGGCTCGGTGGGGCTCGGGGCGTACCAGCCCGGCCGCAGCGACGTGGACGTGGCGCTGCTCAGCGCCGGGCCGCTCACCCGCACCGTCAAGCAGACGTTGGTCGCCCGGCTGCGGCACGACGCGCTGCCCTGCCCCGCACGCGGGCTGGAGTTGGTCGTCTACGACCGCGCGGTTGCCGCCTCCGGCACCCCCGACCCCGGTTTCGAGGTCGAACTCAACACCGGGGTCGCCATGCCGTTCCGCCGCACCCTCGACCCCGCCGACCGCCCGGTCACCGACGGCCGATTCTGGTACGGCCTCGACCGCAGCATCCTGCACCAGAGTGGACTCCCACTGCTCGGGCCACCGGCGGGGGAGGCCTTCGCCGACCTCGCCCCGGCCGACCTGCGCCGGCTGCTCATCGAGGCGCTGTCCTGGTGGCTCGCCCTGCCCACCCCGCCGGCCGACCAACCCGCGCCCGGCACTGAGGACGCCGTACTCGGCGCCTGCCGCTCACTGGTGCGCCACCGCGACGGCGTCTGGTTGGCGAAGGTGGCCGCCGGCCAACGGCTGATCGACGCCGACGACCGGGCCGAGGTGATCCGTCAGGCGGTCGCCGCACGCCACGGCGGGCCACCGCCCACCGGGGCGCAGGCCCGCGCCTTCCAACAACGGGTACGCGACGAGATCGCCGGGTAGCGGTCGCCTGGGCGGGCCCTGCGGCGCTCAGCGGACCGGGCTGGACACCAGCGAGGCGAAGAGCAGGTTGAGACCCTCGGTCATGGTCGGGTGGGTGATGACCGCGTCCCGCAGGGCGGTCCACGGCATTCCGGCGAGCATGGCCAGCTGCACCGAGGTGATCACCTCACCAGCCTCGGCACCGAGCAACGACGCACCGAGGATCCGATCGCTGCTGGTGTCGATGACCGCCTTCCACATGCCCTGGGTCTGTCGCAGGGTGCGTGCCCGGGGGATGGCGGCGACCGGGAGGTGGGCGACCTGGATGTCGTACCCGGCGCGGCGCGCCTCGGTCTCGGTCAGACCGACCCGCGCCAGCTCCGGGGTGGTGAAGACGGTGTACGGGATCAGCCGGTCGGCGGTGCTGCGTTGGCCTCCCGCGAGGTTCGCCCGGATGATCCGGTAGTCGTCCAACGAGACGTGGGTGAACTGCGGGCTCCCGGCGACGTCCCCGGCCGCCCAGGTGCGCTCGGCGCTGGTACGCAGGTGCTCGTCGACGTCCACGAAGCCCCGCTCGCTGAGCCGTACGCCGGCCACGTCCAGGCCGAGCCCGTCGGTGACCGGTTCCCGCCCGGCCGCCACCAGCACGTCGTCCCCGATCACCACGCTGCCGTCGTCCAGCGTCACCCGGAGCGAGCCGTCGGCCTCCCGGTCGACGCGCGCGACAGCCACACCCACCCGTACGTCGATGCCATCATCGAGGAAGACGCGCATCACCGCGTCGCTGACGTCGGGGTCCTCGCGGGTGAGCAGCCGTGGACCACCCTCGACCAGTGTCACCGCGCTGCCGAACAACGCGAACATCTGCGCGAACTCCACCCCGACGGTGCCGCCGCCGAGCACCACCAGCCGGGCCGGCAGCCGGTCCAGGCGCAGCAACTCGTCGCTGGTGAGCACCCCGGCCTCGGTCATCCCGGGCACCGACGGCAGATGGGGGCGGGTGCCCGTGTTGATCACCACGTCGCTGCCGCGCAGCAGTCGTTCGCCGCCGTCGGCGAGTGTCACCCGTACGGTTCGTGGGCCGACGAACCGGGCCTCGCCGATCACCAGGTGCAGACCGGAGTCGAGGAACTGCTGCCGGTTGGCGGCGACCATCCCCTCCACCACGTCCTGCTTGTGCGCGCGCAACAGGTCGATGTCGACCCGGCCGCCCTCCACTGTCAGGCCGAGCGCCGACGCGTCCCGCAGCTGACGGGCGGCCCGCGCGCTGGTCACCAGCGCCTTCGTCGGGATGCACGCGACGTTGATGCAACTGCCGCCGATCATGCCGCGCTCGACCATGGCGACCCGCTGGCCGGATCGGGCCACGTCCATGCTCAACGTCTTGCCGGCCTTGCCGCCACCGACGACGAGCAGGTCGAACTCCTCCGGTTGGTCGGTCACCGGGCGCTCCTCTCGGTCACCGGTCGGGCCGGCGGCCACCGCTGGTGCGCGGCGGCCAGCCCAGCCTGCCAGCTCCGACCTGCGAGGCGACCCGGTTCCTCGCAGAATCCGCCCGAGCCATCACCCGTTCCTTGATCAGGTGATGAAAAGTAGGTCTCCGAACCTCCTACGAGCTACTTTTCATCACTTGATCACCGCTGGTCAGCCATCGTCCATGAGCTTCGTCGGCGTACCCACGTGGCGAGCCAGGTGGGGGATCATTGCTGGATGCCTGACATCCCGCCGCGGTTCCGTGCACGGGTTCGCCACGAGCCGGATCGCTCGTACGCGGTGCTGGTCGACGGACCTGACGGGGAGGTGCTGGTCGGCGCCACCGGCAGTCTGAGGAAGGTGCGCACTGTGGCACGCGAGGGTGCCGCTCGGCTGTACGGGGTGACGGCGGAGCGGGTCGACGAGGAGTACCTGGACATGGTGATCCCTCAGCCTCCGTATGGGCGCGACGGGCAGTGGGTGCGCATCATCTCGGCAGGCGAATCCGCCGCGCCGGACGACCTGGTCGACCTCGGCAAGGTCGGACAGGCGCACTGGTTCGGCCACGAGGGCGCCTGGTTCGTCACGGTGACCGGCTCCGGCACCGCCATCTATCCCAGCGAATACCTCGACTTCGCCCCCACCGTCACCGACGAGGAGGTCGCCGAGCTGCGGAGGTACCTCGCTCGGTCCGCCCCGTCTCCCTCGTGAGTGGCTGATCGGCCGGACGCTCGGCCCGGGCCCGTGCGGATCCGCTCCGGGCCCGGGTGCAACCGCTGCTGAGGTCAGTGCCGGGCGGCGCCATTTTCGCTGACCGGCTGCCCGAAGGCCAGGAACGGCACGGGCGTCGGTGCGTCGGTGCCGATGTGCCGAGGGAAGGTCCGCTCGGCGTCGTCGGCGCTGACCTCCCGGGCCGCCGTACGGTCGGACGTCGTCGACTCCTCCGCGACCGCCGCAGCGTGCGCGTCGTCTGCCTGCTCCACCGGTGCCCGGTCGCCGTTCGCGTGCTCGGCCGGGGCCTGGTCGCCACTGGCCTGTTCCACCGGGGTCAGGTCGGCGTAGCCGTTCTCTGCAGAGCCCCGATCGGCAGGTGTGGCGTTGAGCGGGGCGCGGTCGGCAGTGGCGCGATCGGTGTCCGCATCGTCCACTGTCGGGCGCTCCGCGGAGTACCGGTCGACGCGGTCGACGGTGAGCCGCTCGACGCGCTCCGGGGCGGGTCGGTCGGCGCTGGAGCGGGAGCCCACCATCGGGTACTCGGCGGTCTCCGTACCGCCGGCTGCCGCGGCCATGACCGCGGCGGCGGCGAGGTCGGCCACCCGCTTCGCCTCCCGCTGCACGCGGGCGCGGACCTCCTTGGCGTGCCGCTCGGCGGAGTCGCCAGCCCGCCGGGCCTCGTCCAACCGGGCGCTCTCGGCGGTCAGGTCCCGACGGACCTCACTGAGTCGCTGCTGCATCCGGGACAGCTCGTTCTCCAGCGTCTCGCCCTCCTGGCGGATCTCGGCGAGCTGCTGACGGCCGGTGTCCAGCTCCGCGTTCAGGTCGGCGGCCTCCTGCCGGCGCTCCTCAAGCTCCTTCTGCAGGGCGGCGAGCTGCTGCTGATGGCTGGCGGCCTGCTCGTCGGCGCGGTTGCGCAGCTCGGTCACGTGCTGCTGCGCCTCGGCGAGCAGCGCGGCTATCTGCTGCTCGGTCGCGCTGCGCTGCTCGGCCAGCTCCTGCTCGGCGGCGGCCTGCTGTTCGGCGATGTCCTGCTCGGCGGCGGTACGCCGTTCGTTGACCTCTCGCTCCACGCTGGCCTGCCACTGGGCCATCTCCTGCTGGTGCTTGGAGCGGGCCGACTGGAGTTCCTGCTGGATCTGGGTACGGGCCGACTTCATCAGCGCGTCGGCGGCGACCCTGGTCTGGTTGAGCTGCTGCGCGCTCTGCTCGGTGATCCGCTTGGCCTCGTGCTGGGCGCGCTCGTGCGCGGCCTCACCGTCGGCCCGCAACTGCTCGGCGTGCTCGCGGATCGCTGTCAACTCGGCCTCGGCGTGGGCGCGCCGCTCCTCGTGCGCCTGCTCCTGCTCGGCCCGCCGCGCGGCCAACTCCTCCGACAGGTCCTGACGTGCCTGCGCGGCCCGCTCACGGGTGTCGGCGAGGATCCGTTCGGACTCGCTGCGCAGCTCGTTGGCCCGGTCGGTGGCCGACTCGGTGATGATGCCGGCCTGCTTCTCGGCGAGCGCCATGATCTCGCCGACCATCGGGCCCAGATCGTGGAACGAGGCGCGGTCCACCTGCACAGGTTGCTCCTGAAGCTCGGCCAGTTCGGCGCGCAGTCGCTGCACCTCGGCGGTCAGTTCACGGACGCGGACGGCGGAGCGCCCGTGCTCTCCGCTCAGCATCGCGATCTGGCCGTCGAGCTGCTCCAGGTGCCGGTCCACCTGGCGTTTGTCGTATCCGCGAAGGGCGAGCTCGAAGCTCGGCCGGGAGGCCGCATCGTCGCGTGCTGCGTGCGGCTCAGCGCCGATGGACATGCACCATCCTCCGTACGATCGGGGCGTCAGGGTCGGCGATCGCCTGCCCCACGGGCCGTCAGTGTGGCGCAACGCTACCGCTGACCGGACCTCATGCGAAGTCCTGCCCCACCACCTCTCACGTTGCCGTCCCGCGTTGCCCCGTTCCCGCGCCGACCATGGACTCATGCTGCCGGAAAGGTGGCGCTCCACCACCCTTTGTCATCCCGCACCACTCCATGATCGACGCAGGTCGACGTGGTGACCGCACGGCGACGCGCGCGCGAGGTCAGCGTCGGCGGGCGACCAGGACCGCGTCGTGGAGGGTGATGTCCTCACCGTTCTGGTTGGTGGCGAGGCGGGAGCGTTCCTCGGCCGCCAGTACCTCCCAGTGGGCCGGTTCCAGATCGGCGGCCACGTCCTGCGCGGTGTACATCATGTCCGGCATGTGCATCCGGTGCGCCGACCCCCACAGATCCGAGGGGTGGTGCCCGACGATCAGCAGGACCCCGCCGGGTGCCACCGCGGCGGCCAGCCGGCCGAACAACTCCCGCCGCTCTTCCGGCGGCAGGTGCATGAACTGCGCGGACACCAGGTCGTACGCCTCCTCGGTGGGCGGCTTGTCCCGTAGGTCGGCGTGGGTGAACTCGATCCGGTCGCGCACGCCCGCGGTCTCGGCGTGCGCGGCGGCCCGGCTCAACGCCGTGGTGGAGATGTCCACCGCCGTCACCTGCCAGCCGCGCCCGGCCAACCACACCGCGTCGGCACCCTCGCCGCTGCCCACGTCCAGGGCGCGCCCCGGGGCCAGGTCGGTGACCTCGGCGACCAGTTGCGGGTTCGGCCGGCCACTCCAGACCGAAGGGCGGGACTGGTAGCGCTCCTCCCACGCCGGTTCCTCGAACGTCGTGGCCACCAACTGCCGGTACGCGGCCACCGCTTCGCGGGTCTCCTCGGCGATGAGATCGGCGTTGATCGCCGCCGCCGCGGTCAGGCCGGCCCCGGCGGACGTGATCACCTGACCGCGGATGTCGGCCACGTTGCCCGCCACCCAGACGCCCGGGACAGTCGTCGCGCCGGTGGCGTCGGTCGGGATCTGGGCGCCGATGACGTGCTCGCCCATCGTCACCTCCTCCGGGGCCAGACCCAACCCCACCAGCACATCGGAGCGGGGAGTCAGCCGGGTCGCCACCACGATCGCGTCGAGCGCCACCACCCGGCCGTCGGCGAGCCGTACACCGGTCAGCGCGTCGTCGGTCACCTCCACGGCGGCGACCGGGCCGGGCACCACCGCGATGCTGCGGGCGGCGAGCCGCTCGGCGGTCTCCGCGTCGGGCGCCGGCGCGTCGTGCAGGAGGAGCAGCACGCTGGGGCTCCACTGTCGCCACATCTCGGCCTGGTGCACGCTCAACGGGCTGGTCGCCAGGACGCCGATCCGGCGGTCCCGAACCTCCCAGCCGTGGCAGTACGGGCAGTGCAGCACGTCGCGACCCCATCGCTGGGCGAGGCCGGGCACGTCGGGCAGTTCGTCGGTCAGTCCGGTGGTCACCAGCAGCCGGCGGGCCCGTACCGAACCCCCGCCGTCCAGGCTGAGCCGGAACCCGTCGTCGTCCCGGGTCGCGGCCTGCACCCGTCCGGTGCGGAACTGTCCGCCGTACCCGGACACCTCGGCCCGTCCGATGGCGAGCAGCTCGCCCGGCGGCGTCCCCTCCCGGCCCAGGTAGTTGTGCACCCGGTCGGCCGGCGCGTTGCGCGGCTCACCGGAGTCGATCACCAGTACCGACCGTCGGGCCCGGCTCAGCGCCAGGGCTCCGCTGAGCCCTGCGGCGCCGCCGCCCACCACCACCACGTCGTATGTCTCGTCCACCGGTATCTCCCTCTTGCTCTGTCGGCTGCGCCCACCATCCGTCGCCGTCGGCAAGGTGGCAACTATCCTTGCCGTTATGGCAAACGAGGACAACGCCGCGCTGGCGGCCGTCGGCCCCCGGCTGCGTGCCCTGCGTCACCAACGTGGGACCACGCTGACCCAGCTCGCCGAGCTGACCGGCATCTCGGTGAGCACCCTGTCCCGGCTGGAGTCCGGTAGCCGTCGCGCCACCCTGGAGTTACTGCTTCCGCTGGCGAGGGCCTACCAGGTGGCGCTGGACGAACTGGTCGACGCCCCCGCCACCAGCGACCCCCGGGTACGCCCCAAACCGATCGTCATCCACGGCGTGACGTACCTGCCGCTGACCCGCCGACCGGGCGGCGTCCAGGCGTTCAAGCAGATCTTCCCGCCCGACCCGTCCGCCGGGGGCCGAATCCCGCAGGCCCACGAGGGGTACGAGTGGCTCTACGTGCTCTCCGGCCGGCTACGCCTGCTGCTCGGTGATCGTGATCTGACGCTGACCCCGGGGGAGGTGGCCGAGTTCGACACCCGCGTCCCGCACCTGTTCTTCAACCCCGGCCCCGGCACCGCCGAAGCCCTCAGTCTCTTCGGCCCGCAGGGGGAGCGGTTGCACGTCCGCGCCCGCCCGGCCACGCCCGACAAGCAGCAGTAGTCGAGCCCGACCCCGTCGGCGGTGGAGTTTCCAGGAGCTGCTCAGCCCCACCGTCGCAGGATGGTTGGTTTGTCGAGCTTTCCGACCGGCGTGTGCGGAAGCTCGTCGACCACCCGTACCCGGTCAGCCACACCGTGCTCGCGCAGGAGGCGGCGCGCCGCGGTGGCGACGTCCGACGCCGGGGCTCCGTCTGCCGGCGTCACCACCACCAGCGGAGCCGCCCCGTCATCGGCCGCCGACGACGGCACGACCGCCGCCTCCCGCACCGCCGCGTCGGCTTCCAGCACGCCTTCGAGCTGAGGTGCGAAGATCGGTCGTCCCGACGTGGTGGCCAGGACGTCGGCGACCCGGCCCAGCACGCGGTACTCGCCGGATTCCGTCTGCTCGCCCACGTCGCCGGTCCGGTACCAGCCGCCCCGGAAGGCACGTGCCGTCTCGACCGGGTTGCCCTCGTATCCGATGCTGGTGTGCGGCGAACGGGCCAGGATCTCACCGAGCGCCGGCGTCTGCGCCGAGAGCGGTTCCAGCGCCACCTCGACTCCTGGTAGTGGATACATGCCGCGGGACTCCTGCGCGACGTCGTCCATGTTGCCCAGGACGATGCCGAACTCGGTCGACCCGTAGATGCGACGGATCCGGATCCCGAGGTGTCGGCGTGCCTGCGTGATCACCTCCGGGCTGAGATAGGCCCCGCCGCAGAGCGGGAGCCGCAGCGACGGCAGAGCTGTTGAGCTGCTGTCGGCAAGCAGCTGATAGTGGCGTGGCAGGGCGCTGAAGATCGTCGTGCCCGATTCGGCGAGAGCGCTCAGTAGCCGGTCCGGCGGCGCGGCAGGGTCGGAGAACACGAGCCGGGCGCCGGCCAGGAGCGCCGGAAACATGTGCACATCGACACCATGGGCCACATCCAACGGATGCATGGTGAGGAAGACGTCCTCAGCGGTCACCTGGAGATAGGACAGCCACTGCCGCCGGTCGGCCAGTAGGTCTTCCTGACGCCAGGCGACGAGCTTGGGGATCCCGGTGGAGCCGGTGGTCTCCAGCAACCGGAAGACGCCGGCCCGAGACTCGACCGGCAGCGCCTCGACGGTGCGCGGGGCGGGCTCGGCGAGGAGCGTGTTGACGGCGAGGGTGTCGACCGGGGTCTCGAACAGGTCGTCATGCTGCTCGTGGATCAGGAATCGGACCGGGACCTGGGCCAGCGACCAGCGGAGCCGATCCCGGTCCGACTGCACACTGATCGGCAGGTGCACCGCGCCGAGCCGAGCCAGGGCGAGAATGGTCGCGACGTACGCGGGGCCGTTGTGCAGACGGGTGGCGACGTGGTGACCGGGCTGCACCCCGACACCGAGCAGGTTGACGGACGCCCGGTCGACGAGGTCACTCAGCTGGGCGTACGTGAGCTCCTCGCCGCCGACTGCCTGCACGGCCACCCCGTCCGGGTGGGTCCGAACCACCTCCTGGAACGCCTCATGCAGCATGCAGATCATCCCGGCGCGCCGTGTTCAGAGTGACCTGTCCGCGCAGAAGCAGCCGCACGCCGTCGGCACCGATCGCGGTGCGCCCGTGCAGGGTGCGCTGGTTGTCGATCACGAGAAGGTCGCCCACCTGCCAGCGGTGCTGGTAGAGGAATCGGGGGCGGTGCAGGAAGTCACTGAGCTGGGTGAAGAAGGTGTCGGTGGTGGTCTGGTCGCCGCCTTTGACCCGTACCTGCCAGCCATGGTTGGCGCCGGCGGGGAACGGCAACGTCAGGTTCAGCGACCGAACCCGACCGTAGTCGCGGACGGTGGGGATCTCGTACCAGTCGTCAGGGACCGTCGGGAAGTAACCCCGGTCCTCGACCAGATACTCCAGCCCTACGGTCTCGATCGTCTGCCGCAGGTCGTCCGGCATCTCGGCCCACGCCGCCAACTGGTCACAGACCGTCGTCTCGCCGGACCCAGGCTCGTCGCGGAACTCGCTGGCGTAGAGGACGATCAGATCCGTCTGCTCTCCTACCAGGATGCCGTCGGTGTGCAGCGGGAGTGGGCCGCGCCCGGTGACCACTTTCCCCTCGTCTGCTGAGGCGTTCAACTTGAGCAGGTCGGCGCGGCCCTCGCCGAACTTGTGCTCAACGGTGTCGCCGAGCTCATGCACCAGGCGTTGAAAGGCCGGTTCGTCGAGATCGAGCCCCCGTACGAGGGCCGCACCGGTCCGGGTCGCGGCACTGCGGCAGGCGCTCGCCAGATTGTTCGTGGGGGAGGGGTCGAGTACCAGCCCGAGACCTGACGGGGTGAGGCTCAAGGTCATCTCCTGAGGTGTGGCATTGGGATGGGTGACGCGGCCGCGGTCAGCGGGCTTCGGGGTGGTCAGCGCCGGGCGTCGGCGATGCCGCGCTCGTACACCTGAAGTGGGTCCCAGTCGTCGATCGAGCCTTCCTGCGCCAGATTCACCAGTTCGCGGAAACAGGCAAGGTAGATCGCGGCCCGGTCGACGCCGGGGGCATCGGTCTCGAGTCGCTTCACGACTCCTCGCTGCAGACCGCCGCCGTGATGAACGGCGATCTTGCGACGCCAGGCGATGTCGTGCGACACCCGTCGGCTCATGGCCTGGCGAAGGTGGAACTTCTCCCTCCCGTCGCGCACCTTGCAGTCCGGCGCCGTGTCCAGGGCCACCTGGATCACCGGCCACGCCCAGAACGGGTGGTGGACTTCCCGGCCGTACGCCAACGGCAGCCGGCTGGACAACTCGTTGGTGAACCGGGTCTGGTGGATCGCCGCGATCGTCTGATCGATCAGCTCCTCCGGCGTGCTGAACGGACGGTAGATGCCGGCGTTGATGAGGTCGCTCCCATATCCGGTCAGCAGCACCTCGTCGGGCGGGATCTCGGTCCCGTCGTAGAGCGCCGTCGCGGTCAGCGCGACCTCCACCACCTCGGGCTCCGTGACACCCAGCCCTCGGATGGCCTGCGGTACAGCAGCCAGGATGCGTTCCTCGGACAGCTCGACCCGGCGCACGGAGAGACCCAGGTGATCGCCCAGCTCCGCGGCGTCGTCGAACTCGTCACCCCAGGGAGTGCCGGCGCTGTACGGCGTCAGGGCGAGCCCCTCCGAGGCGGCGAGCACTGTGACAGTGCCGGAGTCGATGCCGCCGGACAGGAGGGTCGCGAACCGGTCGAGCGGTCGGTCTCGGGTCACCGACCGAATCTGCTCCTGCAGGGCACTGACCTGATCCTCTCCGGCTTGCAGCGCGTCGGTACGCCCGGGACGACGCAGATGCCGCAGGGGATCGTCGGCCAGTGCGGTGCGTACGGTCCACCCGTCGCGCAGCCGCCTGCCCTCCTGTACCGCGCCGAACGGTACCCGGCTGACGTGCAGCAGTGCGGTCTCGTCGCTGCGCGGCTGAGGTCCCTCCGGGCGGACCTCGACGGGCAGACCGAGCGCGGGCAGGATCAGCGGGGCCAGGAACAGGTCGGTGAAGTAGGCGAGCTTGCCCTGAGACCGGTTGAACGCCAGGTAGACGGCATCCTCGTTCAGCGCTGTGGTCCGTACGACGACGCGGTCCTCGTCGACGAGGATCCGCGCCCTGTCGGGCTCGGTCGTGGCGGGTGTGGCGCCGCCGTTCGGGGACCGGACCGACATCGTCCGCACATCGATCTCCAACGGCGTGGTGCGTGGGTTGTCACCCGCCAACCCGCTGGTGTGAACTCTCAGGTCACCGACGTGGACAGCGGGACTTATCCGTTTCAGAGGGGTCAGATCGCAGTTTCCGACCGCCGCCCACCTGCTGGCCGCCATGATGGTGTTCCTTCCGCGTCGATGGTCTGCGACGTCACCGACCGCTGTCGATGACCTGTCGCATGTTGCGCTGCGCCTCACCGGCGGCGAATGCCGCGCGGTGCGCCTGCTTGCCGATGACTCGAAGCTGTTCGAGCCCGTCGACGAATTCCCTGTTGAGGTACGGTTTGGTGCTCCGGAAACCGGCCGTCGGGTAGGCCGCGAAGGACCGGGCCCGCTGCACGGCGACGGACAACAGCCGATCCACCGGGACCACGTCGTGGAGCAACTTGTCCTGCAGGCTCCGCTCCGCCGACCAGTCCCCGCTGGACATCAGCATCTGCTGCATGACGCTGCGGCCCACGGACCGTTCGAGCATGTATCCACCGAAGGTGCAGGCGATGCCCACCTGGAACTCCGGCATCTTCAGCACGCACCGGTCGCTGCCCACCCGGTAGTCCGCGGTGAGCGCGATCTGCAGGCCGATGCCGATCGCGAAGCCGTCGATCGCCACCACCAGTGGGCGGTTGAGCTGTAGACAGGCGACGTACAGGTCGGTGATGTGATCGATCCACTCATCAACCTCGTCGCCGCCTCGGAACGTCGACGTCTCGTGGAAGTCGCCCCCCACGCCGAAGGACCTGTCGACGCCGCTGAACAGCACGACCGCACGGACGTCCGGGGCGTCGAGCTCGCGAACCGTCCCGGTCAGCGCCCGCATCCGGGGCATCGACCACATGTTGTGCCGGTGGCCCTCGGAGAACTCCACCACGGCCACGCCCTCGGAGACGTCGAGGCTGAAATAGGTCTGCGTGCTCAATTCCGCTGACATTCGCTTCCGCTCTTCCGACTGGTTGGTGTCGCTCCCGGCGTATCGGTGCCGCAAGACCGGCCGGGCAGCTCAAGACACGCCGGCGTACGGCGAAGAGCGGCGGGATCGTCAAGCACGGTACGACAGGAACGCGGCTGGTGGCAATGGCGGGCCATTACTACGCCGACCTTGCTCAGATAACCCTCATTTTGGGCATCATCGCGCTCAATGTCAATAGCCGCAATTTCGAAGCTTCGTTGTTCGACCAAAGCCGGGCCCCGCTGGCGATCGGCGCATGTTTCGGTCAATTTCTGCACACCGTCGGGGGTGTTGTCTCCACCACATCGAGAATCGCTCCCAGATGGCGAGAAGGGGCACCCGCCCCAACGCCCCCTGACATAGTGTGGTCGCACGTGGACGGTCAGTGCGGGCTGGGGCATGGCTATATCGGCAGTTCAGAGACGTGAACAACACGCGGGGTGTTTGAAATCAGACAAAGAGTGATCAGCTCGACGGAAGCGCTGCTTTCGTCGACGCCATTGCCCGTACCGGTTCCCACTCGGTCCGGGGGTGTTGGTCGACTGCATGGAGGGTTGGCCCGCCAGATGTCGGGGTTGTGACAAACGGAAATAGGCGGTCGCCATAAAGCCACGAGCATCCGACGCGACCTCCTCCCGAAGTTCGGGGGCATTTCCCGGTCGCCTTTGTCGTCGACCTGTGGTAATCGCTGCCCCAATCCGCACTGGCCGGTGAGCCGGGCTGCACCGCCTCAATAGAAAACAATTGTTCGACAATTCTGCGCTCAATTGGCCGCGGAATGGATGACGCCTGCGCAAAAACAAAAGCCATGGCGTTGCGACATGAGGTCCCGACGGGCCCGGAAAGGCGTGTCCGATGACCCAGAAGCTCTGGGGCGGTCGCTTCGAGGAAGACATCACACCCGAGGTACTCGACTACACGCTCACTGTTGACATCGACGTCCGGCTGATCCCACACGACCTGTGGCAGAACATCGCACACGTGCTGCTGCTGGCTCGTCAGGGCATCGTCCCGCAGGATGCGGCGCGATCCATCGTCGCGACGTTGGTCAAGCTGGACCAGCAACATCGAGACGGCGCGCTCACGCTGCGAGCCGAGTACGAGGACGTCCACCTCAACGTCGAGCAGATGGTCATCGAGGAGTTGGGGCTGGACGTCGGTGGCCGGATGCACACGGCCCGGTCCCGCAACGATCAGGTGTCCACCGATGCCCGGATGTACCTCCGCGACGTCCTCCTCGAGGCGATCGACGCCAACCTCGACCTGATCGACCGGCTGACGCAGCTCACCGATCAGGATTTCCGTACGGTGCTGCCGGGGTACACCCACAGCCAGGCCGCCCAGCCGATCAGCGTCGCCTTCTGGCGGACGGCACACGCCAGCGCGCTGCTGCGTGATGTGCGCCGTCTGCGGGACGCCTTCGGTCGGGTCAACGAGTCACCGCTCGGAGCCTGCGCGCTCGCCGGCACCTCATTCCCGCTCGACCGCGAGGCGACCGCACAGCTCCTGGGCTTCGACCGGGTGCTCAGCCACGCCCTGGACGCCACCAGCGCCCGCGACCACATGATCGAAGCGGCTGCGGCCTTCGCCCTCGGCAGCAACAACCTGTCACGCATGGCGGAGGAGATCGTCATGTGGAGCGGTCACGAGTACCGGCTCTGCGAGGTGGGGGACGCCTTCACCACGGGCAGCTCCATCATGCCGCAGAAGAAGAACCCGGTGGTCGCCGAGCTGGTACGCGGACGGTCCGGCCGGGCCACCGGAGTACTAATGCAACTGCTGACAGCGGTCAAGGGTGTCACGCTCGGGTACAGCTGCGACCTCCAGGAGGACAAGCCGTTCCTGTGGCAGAGCATCGACTCGTACCTGTCCACCCTGCGCGTGGTGGAGAGCCAGACCCGCACTCTTCGCTTCGACCCGCAGCGCGGCGAGGAGCTGTGCTGGGACAACTTCTCGACCGCCACCGAGCTCGCCAACTATCTCGTGTCGGCGGCCGGGGTGTCGTTCCGCCAGTCGCATCACATCGTCGGCAAGGTGGTCGGTCAGCTGATCAGCCGGCAGGCGACGCTGCGCGACCTCGAGCTGGTGTCGTCGATGCTGGCCGACGAAGGCCATCCGGTCGCCGTGGACGTGCTCCGTGAGCTGCTCGCGCCACTGAACGCCATGAACGGCTACACCAGTGGTGGTGGCACCTCCACCGCCAGCGTGAGGGACGTCGCAGCGGAGCTGCGCACCAGTTCCACAGCACACCGCAGCTGGAGCCGTACCCGTCGCGACGGCCTGGCCGCAGCCCGCGCCGGCACGCTGCGCGGCGCCGACGACGTGGCGGGCGGCGCCCCGATCGACAAGACACTCGCCGCTGTCCTCGACGAACTCGCGCACGACCACCCTGAACAGGAGCAGTCATGAAGATCGTTCTCGCCTACTCCGGTGGCCTGGACACCTCGGTGGCGCTGCACTGGCTGCGCGACCGGTACGACGCCGAGGTGATCGCCTTCTGCGCCGACATCGGGCAGCTCGAATCCGTACCGGACGTGCGCGAGCGCGCCCTGCGGACCGGCGCGTCCGAGGTGCGGGCGGAGCCACTGACCGATCGGTTCCTGACCGACTTCGCGTTGCCCGCCCTCCAGGCACACGCCCGGTACGAGAACAAGTACCTGCTGGCCGCGCCGCTGTCCCGACCCCTGATCGCACAGCGGATGGTCGAGATCGCGCACGCCGTCGGCGCGGACGCGGTAGCGCACGGCGCCACGGGCAAGGGCAATGACCAGGTCCGCTTCTTCACCAGTGTGGCGGCGCTCGACCCGTCGCTGAGGGTGCTGGCACCGGTGATCGACTGGGAGTTGAAGACCCGCGAGGACGAGCTGGCGTACGCCGACAAGCACGGCATCCCGGTGCCTGTCGGCAAGGAAAAGCCCTACAGCATCGACACGAACGTCTGGGGGACCAGTATCGAGTGTGGCGAGCTCGACGATGTCGCCCAGCCGCCGCCGGCCGACGCGTGGCAGCTGACCGGCGATCCTCGCCAGGCCCCGGACGAGCCGACCCGGGTACGGATCGGCTTCGCCGGGGGCGTTCCGGTGAGCCTCGACGGTGAGTCGCTGGGTCTGAGCGCTCTGGTCGGCCGCCTCAACGCGCTCGCGGCGCCGCACGGCATCGGTCGGATCGACATCACCGAGAGCCGGATCGTCGGTTTCAAGACCCGGGGCATCTACGAGGCGCCGGCGGCAACGGTGCTGATGGCCGCGCACGCGGAGTTGGAGTCGCTGGTGCTGGACCGCGAAACACTGCACCACAAGCAGTCCATCGCCCTGCGATACGCCGAACTCGTCTACTACGGGTACTGGTTCAGCGATCTGCGTCGGGCCCTCGACGGATTCGTGGCGACCCTTCAGCCCGCGGTGACCGGCGAGATCGCCGTGGACCTGTTCAAGGGGAACTGCACGGTGGTCAGTCGGTCGTCGCCGAACTCCCGCTACAGCCGGGCGATGGCCACCTACGAAGCCGGCGACCAGTTCGATCACCAGGCGGGTGCCGGCTTCGCCTACGTGTGGTCACTGCCGCTGACCGCCGGTCACCGGGCCTGAGAAGCAGAGAGGAGCGACACCCGTGCGAGTAGTGTTCATGGGCTACCAGACGTGGGGGCATCGAGTGCTGCAGGCGCTGATGGACTCCCGCCATGAGGTGGTGCAGGTCATCACCCATCCCGACAGCGGGCACGAGTACGAAACCATCTGGAACGACTCGGTGGTCGACCTGGCCGAGAAGCACGACCTGCCGATCCTGGTCCGTCAGTACGCCAATGACGACGAGGTCGCCGCACGGCTGCGGGAGTTGGCCCCGGACATCATCGTGTCGTCGGACTGGCGGACCTGGCTGTCGCCGGCCGTGTACGGCCTGGCGCGGCACGGGGCGATCAACGTCCACGACGCCCTGCTGCCTCGCTACGGCGGCTTCGCCCCACTCAACTGGGCGATGATCAACGGTGAACGCGAGGTCGGGGTCACCGTGCACTTCATGAACGATGATTTCGACCTCGGCGAGATCGTGTTGCAGCGCCGGGTCCAGGTGAGCGACAAGGACACTGTGACCAACCTGTTCGAGCGCACCATCGAGATCTTCCCGGAGATCACCCTGTCGGCGCTGGACCTCATCGAGAGCGGCACCGGGCAGTGGATCAGCCAGGACCCGGCCCAGGCGACGTTCTTCCACAAGCGATCGGTGGAGGACAGCCGGATCCACTGGACGTGGCCGGCCGACCGGTTGGCCAATCTGATCCGGGCGCAGAGCGACCCCTACCCGAACGCTTTTGCCTACCACAACGGTGTCCGCCTGCGAGTTACCGCAGCGGCTGTGTCGTCCAAGCGCTACGGAGGGACGCCGGGCCGGATCTTCTGCCCCGAGGGAGACGGCGTGGTCGTGGTGTGCGGGCCGGATGCCCACACCGGACGCGAGCAGGGGTTGAGGATCCTCCAGGTGCGCACGGAAGATGGCACGGAGCTGCCGGCGCGCGCCTACTTCACGTCCATGGGGGGCTATCTGACATCTCACTGATCCGGCCACCGACAACCCAAGGCGGAACATGTTCAGCATTCTGATGTCGCTGGCTTCGGCAACGGTTCTGGGAGCCGCCGACTTCGTCGGCGGCTTCGCCACCAAGCGCGCCGCGGCGGTGACCGTCGTGCTCTGGTCGAACATGGCAGGGCTGGCGACCGCCGTGGTGTTCGTCGGGACCGTTGGCGGCGGAAACCTCCGGGCCGCCGACGCCGGCTGGGGGGCACTGGCCGGGTTGGCCGGCAGCGTCGGCGCCATGCTGCTCTATCACGCCCTCGCCCACGGAGTGATGAGCGTGGTCGCTCCGACCACCGCCGCCATGGCCGCGATCCTGCCCGTCCTCGTCGGCCTGGCCGGTGGTGACACCGTGTCGGTGATCGGGGCGGCCGGACTGGCCTGCGGACTGATCGCCATCCCCTGCGTCTCGGTCACGTCGGGCGGTGACCGGCCGGGTCGACAATCGCACCTGCGGACCGTGGCCGGGGCGTTGGCGGCCGGTGCAGGCTTCGGCCTGTTCTTCGTGCTGCTGTCCCGTACCGGGGACGGGTCGGGGCTGTGGCCACTGGTGGCCGCCAGATGCGCCTCGTTGACCCTGCTCCTGCTCGCCTGGCCGATCGGTCGTTGGCCGATCAGAGCTCCCCGCAACACGGTGCTGCTGGCCCTGCTCTCCGGTGGCCTGGACATGCTGTCGAGCGTGCTGTATCTGCTGGCGGTCCGTGAGGGCTACCTGTCCGTGGTGGGCCTGCTGGCATCGCTCTACCCGGTCAGCACGCTCCTGCTCGCGCGGGTCGTGTTGCGCGAACGCGCCACCCGGGTGCAGTGGGCAGGTGTCGTCCTGGCGCTGGTCGGGGTGTTCCTGCTGGCATCCCGCTGACCCGCGCGGCTCGACCACGACCATCCGGGCGGTACCTCGTCGGGTACCGCCCGGATGCATCGTCGCTCAGGTGGTGTAGTCAGCGTTGATCCGGATGTATCCGTCAGTGAGGTCGCACCCGTACACGGTGAAAGCGCCGGCGCCGATCCCCAGGTCGACCTCGATCACGACGTCGTCGCCTTCGAGGTGGCGCCGCAGCCGAACCAGGGTCTCCTCAGTGGCCTGCGCCGGATAGACCTCGATACCGCCGAAACCGATCCGTACCCGTTGCTGGTCGATGTCCTCGTCGTCCTCGCACTTGCCGATGGCCATGGCTACCCGACCCCAGTTCGGGTCCGCGCCGTGCACGGCCGTCTTGACCAGGGGCGAGTTGACGATGGCCTTGCCCACCCGCTTGGCCTGCTCGCCGTCGCGGGCACCGCCGACCCGGACCTCGAGGAGCTTGCTGGCACCCTCACCGTCGCGGGCGACCATCCGCACCAGGTCCAGTGCGACGGAATACAACGCCTGCTCGAACTCGTCCAGAGCGACCGGCCCGGCCAGGCCGTTGGCGAAGATGGCCGCGGTGTCGCTGGTGGAGGTGTCGGTGTCGATGCTGACCGCGTTGAAGGTGCGAGCGATGACCGCCCGGAACACCCGGTCCAGGTCGGCCGGCTCGATGCGGGCGTCCGTGCAGAAGAACGTCAACAGGGTCGCCATGTTCGGCTCGATCATGCCGACGCCCTTCGCGACGCCGACGATGCTCGCCGCTCCACAGCTGGCCCGCACCACCTTGGGCGTGGTGTCGGTGGTCATGATCGCCCGCGCGACCCTGTCGAAATCGGCAGGCGGAAAGGGCCACCGAAGCTCGGCCAGGCGCTGTCGGACCCTCGGCATCGGATACTGCTTCCCGATCACCCCGGTCGACGCGATGAGCAGCTCGTCGTCGTCCAGACCGGCGGCGCGAGCCACTGTGGACCGCACCTCTCGGGCGTTCTCCAGCCCTTCCTTGCCGGTGGCCACGTTCGCGTTGCGGGAGAGCACCACGACGCCGCGGGCAGACGACGTCGACGCCGCCGAACGGCTGAGCACGACGCTGGGGCCGGCGAACCGGGAGCGGGTGAACACCGCCGCGCTGACCGCAGGCACCTCGGAGACCAGGGCGGTGAAGTCGTCCTCGTCGTCCTTGAGCCCGGCGTTCGCGACCACCGCGCGGAACCCCTGCGGAACGATCATGTGCTGCTCCATCCTTCTCATCTCGGCCCGGTCCTGGCCCCGAACGCAACAGACACCCCTCGTAACCCACGGTATCAATGGGCTGTCTGTCCGTCGGGGTCGCCGTGACCTCGGGGAGGCCGGCGCGGAGCGTACCGACGCTGGTGGTTCCGGTCCGGGGCTGGTCGGCTGGTCGGCACGCTCTGGCCGTCGGTGCGACCATGGCGCGATGACCGAGTCGGAACCCCCGCGCCGGAACGACCGGATTGAGCACCGCGACATCGTCGTGCACGAAGTCCCGGGCTTCCGCCCGCTGACGTTGGACCTCGTCGTGCCGGTGACGGCACCCCGACCGGCCCCGGTCCTGGTGTGGATCCACGGCGGGGCGTGGCTGTTCGGCTCGCCCAAGCAGCCGCCGGACTGGCTGATGACTGTGGATCCGTTCACCGCCGCCATCCGGGCCGGATTCGCTGTCGCCTCCGTGCAGTACCGGCTCAGCGGGGAAGCGCACTTCCCCGCTCAACTCGACGACGTCAAGGCGGCGGTGCGTTGGCTGCGCCGACACGGCGACAAGGTCGGCGTGGACGGCGAGCGGATCGGCGTGTGGGGCGAGTCGGCCGGTGGGCATCTGGCCTCGATGGTCACGCTGACGGGGGACGACCGGGACGACACCGGCGTCCGGGCGGCAGTCTGCTGGTACGCGCCGTCGAACCTGTTGACCATGCAGTCACAGGCACACCCGTCCGGGACTATCGACCACGACGCGGCCGACTCACCCGAGTCACTTCTGATCGGTGCCCCGTTGCCAGACAACCCGCATCTGGGCCGGGCCGCGAGTCCGATCACCTACGTCTCCGATCAGGCCCCGTCGATGCTGCTGATCCACGGCGACCAGGACCTGGTCGTGCCGGTGGGGCAGAGCAGAGAACTTGCCGCAGCGTTGACCGCGGTGGGAGCCGAGGTCGAGTTGTCGGTGGTGCAGGGGGCCGACCACTGTTTCGCCGGGGTGCCGCTGGAGCCGCTGATCCGCGACACTCTGGCGTTCTTCAGCCGAGTCCTTAGCGCTTAGTGGCCTGAGCCCGCATCGCCGGGTCGCGGTTGCCATGCCGCCGGCTCGGTGATACACGCAGCCGTGATCGACGGGCACCGGAACAGGTCGTCGGTTCGGCGCCAAGATTCGGAGGGTACCTGCCAGAGTGGTTCATGCCCTTGAGCGCGTACCACCTCAGAACCTCGGTCGCCGTGTCCGACATTCAGCGGGCCGTGGCCTTCTACGAGGGCGCGCTGGGCCTGCGGGCGTTGCGGTCCGGCCCCAGCGCCACCATCGTCGACGGCAGCCGCGTCTATGGCTCCGGTGGCGGGCCGGCGTTGAACGTGTACCAGTCGGTCACTGCCGGGAAGACCTCGGCGACGCTGGCGACGTGGTACGTCGACGACATCGACCAGATCGTCGAGGAGCTCTCCTCGTCCGGCGTCGAGTTCGTTCGCTACGAGCAGTTCGAGCACGACGCCAAGGGGATCACCGCGCGGGCCGGGGGTGGACGTATCGCGTGGTTCCAGGACCCGGACGGCATCACCTGCGCTCTCGAAGCCGACATGTGACCCCCTGCCTCGGCCTCCGCGACGTCGCGGCTGTGCGGTGTCGGAAATCAGCGTCGCCTAGCCGTAGGCAGCACTTCCGACGTTGACATCGACGTGATTCGGTGAGTGCGCCACCACAACACGTCACTGGGAGTAGAGATGACCCGGACTGTTCGGAACGGCTTTCTCGTCAGTCTGACCGCTGGCGCCCTCACCGCAACGCTGGGCCTGCCCGGCGTTGCCACTGCCGAGCCGAAGCGCTGGCCCGTCCCGGTCTGCGCGCTACGAAAACTGCCCTTACCAGCGGACATGACTGGTCGAGCTCTGACGGTCGACCCAACTGGTCGGTTCATCGCCGGCATCGGCTACCGAATCGATGACGACGATACGCAGCCGCTCCTGCTGCTCTGGGCCGGGCCGCCGCGCCGACCTGGGCCCGGCGTGGGGGACGAACCCCGCCTCACCGTCGTCACCATAGGAGCCCTGCATCAGGTCGAGAACATCAATCGGTACGGCGTTGCCGTCGGCAGTGCCTTCGTCGACAACGTCTACCGCCCGTGGCGCTACCGCAACGGGCGCCTGGAGTGGTTACCCGTCCTGCCGACGGTCTCCAACACCTTGGCGCTGGGAATCAACTCACGCGGCGACATCGTTGGCCTGGGTGCCGTCGAGCAGACCGAGACGACCCTGCCGCTGCTCTGGCCCGCCGACCGGCCGGGCACCGTCGAGGTGATCGACGCCCCGTCCAACGCCAGCGCGAGGGAGATCCTCGACGACGGCACCATCATCGGCACCGCCGGCGGCTTCGGCTGGGTACGCCATCCCGACGCAAGGACCGACCGGCTCACCGCCCCTGGGGCCCGGTGGTCGGGGATCGTCGCGGCCCGGGGGACCTGGGCAGTCGGTAGCATCGGCACGGGCAGTGAGGACGGGGACAGCGCCCTGGTGCGCTGGGACCTGCGTACTGGCGTGGCGTCCGCCGTGAACCCGGCACTGGTATCGACGCAGGACGTCAACAGTCGGGGCTCGGTGCTCGGCGACCGAGTCGTCGACCACGGCGACCGGCTCGTCGCCCTGGGCGGTGCCATCCCGGGTGTCCAAATCCCCATCGGCTGGGGGATCGCCGACAACGGCGTCGTCGTTGGCTCCATCAACGGCTCCCGACTACGCCCGGTGCGCTGGATCAACTGTTGACAACAGTCAGCACCACGGCTTGTGCCGGTCAGGCTCGTGACCTGATAAGCCTGTGCACCCGAGAAGGCGTCGGGCCAGTTCGTTGATCGCGCGTTGGAGCGAGCCCCCTGCCGTGCGGTGGTGGCGACGTGCCGCGAGGGCCGGACCGGTTCCCCTCCGGTCCGACCCCCGCGATCAGGTCCGCGTCAGGCGCGGAGTCTGCGCTGCCGGACGACCAGCAGCAGCGCCGCGCCGAGGAGCACCGCCAGCACCCCGGCACCCATCCAGAGCCCGGCCGGGAACGACGTTCCGGTAACCGGGAGCTTGCCCTTCACCGGAATGGTGATCGTGGACTCTGGTGAGATCGGCGCCGGTCCGTCCGGCGGAGTGCCGGTCGCCGTCGCGGTGTTGCGCAGCGACCCGTGGTGGTAGTCAGCCTTGCTGACCGTGTACGTCGCCGTGCAGGTCACCGCCGCACCAGCGGCAAGGGTGACGGCGCCGTTCGGCGCCCGTTCCGGACCGCAGGTGATCGGGCCGAGGTTGGCCGCCGAGGCCGGTGCGGTCAGGGCGTCGGTGATCGTCACGCCGGTCAGCGGCACCTGACCGGTGTTGGTGACCACGAACTGGAACGGCACGTGCTGCCGCGGCCGGACGATCTTGTCGGTGCTGCTCGACTTCACCACAGTGATCGCCGCGCCCCGGGTGGCCGTGACCTCGGCCGAGGCCGGCGCGGAGCGTACCGGTGCGGGTGGGTCCTGACCGGGAATGGTCGGGGGCGTGCCGGCCGCGACCGCGGTGTTGGTGATTCGGCCGGTCTCGATGTCCGCGGCGGTGACCGCGTAGGTCGACGTGCAGGTGGTGCTTTCCCCGGCGGCCAGGGTGACCGTGCCGTTGGCGACCGGCGGCGTGCCGCAGGTGATGGCCCCGGGCGTCCCGGTGCCGGAGAAGTCCGTCTCGTCGACCGTCACCGCGCTGAGCGACGTGGTGCCGGTGTTGCTCACCACGAACCGGTACGTGACCACGTCACCGGCCGCGGACACCACAGTGGGCGTCACCGACTTGGTGATGGCGATCGCCGGGTGGGGGATCGGGATGTCCACCGGCGATGGCGGGGAGACCGGCGGCGGCCCGAACGGCGGCGTACCGGTGGCAGTGGCGGCGTTGCGCAGCGACGAGCCGGTGAAGTCCTCCGCGGTCACCGTGTAGGTCGTCCGGCACTGGATGGAGGCGCCCGGCGACAACGTCACCGCGCCGTTCGGAATGTTCTCTGGACCACAGGTGATCGGCCCGAGGACACCGCGCTCGGACGGCGGCAGCACAGTGTCGTTGACTGTGACGTTGGTGAGGGTGAAGCCGCCCGTGTTGACGACCAGGAAGGTGTACGGCACCTGCTGACCCGGCGCGGTGATCGCCACCGTGGTGGTCGACTTGATCACCTCGATGTTGGCGACGAGCCCGGACTGCGGGATGGTCAGTGACGACGGCGGCGAGTCGACAGGCGTACCCCCGCCCGGCGGTGTGCCGTGCGCGGAGGCGACGTTCGTGACGCCGTCGTTGTCGAGGTCGGCCTGGGTGACCGTGTAGGTGGCGGTGCAGGTGGTGCTCGCCCCAGGGGCGAGGGTGGTGGCGGCGCAGGTGATCGGGCCGAGGTTGGCGTTCGACGACGGCGGGGTCTGCACGTCGGTCACGTTGACGTTGGTCAGCGTCAGCCCACCGTTGTTGACCACGTGGAACCGGTACGGAACCTGCTGCCCCGCGGTATTGATCAACACGGTGGTGGAGGTCTTCACCACCTGGATGCTGGCGACGATCCCCGCGTCCGGGATGGTCAGTGTCGCCGGCGCGGAGTCGATGGGCGTCTCACTGCCGGGCGGTGTGCCGTGTGCGGTGGCGACGTCGGTGACCCCGTTGTTGTCGAGGTCGGCCTGGGTGACGGTGTAGGTGGCGGTGCAGGTGGTGTTGGCGCCGGGAGCGAGGGTGGTGGCGGCGCAGGTGATCGGCCCCAGGTCGGCGTTCGACGACGGCGGGGTCTGCACGTCTGTCACGTTCACGTCGGACAGCGTCACGGTGCCGGTGTTGGCCACCAGGAACCGGTAGGGCACCTGCTGCCCGACCGTGGTGATCGAGACCGTGGTGGACGACTTCAGCAGCGAGATCGACTGGATCACGTCTGCCGCCGGGATGGTCAGCGTCGAGGGTGCCGAGTCGATCGGGTTGTCACCGCCGGCCGGTGTGCCGTGTGCGGTGGCGACGTTGGTGACCTCGTCGTTGTCGAGGTCGGCCTGGGTGACGGTGTAGGTGGCGGTGCAGGTGGTGTTCGCGCCCGGTGCCAGGGTGGTGGCGGCGCAGGTGATCGGGCCGAGGTTGGCGTTCGACGACGGCGGGGTCTGCACGTCTGTCACGTTCACGCCGTTGAGCGTCACGCCGCCGGTGTTGGCGACCAGGAACCGGTAGGGCACCTGCTGGCCGACGCTGCTGATCTGCGTGGTGGTGGACGACTTCACCAGTGAGATGCCGGGGACGACCACGTCGCTCGGAATCGTCAGCGTCGCGGGCGGCGACTGCACGGGCGGCCGACCGCCGGGCGGTGTTCCCTGCGCTGTCGCGCTGTCCCGGACCGAGCCGAAGTCCAGGTCGGCCTGGGTGACGGTGTAGGAGGCGGTGCAGGTGGTGGTGGCGCCGGGCGCGAGGGTGGTGGCGGCGCAGGTGATGGGGCCGAGGTTGGCGTTCGACGACGGCGGGGTCTGCACATCTGTCACGGTCACGCCGGTGAGGGTGAACCCGCCGGTGTTGACCACGTCGAACCGGTACGGGACCTGCTGCCCGACAGCGGTGATCGACGTGGTGGTGGACGACTTCAGGATCGCGATGGAGGCGACCAGACCGCTTTCCGGAATGGTCAGCGTCGCTGGCGTCGAGTCGACAGGGGCGCCACTGGGCGGTGTGCCGTGCGCGGTGGCGACGTTGGTGACGCCGTCGTTGTCCAGGTCGGCCTGGGTGACGATGTAGGTGGCTGTGCACAGGGTCTGCGCGCCGGGAGCGAGAGTGGTGGCGGCGCAGGTGATGGGGCCGAGGTTGGCGTTCGACGACGGCGGGGTCTGCACGTCGGTCACGTTGACGCCGGTGAGGGTGAACCCGCCGGTGTTCAGCACGTGGAACTGGTACGGCACCTGTTGGCCGACAGCAGTGATTGACGTGGTGGTCGAGGTCTTCATGATGGCGATCGACGCGAGCAGGCCGGCCTCGGGGATGGTCAGCGTCGAGGGCGGCGACGTGACCGGCGTACCGCCACCGGGCGGGGTGCCCCGCGCGGTGGCGACGTTGGTTACCCCGTCGTTGTCGAGGTCGGCCTGGGTGACGGTGTAGGTGGCGGTGCAGGTGGTGCTCGTGCCGGGGGCGAGGGTGGTGACCGGGCAGGTGATGGGGCCGAGGTTGGCGTTCGACGACGGCGGGGTCTGCACGTCGGTGACGGCGACGTTGGTAAGGGTCAGTCCGCCGGTGTTGGCGACCAGGAACCGGTACTGCACCTGCTGCCCGACCGTGGTGATCGACGTGGTGGTGGACGACTTGACCACTGTGACGGCGGCGGTGAGCGCCTGCGCCGGGATGGTCAGGGAGTTCGGGTCGGAGACGACCGGCGGACCGGTGGGTGGGCTGCCCTGTGCGGTGGCGACGTTGGTGACCCCGCCGTTGTCCAGGTCGGCCTGGGTGACGGTGTAGGTGGCTGTGCAGGCGGTCTGCGCTCCGGGCGCCAGTGTGGTGGCGGCGCAGGTGATCGGGCCGAGGTTGGTGTTCGACGACGGTGGTGTCTGCACGTCGGTGACGGAGATGGTGGTCAGCGGGACGCCGCCGGTGTTGACCACGTGGAAGGAGTACGGCACCTGCTGGCCGACGCTGGTGATCAGCGTGGTGGTCGACGACTTGATCAGGGCGATGTCGGCCGGGGTGGCGCCCTCGCAGGCGAGCGTGGTGCTGAACGGGAAGTAGTGGATCTCGCCGCCGCGGTGGTCCAGCGTACGGGTGATGACGCTGCCCTCGGTGTTGCTGGAGGAGAGGTCGGTGAGGCTGGCGTTGGGGGCGTAGATGGTGCCTTCGACGGTGGCGGCGTTCGGGGTGAGGGTGAGCGCGGTGGCGGTCGGGAAGTTGAACAGGACGTAGCGCGCCTGCGGCCCGCCAATCCCGGCGAAGTTCGGGGCGGTCCAGGCGAAGGTGTTGCCGACGCCGCTGGTGTCCACGTTGACCAGCAGTGGCGTGGCGGCGGTCGGCTGGCTCGCGAAGGTCAGGATCTGGATGTTGGCCAGGTCGGCGGCGCTCAGGTTGAGCACGTTCGTCACGCCCGGGGTCAACGTGACGACGGCGTTGCTGCCCGGCGGGATCGGTCGGGGCAGCACGTCACCGTTCGGCGTCCGCAGCACGACCGTGTTGTCGCAGGTGGCGAGGCCGGCCGTGGTGCTCCGGAAGGCGGTGAACGCGCCGGCGAAGTTGATCGGCGAGGTCGGCCCGACGCTGGGGACCGGCTGCCGGGTGACCAGCTCCACCCGGGGCGAGGCGTCGTAGTCGTTCGTCGGCAGGATCCGGGTGTTGACCTGGGCGCCGTTGTTGTCGGTGTTTCGGACGACGGTGCCGGTCAGGTTGCCGACCTTGGCGTAGCCGTTGGAGAGCACCTGCAGACGGCTGCCGCCGACGCTGCCGGCGAAGTCGACCCGTCCACCCACGACCAGGGCGCTGGGGTTGGCGTCGCCGGGCACCACGAACGATCCGGCTGTCGCCCCGGCGAGCTGGTAGTTGCCGAAGGTGAGGTCACCGCCGACGGCGAGGGTTCCCTCGTTCTCGTCGTTGTTCACAGTGGCGTTGCCCTCGGTCATCACACCGAAGCTCAGCGCCTCGGCGACCGGGTCGACCGGCCCGATTGCCTCGTCGACGGCGGCCAGCACCGGGTTGATCCGGTCGGGGCCGGCCGGCACCAGCAGACTGTTGAGCGCCAACACACCCGCGACAGCTGTCAGCGCCGCCGCCCGTGACCTGCGGCTACCCCACCACGAAATCCTCATCACGCCCCCGTTGGTTCGAATGTGCCAGGGGAGCTTATAGGGACAAAAACACCGCTATGCCGCTTTTGTCCGAATGGCAGATGCGGTGGGCGAGCTTCGAACTGTGCGTACCGAAGTTCCGTGTTTATGATCGACAACCCCCGACCGGGGACCCCGACACGGCCGATCGATTCGGCCCCGGAGCAGAGCTGAGGTGCGCGACGGTGATCCGCGAGGCGTACGCCTGCTGGGTGCGCGAACCCGGCGTGGCCGAGATCCAGCCGGTGTCGCTGACCGCCCCGGGCCCCGACGAGGTGCTGGTTAGGGCCCGCTACTCCGGGGTCAGCCGGGGCACCGAGACGCTGGTATTCGCCGGCCGGGTGCCCGCCGACCAGTACGCCTCGATGCGCGCGCCGTTTCAGGAGGGCGAGTTCCCCGGCCCGGTGAAGTACGGCTACCTCAGCGTCGGCGTGGTCGAGCAGGGCCCGCCGGAACTGCTCGGGCGGACGGTGTTCTGCCTGCACCCGCACCAGAGCGCGTACGTCGTGCCGGTGAGTGCCGTGGTGCCGGTGCCGGAGGGGGTGCCGGCCGCCCGAGCGGTGCTCGCCGGCACTGTGGAGACCGCTGTCAATGCCCTGTGGGACGCGGCGCCGTTGGTCGGCGACCGGGTCACCGTGATCGGCGCGGGCATGGTGGGCTGCTGCGTCGCGGCGCTGCTGGCCCGGTTCCCCGGCGTGCAGGTCGAGTTGGTCGACACCGACGCGCGCCGGGCCGGCGTGGCCGGGGCGCTCGGCGTCGACTTCGCCAACCCGTCCGACGCCCGCGGTGACCGGGACCTGGTCGTGCACGCCAGCGCCACCGCCGCCGGCCTGCAACAGTCGCTGGACCTGCTCGCGCCGGAGGGCACCGTCATCGAGTTGAGCTGGTACGGCGACCGCCCGGTGCAGGTGTCACTGGGCGGCTCGTTCCACTCCGGTCGACTCAGCGTGCGCAGCAGTCAGGTCGGCATGGTGGCACCCGCCCGACGAGGACGGCGCAGTTACGCCGACCGGCTGGCGCTCGCCCTGGACCTGCTCGACGACCCGGCCTTCGACGCGTTGATCACCGGCGCGTCGCGCTTCGCGGAGCTGCCCGACGTGCTCGCCAGACTGACCTCGGGCGACCTGCCCGCGCTCTGCCACCTCATCACCTACGAAGACGGAGAGTGACCGTGTTCAGCGTGACCGTTCGGGATCACATGATGATTGCCCACAGTTTCCGAGGCGAGGTGTTCGGACCGGCCCAACGCCTGCACGGCGCGACGTTCGTGGTGGACGCGACGTTCCGCCGGCCCGACCTGGACGCCGACGGCATCGTGGTGGACATCGGCCTGGCCACCGAGCAGCTGCGGGCCGTGCTGGCCGAGCTGACCTACCGCAACCTCGATGACGAGGCGGCCTTCGCCGGGGTGAACACCACAACGGAGGTGCTGGCCCGTACCGTCGCGGACCGGCTGGTCGATCGGGTGCACGCCGGTGAGCTGGGCGCGGGGGCACGCGACCTGACCGGTATCACGATCACCCTGCACGAGTCGCACATCGCCTGGGCCAGCTACGAACGGTCGCTGTGACCGACGCGGGCCGGGCGCAGCCGCTCGACCGGCCCGGAGGGCCCGGTGGCGCCCCGGACCTCGGCCAGCGCCGCCGCACGGTCCACGTCGTCCTGCCCGGTGACATCGACGACCCGGCCACGCCCAGCGGGGGCAACACCTACGACCGGCGGATCTGTGCGGGGCTCGGCGAGCGCGGCTGGGCGGTGCGTGAGCACGCGGTGCCCGGGGCGTGGCCGCACCCCGATCCGGTCGACCGGGCGGCGCTGGCGGCTCTGCTGGCCGCCGCGCCTGACGACGCCGTGGTGCTGCTCGACGGCCTGATCGCCTCGGCCGTGCCGGACCTGCTCGCCCCGCACGCCCGCCGGCTGCGCCTGGTCGTCCTCGTGCACATGCCGCTCGACGACGAGGCCGAGGCGCGAGCGCTGGCCACCGCGCGGGCCGTCGTCGCCACCAGCGAGTGGACCCGTCGCCGCCTGCTGCTCCGCCATCCGCTGCCCGCCGACCGCGTTCGGGTCGCGCCGCCGGGGGTGACGCCGGCGCCGCCGGTGCCCCCCGGCTCGGCCACCGGTGACCGGCTGCTCTGCGTGGCCGCGGTCACCCGCCACAAGGGCCACGACGTGCTGGTCGACGCCCTGTGCGTCCTGGCCGAGACGCCCTGGACGCTGGTCTGCGCCGGCACGCTGACCCGGGAGCCCGAGCTGGTGCACCGGCTGCGCGACCGGCTCGTCGGCGCGGGCCTCGCCGACCGGGTCCGGCTGACCGGCCCGCTGACCGGGGCGGCGCTCGACGCCGCGTACGCCGACGCCGACCTGCTGGTGCTGCCGTCGCGGGGCGAGACGTACGGCATGGTCGTCACCGAGGCGCTGGCCCGTGGCCTGCCGGTGCTGGGCACCCAGGTGGGCGGCCTACCGGAGGCACTCGGCCGTGCCCCCGACGGCGACCTGCCGGGGCTGCTGGTCCCGGCGGACGATCCGGCCGCGCTGGCCGGCGCGCTGAGCTGGTGGCTGGGCGACGACGCGCTGCGCGCCCGGCTGCGGCGCGCCGCTCTCGCCCGGCGCGACACCCTGACCGACTGGCCGGTGACGACCGCGCTGCTGGCCGAGGTGCTGAAGGAGGTGGCGGAATGACCGCCGAGGAGACCCTGCCGTTCGCCGACTGGCTGCGGTTGCGTGAACCGGCCGACGCGGCGGCGCGCGCCGAGGACCTGCTGGATGCCGTCCGGGCCCGGCTGACCGGTGACGGTCCCACGGTGATCCACGACCTGGGCAGTGGCACCGGCTCGATGAGCCGCTGGCTGGCCGCCCGGTTGTCCGGCCCGCAGCACTGGATCCTGCATGACCGGGACGCCGACCTGCTGGCCCGCGCCGCCGAGGGCATGACCGGCGTGACCGCCGCCGACGGTGCCCCGGTAACCGTCCACACCCGCTGCGGCGACCTCACCCGGCTGACCGCCGCCGACCTCGCGGACGGTTCCCTGGTCACCGCGTCCGCGCTGCTGGACATGCTCACCGCGGAGGAGGTCGAGCGGGTGGTGGCGGCGTGTGTCGGCCGGCCGGCCCTGTTCGCCATCTCGGTGACCGGGCAGGTCCGGTTCACCCCGGCCGACCCACTCGACGAGGCGGTCGAGGCCGCGTTCAACGACCACCAGCGGCGTACCGTCGAGGGCCGGCGGCTGCTCGGCCCCGATGCCGTCGCCGCCACCGCCGCCGCGTTCGCCCGGCGCGGCGTCGACGTGCGGGAACGGCCCAGCCCGTGGCGTCTCGGCCCGGAGCAGGCCGACCTGATCGCCGAATGGTTCCGAGGATGGCTCGCGGCCGCCTGCGAGCAGCGCCCCGACCTGGCCGGACCCGCCCAGGCGTACGCCCGCCGTCGGCTGGCCGACGCCGCGGCCGGCCGGCTCACGGTGCTCGTCGAACACACTGACCTCCTCGTGGGTGGATGAACCGTTCACACCCTGGGTACGTGCACTAGGGCAAGTGGACGATCTTCAAAGGGGAGGCCGGCGCCGATGTTCTGGGCCTGGGCACGAGTGGTCGGCGGGGTGGGTCTGCTCGCCGTCCTGCTGTGGCAGGTGGGCAGCGGCCCGTTCCTCGCCGGGGTACGACTGATCGACGCGCCAGCGTTGGCTGCGGCGCTGGTCATCGGGGTGCTCACCACGGTCTGCGCGGCGTGGCGATGGAGTCTGGTCGCCGGCGGTCTCGGCGTACGCCTGCCACTGGCGACCGCTGTGGCGCACTGCTACCGGGCCGTCTTCCTCAACGCCACACTGCCCGGCGGGGTGCTCGGCGACGTGCACCGCGCGGTACGCCACGGCCGCGACGCCGGTGACGTCAGCCGGGGCATCCGCGCGGTGGTCTGGGAACGTGCCGCCGGGCAGGTGGTCCTGGTCGGGGTTGCTTTGGTGGTGCTCGCCGCCTTTCCGTCCCCGGTCCGCGCGTACCTGCCGGTCGCCGCCGCGTTGCTCGTCGCCGGTGGGCTGGCCGTCGTGCTGTTGGCCCGGCTCCTCCCGAACGGTGGCGGGTCGCGCTGGGCGACGGCACTGCGCACCGCCGTGGCGGACGTACGGTCGGGGCTGCTGGCGCGGCGCACCTGGTTCGGTGTGCTGGTCGCCTCGGCCGTGATGGTCGCCGGTCACCTGGCCACCTTCCTGGTGGCGGCGCGCACCGCCGGATCGGACGCCCCGCTGTCCCGCCTGCTGCCGTTGACGTTGCTCGCCCTGCTCGCGATGGGCCTACCTTTGAACGTGGCCGGTTTCGGGCCGCGAGAGGGGGTGGCGGCATGGGTGTTCGGCGCGGCCGGCCTCAGCGCGGCCGAGGGCGTCGCCACCGCCACCGTCTACGGCGCGCTGATCCTGGTGGCCAGTCTGCCCGGGGCTGCGGTGTTGCTGGCCCGTCGACGTCGAATTCCGGTCGCCGCCCGGGAAGCCGCCTCCGGCGGCGGATGTTGAGTCGGTTGTGAGACGGTACGCGTCGCCGGAGGACGGTGGCGCCGGACAAAGGAGTCCCATGCCCGAAGCATTGCCCGTTGCCACGATCCGCACGCAGGTCACGGTGCCGCTGGCGTTCCCGGACGGCTACACCACGACGGCCCGGGTGTTCACCTTCAAAGGCCTGGTGGACGGTCGGGAGCACCTGGCCCTCGGCCTCGGCGACTGGTCGGGCGCCCTGGACCGGCTCGCCACCGGGGGAGCAGCCCCACTGGTCCGCCCGCACAGCGAGTGCCTGACCGGCGACGTGTTCGGCAGCCAACGCTGCGACTGCGGGCCGCAACTGCGCGAGGCGGTGCAGCGGATCGCCGAGACCGGCGGTTTCCTGCTCTACCTCCGTCAGGAGGGCCGGGGCATCGGCCTGTACGCCAAACTCGACGCGTACGCGTTGCAGGACGCCGGGTTGGACACCTACCAGGCCAACGTCGCGCTGGGCCGGGGCGAGGACGAGCGGGACTACACCGTCGCCGCGCAGATGCTTGCCACGTTGGGTGTGCCGCGGGTCCGACTGCTCAGCAGCAATCCGGACAAGGCCGAGCAGTTGACCCGGTTGGGCGTGGACGTGGCCGAACGGGTGCTCACCAGCGTCTTCCTCTCGCCGGCCAACGCGGGCTACCTGGCGGCCAAGGCCGCGAAGGCGGCGGAGGTCGAGGCGGCCGAGGCGGCCGAGGCGGCGGATGTGCTCGCGGGTCGTACTCCTGAGCGGCCCGTCTCCCGATGAGTTGGCGGCCGGGGCCCACGCGGCCGTACGTGCTGTTGAGTTGTGCCGCCTCCATCGACGGGTACATCGATGATGCCTCCGAGCAGCGGTTACTGCTGTCCAACGAGGAGGACCTGGACCGCGTCGACGCGGTTCGGGCCAGCTGCGACGCCATTCTGGTCGGCGCCGGCACCGTCCGACGAGACGACCCTCGACTGCTGGTGCGCTCGCCAAGCCGCCGCGACGAGCGGGTGGCGGCCGGTCGGCCCGCCTCACCCACCAAGGTCACCCTGACCGCGCAGGGTGACCTCGACCCGACCGCCCGCTTCTTCACCGCCGGTGATTCGGCCCGGCTCGTCTACTGCGCCACGGGCGCGCTGGAGAAGACCGATGAGCGGGTCGGCCGGCTGGCCACCGTGATCGACGCGGGTGAGCCTGTCGACCCGGGGTGGCTGCTGACCGACCTGGCCGCGCGGGGCGTGAAGCGGTTGATGGTGGAGGGCGGTGGGACGGTGCACGCCCAGTTCCTCGCCGCCGGTCTCGCCGACGAACTGCACCTGGTGGTGGCCCCGTTCTTCGTCGGTGACGGTCGGGCGCCCCGGTTCGTGGGGGAGGGCAGCTTTCCCTGGCACCCGGGTCGACGTGCCCGCCTGGCCGAGGCCCGTCAGATCGGCGACGTGGTGCTGCTCCGCTACGCCCTCTCCGACCGCTGCCCCGCCGACCCACCACCCGCCCTGCCGGTTGATCATGAGGTTGGCGGCTGATCCGATCTCCGCAGCGCCCGCCAACCTCATGATCGACCCGGCGGGCCGCGCCGACGAGCTAGCCTCGTAGCGCGTTGCGCGAGATGGGAGGCGGCGTGCTCGGTGACCGGTGTGTCGAGTGCGAGGCCGAACTGCCCGTCGGCCCCGGCCGGGGGCGCCCGCGCCGCTACTGCTCCCGGAGCTGTCAGGCTCGCGCGTACCGGAGACGTCGCGAGCACGGCCCCACCAGCGGCCCGCGTCGGATTTGGGACCTGCCCGCGCCGACCGGCGGCGACCCGCGCCACCGGTTGGTCGCCCTCGCGGTCGAGCTGGCGGACGCCGGCGGCCTGGACGCCGTCTCGCTGCGGGTCCTCGCCCAACGCGCCGGCCTGCCCGCCCACGGCGTGTACCGGCACGTCCGGAACCGGGCCGACCTCCTCGCCGCGATGGCCGAGCAGATCACCGCCACTCACCCGCCCGGCACCGAGCCACCACCGCGCGATCCGCGCCAACGGCTCGAACGGTTGGCCGGGGACGAGTGGGCGATGTACCGCCGCCATCCCTGGCTGCTGGCCATCCTCGCCACCGACCGGCCGCCGACCGGGCCGGCGGTACTCGCCATGGTCGACCGGGTGGTGGCGGCGTTCACCAGCGCCGGATATGCACCGGTCGAGGCGTTCCGCGCCTACCTGGCGCTCAGCGGCTACGTCCAGGGCATGGCCCTGCTCATTCGGCGTGACCCCGGGGACACCACCTACCACGCCTGGTGGTCGGCGACCCGCACCCGGCTGGAGCGGACCGGCCGTACCCGGGACCGACAGTGGCTGGCCGCGGCCGGGCAGACCAGACCCGACACCGACCTGGACACCTGGTTCCAGTTCGGTCTGCGCGGTCTGCTCGACGGCCTGCTGCTCAGCCCCGCTCGGTAGGCTGACCGGCGTGCCGCGACTGGAGACGATCACTCAGGACAATGTGGAGGCCGCCTGCCGGGTGAGCGTGCGGCCCGACCAGGAGAAGTTCTCGTCTCCGGTCGCCTGGTCCCTCGCCGAGGCGTACGTGCGGCCCGAGATCGCGTGGCCGCGTCTGATCGTCGAGGATGACGAGACCGTCGGCTTCCTGATGGGCTTCTTCGACGTCGTGTGGGATCCGGCCCAGTCGGACGACAGGCGCTCCGGGCTGTGGCGGCTGAACATCGCCGCCGAGCACCAGGGCCGGGGGTACGGCCGCTTCGCGGTACAGGCCGTCCGCGACGAGGCCCGCCGACGTGGGCACGACCGCGTCTACACGACGTGGAAGCCGGGGCCGGACGGCCCGGAGCAGTTCTACCTGAAACTCGGGTTCCAGCTCACTGGGGAGACCAGCGAGGACGAGGTGGTGGGCGTCCACTCCACCCACTGACCGGACGCCGTCGACCACCCCGGACCGAGTGATCAGCGGTGCGGCGGGGCCTGCGTACGATGCGGGGTCGAGTTCCCCTCGTCGCGGCGGAGGTATCGGGCAATGGCAGGCCAGCACGAGGGTTTCGCCCTCGGCATCGACCTCGGCACGTCCAACACTGTGGCGGTGCTGCGCTGGCCGGACGGGCGGACCCGTCCGCTGCTGATGGACGGTCAACCGCTCAGTCCGTCCGCCGTCTACGCCGACCCGGACGGCACCCTGCACACCGGCTGGGACGCCCGCCGGTTGGCGCAGGCCGACCCGGCCCGGTTCGAGGCGAACCCCAAGCGTCGGGTGGACGAGCCGACAGTGCAGCTCGGCGACCGCGCGTACCCGCCGGCCGAGCTGCTCGCCGCGGTGCTGGCGGCGGTCGGCCGGGCGGCGGTGAACGCTGTGGGTTTCCTGCCGCCGGCAGTGGTCACCTGCCCGGCCGCCTGGGACGCGACGCGGCGGCAGGTCCTCGCCGACGCGCTGCTGCGGGCGGGCTGGCCGCAGGCGGCAGAGCACACCCTCGCCGGTCCGACGCCGCCCGGCACCCGGCTGCTGCGGGAGCCGGTGGCCGCCGCCCGGTACTACACGCAGGTTCTGCACCGTCCGGTGCCGGTCGGCGGGGCGATCGCGGTGTTCGACTTCGGTGGCGGGACGCTCGACGTCGCCGTGCTGCGCAACGAGGGCGCGGACCCCTGGGGCGACTCAGGCTTCAGCGTGGTCGCCGACGGTGGCCTGCCCGACCTGGGCGGTCTGGACCTCGACGCCGCGCTGGTACGGCGGGTCGGCGAGTTGGTCGGTGAGCGGCACGCCGGGCAGTGGGCCCGGCTCACCCGACCGGCGGATCCGGCGCAGCGCCGCGACCAGGTCCGGCTCACAGACGAGGTACGTGGGGCGAAGGAAACCCTGTCCCGGTCTTCCGTCGCCCCGGTCGCGGTGCCGGGAGTGGCCGAGACGATCCAGCTGACCCGGGCGGACGTCGAGCGGGTGGCCACGCCGCTGCTGCGCCGGGCGGTGCAGCGGGCCCGGGAGGTCATCGCCGCCGCCGGGCTGCGACCCGATCAGCTCGACGGGCTGTTCCTCGTGGGCGGGTCGTCACGGATCCCGCTGGTGGCCCGCATGCTCCACGCCGAGCTGGGGATCGCGCCGACGGTGCTGGACCAGCCCGAGTTGCCGGTGGCCGAGGGTGCCCTGACCGACCTGCCGCTGCGCAAGTCGCTCCCCGCCCCGGCGTACGCGGGACCGCCGCTCGCACCACCCGCGCCGGCCCCGGTGAGCCCGCCCGCGCCACGTCCCGTCAGCCCGCCGATGCCGAGCCCCGTCAGCCCGCCCGCCCCGGCCGGAGCCCCCGCGCCGGTCGTACCGTCGCAGCCCTGGCCGGGATCCACCCCGCCGGCGGGCTCGCCCCCGGGGTCGGGCCTGGCCGGCGCCACCCCGACCCCGCCGGCCGGCGCGACCCGCTGGCCTCGGGCGCGCTGGGTGGTGTTCGGCGCGGTGCTGGCCCTGGCCGGGGTGGCCACCGCGGCGACGCTCTACCTGACCTGGGACCGCTACCCGGACCTGGAGTTCGCCTCGCTGCGCGAGCTGCCCCGAGTGTCAGCCGGCACCGAACGGCCGCTCGACATGTGGACGGCGGTGCTCGACGACCGGGCCTACCTGGCGTTTGCGCTGCCGGACGACCGGCTGGAGGTGGTGGCCGTCGACGCGGGCAACGGCCGCGAGTTGTGGCGCGAGCAGACCGACGTGCGGGCCAACGACTGGGAGGCGATCATTGCCGTTCCCGGGGCGGTCGCGGTCCTCGCCGACGCGCCGGGCGACAGCACCCCCCGACCGCTGGCCGTTCTCGACGGCCGCACCGGCGAGCAGCGCTGGCAGCGCGTTCTGCGTGGTGACGACGACGTCTACTTCGCCGACGACACGGCGGTGCTGGTGGACCGGACCGCCGACGAACTGGTCGGTCTGCGCCTGACCAACGGCTCGGCGAAGTGGACCGAGCCCAACCCCCGCGGCCAGTACGCCGGTGGCCGTACCGTGGTCCGACCGGTCGGCACCGACGCGGCGGCGGGCGGGCCGGCCTTCCTCGACGGCACGCCCCGCAACCCGTGGACGAGCAAGGGGCGGCGACTCGTCCAGGTGGGTGCGGACCGGTCGGTGCGGCTGCTCGACATGGCATCCGGCGCCGTGCTGCGCCAGTGGGGCAGCGTCGCCGACCTCGACGACCTGGTGGTCGCCCACGAGGACCGCCTGTACGTGGCCGCCAACGAGGGTGGTTACCAGCTGCTCGCGTACGACCTGAACTCCGACGCCGAGCCGGTGGTGCTGCACCGCTCCGGCAACGACGAGTACCGCCCGAAGGAACTGGTGGCCTGCGGTGAGCGGCGAGCCTGCCTGTTGCAGGTGCCGAACAATGACGTCGCGCGCACCGAGGTGGTGGCGGTCACCGAGGGTGAGCGCATGATCCGCTGGCCGGCGCCGGGCGTGACCGGTCTGGTCCCGTTGGGTGAGCAGGTGCTCGCCCAACGGGAGCTGCCGGAGCCGACCGTCACCGTCTTCGACGCCGCCGGCAAGCCGGTGCTGCGGGACCGGGGCGGGGTGGCGGTCCGCCTGGACGCGGGCAACCTGCTGGTCTTCGCCAAGGCGCCCAGCGTGGTCGCGGACAACCGGGTGCTGGCCGGGGTATGGGCCGAGTCCGGGGAGGTCGACGAGTTGGGTGAGCTGAAGGACGTGCGCAGCTCCTCCTGCTCGTGGAACACCCGCGTGATCGCCTGCGGCGCGGAGAAGGACTTCGTGCTGTACCGCTTCACCGACGACTGACGTCGACGGCCCACCGGTCGGCTCGTACGATGCTCCGGTGAATCTTCGAGGTACGGTCCGCGCCGATCGTCCGCTGGTGGTTCTTGCCGTGGGGGAGGAGGCCCGCTACCTGCCGCCCGAGCTGCCGGTCCTGCTCACCGGCATGGGCAAGGTGAACGCCGCCAGCGCGGTGGCCGCGGTGCTGGCCGCGGGTCCGCGCCCCGCCCTGGTGCTCAACCTGGGTACGGCGGGCGCGTTGCGCCCCGGGTTGGCCGGCATCCACGAGGTCGCCACAGTGCTCCAGCACGACCTGGACACCGACCTGCTGCGCACGCTCACCGGCGAGACCTACGGGGCGCCGCTGTCGTTGGCCGCCGAGGGCGCGGTGCTCGCGACCGGTGACACCTTCGTGGCCGATGACGCGGAGCGGGACCGGTTGGCGCAGCGCGCCGACCTGGTCGACATGGAGGGGTACGCGGTGGCGTGGGCCGCGGCGCAGGCCGGCGTGCCGTGCCGGCTGGTCAAGCAGGTCAGCGACGAGGCGGGCGACGCCGCGGCCCGGAGCTGGCAGGAGTCGGTGGACGCGTGCGCCCGGGACCTCGCCGAGTGGGCCGCCCGACACGTCGCCTGAGTGAGCAGGGTCAGTCGGCGGATTGTCGAAACCGCAGGCCCGGCGTGGTCTCCCGGGCCGCTCCAGGGAGCAGGACGTGAGCCGTCAGCCCCAGCGCCACGACCACGGTGACCAGCACCGGTGGCCAGTGGCCGGCCCAGGGCAGCACCAGCAGCGGCGCGATCAGGCAGCTCATCCGCCACCACGGCACCTTCGTCGACACCAGCAGGGTGAACAGCGCGCGGCCGACCACGAACAGGATCGGACCGCCGATGATCAGCAGGAGCCACCGCGCCGGTGTCGTCCCGGTCGGCTGCGAGACGACCAGGTCGAACGCCGCCGCCGTGCCGACCACGCCGGCCAGCATCACCAGATGGGTGTACGGGGCCACCCGCGCCGGCCGGCCCGCCCTCGCCCCGGCTTCCAGCAACTCGCCGGCCCGGAAGACGTAGACCTGCCACATCAGCAGCATGAGGCCGAAGGCGCAGAACAACGCGGTGACCCGGACGCCGTCGAGATCGGTGCGGCTGACCCGCATGGTGGGCACCAGGATGATGTCGCCGAGGGCCAGGATCACGAACTGCTGGTACCGCTCGCCCAGGTGCCCGGTGGTCCGCTCGTACTGGTCGATCGGCACCCGGCCCAGCCGGGGTGTCGGGTAGCGGGCCGCCGCGGAGAGCAGGTCGATCGCGATGGCGATGGTCCAGAGCGGCCAGTTCACGTCGCCGGTCACCCCGCCGGTGATCCAGAAGACGCCGGACACCACGAACCAGAACAGGAACCGGGTGGCCCGGATCGTGGCCGCCCGGTGGCGCTGCCGCAGCAGCGTCGTGATCAGGATGATCCCGCGAGAAACGTGCGTACCGACGTACGCGACCGCGAAGATCAACGCGTGCCCGTCGGTGACCATGGGCAGGGACGCCGCCATCCCCACCGAGCCGACCATGGCGATCATCAGGATGGCCTGGATGGGGCGTTGCTGCGGGTCGTAGAACTCGGTGGTGGTGGCGGTGACCGACCAGGTCCACCAGATGGCCGTCAACATCAGCAGCACCTTCGCGCCGCCGGACCAGGAAAGGGCCTCGGTCAACAGCGTCGAGGTCAGCGCGAGGGCCGCCACGAAGACCACGTCGAAGAGCAACTCCAGCAAGGTGGCCCGGGTCGACCCGTCCGGCCGGCGTACCAGTGCCGCGGTGCCTCCGGTGCTCATGCCCGGCCTCCCGCCGTGTCTTCGAGGATTATCGGCGGTGCCGGCGCGGCCCGTCCCCGGATCGACGATTCCCGCCGGTCGGGGAAGCGGGCGGCCGGAGGTTGCCAGGGCGTCGGAGGCCGGGCGATGCTTGACCGCATCCAATAGTCTCGATCTCTTCGGAGGTTCGGATGCGCCGCTCCCCGCTGGTCGCCCTCGTCCTGACCGCCCTGCTGCTCGTCGCTCCTGGCGCGGCGCAGGCCGCCGTCCCCGACCGGGCCGCCGCGCCCGCCGCCGATCCGACGGCCACGCTGACCGGGGTACGCACCGCGGGCACCGCCTGGGGTCTCGACCCCGCCACCGGTCGGATGACCCTCACCGTCGACGACACAGTGGCCCCCAGCGAGGTGGCCGCGCTGCGGTTGGTGACCGACCGGGCCGGCGTGCTGCTGCGCCGCGAACCCGGAACCCTGCGCCCGCTGATCGCCGGCGGGCAGGGCATCTACGGCGGGGGTGGCGCGCGCTGCTCGCTCGGCGCGAACGCGCGCAGCGGCAGCACCTACTACGTGATCACCGCCGGGCACTGCACCACCGCCGCCGCCACCTGGTACACCGACAGCGCCCAGACCACGGTGCTCGGCACCCGCACCGCAACCAGCTACCCCACCAACGACTACGGGCTGATCCGCTACACCGGCCGGATCGCCCACCCGAGCGCGGTCTACACCTACCCCGGCCTGGTGACCATCAATGGCCCCGGCAGCGCGTACATCGGTCAGGCGGTGTGCCGCAGTGGCAGCACCACCGGCGTGCGCTGCGGCACCGTCACCGGTCTCAACCAGACCGTCAACTACGCCACCGGCGTGATCTACGGCCTGATCCGCACCAACATCTGCGCCGAACCGGGGGACAGCGGCGGACCGCTCTACGTGGCCTCCACCGGCAAAATCCTCGGCATCCTCTCCGGCGGCACCGGCAACTGCACTGCCGGCGGCACCACCTACTACCAGCCGATCGCGGAGGTGTTGGCCGCGTACGGGCTGACGTTGCCCTGACCGGTGTGACGTATGACGGGTTGCCCGTCCCGCGCGGGACACCTAGGCTCGGCGACGCCCAGCACCCCGCCGCGAGGACGTGTGCCCGATGCCGACCGCCCCCCGACCTGACCAGCCGACTGTTCCGGCCGGCCTTCCATCGATCGAGGTGGTCGCCGTGGGGGAGACGATGGTGGTGCTCTGCCCCGCGCCGGGAGAGCCGCTGGAGCGCGCCGAGCGGGTCGCCGTCTCGGTCGGTGGGGCCGAGTCCAACGTGGCCGGTTACCTGGCCCGCCTGGGACACGTGACGACCTGGGTGAGCCGGGTCGGCGACGACCCTTTCGGTCGGGCCGTCGTCCGGCACGTCGCCGCCGCCGGCGTCCGCGTCGACCAGGTCTGCGTGGACCCGACCGCCCCCACCGGCCTGTACGTCAAGGACCCCGGTCCGCAGGGGACCGCCGTGCACTACTACCGGGCCGGTTCGGCGGCTGCCCGGATGGACCCTGCCACGCTGGCCGACCCGGCGCTGGCCGGTGCCCGGGTGCTGCACCTGTCCGGAATCACCCCGGCGCTCTCCGCGTCCTGCCGGGCGCTTGTCGAGCACGCGGTGACCGACCGGCCGCTGGCGCAGGCGTTGGTCAGCTTCGACGTCAACCACCGGGCCCGACTGTGGTCCGCCGAGCAGGCCGCACCGGTGCTACGCGACCTCGCCAACCGCTGCGACCTCGTCTTCGTCGGGCAGGACGAGGCGGAGACCCTCTGGGGCACCACCGACCCGACCGCCGTACGCGAGTTGTTGCCCGATCCGCAGACGGTGGTGGTCAAGGACGGCGCGGTGGGCGCCACCGCACTGGTCCGCGACGCCGAACCGGTCTTCGTGTCCGCGCCCCGGGTGACAGTGGTGGAGCCGGTCGGCGCCGGAGACGCGTTCGCCGCCGGTTACCTCGCCGGGCTGCTACGCGACCTCGACCCGGTGCGGCGGCTGCGCCTCGGCCACCTCGTCGCGGCCCAGGCGTTGACGAGCAGCGGCGACAACGCCCCCGTACCGCCGTGGACCTGGTTCGAGAAACTCGTCGACGCCCCCGCCGACGCCTGGTCGCCGCTCGACCTGACCCAGCCGGGGGCGACGACCTGAGCCGGGCCGCCGGGTTGCGACCCGACCAGCAGCAACAGTCCCACCGCGACATCGGATGGAGTGCACCATGACCACACCGGACTTCGATCACATCTTCGGCGGCGCCCGGGTGATGGCGATCCTGCGCGGCCTGCCGGTCGCCGAGACCGTTCGGCTCGCCGAGCGCGCCTGGGACCTCGGCATCGACGTGGTGGAGGTTCCGGTGGCCACCGCCGACGCGGTGCCGGCGCTGCGGGCCGCCGTCGAGGCGGGGGCCGAGCGCGACCGGATCGTCGGTGCCGGCACCGTGCTCGACGTCGAACAGGTCGCCGCGGCGGCCGACGCGGGCGCCCGGTTCACCGTCGCGCCCGGCCTGGACCTCGCGGTCGCCGACGCCGCCGCCGCACGTGGCCTGCCGCACCTGCCCGGCGTGGCCACCCCGACCGAGGCCCAGCAGGCACTGCGGCACGGCCTCACCTGGCTCAAGGCGTTCCCCGCGATCGCCCTCGGGCCGGCCTGGTTCAAGGCCGTCGCCGGCCCGCTGCCGCAGTTGCGCTTCGTCGCCACCGGCGGCCTGGACGCCAGCAACGCCGGCGCGTTCCTGCAAGCGGGCGTACGCGTGGTGGCCGTCGGCTCCGCCCTCTCCGACCCCACCCAGCTAGACGCCCTAGCCAAACTGACCCGCCCCGCCTAACCTCCCAACCCCAACCTTTCCCCCTCCCTCCCTCCCTCCCTCCCTCGCCCTCGCGCCCCCTCCATCCCGGCGTCGATCTTGCACTTACGGTTGCCGGTGCGTCCCGATTCGCGACTTTGGTCGGGACAGAAAGTGCAAGATCGGCGCGGCAGAGTGGGGTCGGGGCGCGCGGGGGCGGGGGTGGCGGGGTTGTGCCATGGCGTAGGTGCGTCGGGGTTGGGGGCGCGGTGCCGGTGGGATCTGCGTCGATGCTGTGGTGCGTACCACTTCTCGACACAAAGAGGTCATCGTGGCTCTGTCTCACCGGCGCCGCCGATCCGGGCTGATCGCCCTCGGCGCCGCCCTCACCCTGGCGGCCGGGTTTACCCCACCCGGCGCGGGAGCGGCCGCCGCCCCGCCGAACAACCCCGACCGCCCGGCGGGCATACCCCCGGCCGCCGCCGGACGCGCGTCCACCGTCACCCTGATCACCGGTGACACGGTCACCGTCACCACCGCGGCGGACGGCAGCACGGTGTCGACAGTGCGCCGGCCGGACGGCAGCACCCCGAGTTTCCACCGCACCGTGCGCGACGGCGACACCTACGTCTACCCGGACGCCGTGCTGTCCTATGTGACGAGCGGCGTGCTGGACCGGCAACTGTTCAACGTCACCGACCTCATCGCCGACGGTTACGACGACGCGCACACCGACGCGCTTCCGTTGATCGTCACGATGACCGACGCGGCGGCCCGCAACCGCACCCGCCCCACAGTCGACGGCGCCACGCTGGTCCGCCAGTTGGACAGCGTGCAGGGCGCGGCGCTGACCCGCCAGCGTGCCACCGCCGACCGGTTCTGGACCGCGCTGACCGCCGGTTCGACCCGGCGTACGGGTGACGCCCCGACCCTGGCGAACGGCATCGCCAAGGTCTGGTTGGACGGCCGGGTGCACGCGGACCTGACCGAGTCCACCGCGCAGATCGGCGCGCCAAAGCTGTGGGCCGAGGGCAACACCGCGACCGGTGTCGACGTCGCGGTGCTCGACTCGGGTGCGGATGCCGAACACCCGGATCTCGTCGGGCAGATCGCCGAGTCCAGCAGCTTCGTGCCCGAGGAGCCCGACATCCTCGACTACAAGGGCCACGGCACGCACGTCGCCTCGACGATTGCCGGCACCGGCGCCGCGTCCGGTGGCGCCGAGCGGGGCGTCGCCCCGGGTGCCCGGCTGCACATCGGCAAGGTGCTCAACAGCGAGGGCAGTGGACAGAACTCGTGGATCATCGCCGGCATGGAGTGGGCGGCCCGTGAGCAGAAGGCCCGGGTGGTCAGCATGAGCCTGGGCGGTGAGGCCACCGACGGTAGCGACCCGATGAGCCAGGCGGTCGAGCGACTCAGTGCCGAGACCGGCGCCCTCTTCGTGATCGCCGCCGGCAACAGCGGCCCGGCCAGCATCGGCAGCCCGGGTGCCGCCAACTCCGCGCTCACAGTGGGCGCCGTGGACGACACCGACCACCTCGCCGACTTCTCCAGCCAGGGGCCACGCGCCGGCGACGGCGGGCTCAAGCCCGAGATCACCGCCCCCGGCGTGGACATCCTGGCGGCCCGCTCGCACCTCGTGCGGGGCGGCTCCGGCGACTACACGCTGATGAGCGGCACGTCGATGGCCACCCCGCACGTGGCCGGCACGGCCGCGCTGGTCGCCGCCGCGCACCCGGACTGGACCGGTCAGCGGATCAAGGAAGCGCTGGTCAGCTCGGTGAAGGCCACCCCCGATTACACCCCGTACCAGGCGGGTGCCGGCCGGGTCGACGCCGTCGCCGCCGCGCACGCCACCGTCTTCGCCACCCCGAGCGCCTACTCCGGTTTCCAGGCGTGGCCGCAGCAGCCGGGCGCGACCGTCGACCGTACGGTCACCTACACCAACCTCGGCAGCGCGTCGGTCGACCTGAACCTGGCCCTCGACGCGGCCACCGCGCCGGCCGGGCTGTTCGCGCTCTCCGCCGACCGGGTGACAGTGCCCGCGGGCGGCGCCGCCACCGTGACGGTGACCGCCGCGTACGACAAGCTGCCGGTGGAGAAGCAGGTCAGCGGCATGATCGTCGCCACCGACGAGACCGGTGCGGTGCGTGGGCGCACCCTGATCGGCGCCGGCAAGGAGGGTCAGCGGCAGAACCTGACGCTGGTTGCCAAGGACCGCGACGGCAAGCCGCTCGTCGGCAAGGTCATCCTCACCGCCGACACCCTCTTCACGGCCGTGGACCTGCCCGAGAGCGGCACCGCCACGCTGCGGCTGCCGGTGGGAAGCTGGAACGGTTGGATCTCCGCGGACGTGCGGGGTGTGCACGGGCCGCACTCCAAGGGCATGGCGATGCTCAGCTTCACCGACGTGTTCCTGGACCGTGACCGCACCGTCACCCTGGACGCGCGCGCGGCCCGACAGGTGCAGGCCCGGGTGCCGCAGGAGGCCACCGCCAGCGCGCTGCGGATGGACATTCACCGGTCCACGAAGAACGGTCTCACCGAGAGCCAGGTGCTGCCCGACGACTCGTACGACAGCATGTGGGCGTTGCCGACGAGCCGTCCGGTGACCGACGGCGAGTTCGAGTTCGGTGCCCGGTGGCGGCTGGAGCAGCCGGCCCTTACCGTTTCGGCCGGCGGTCGCTCGTACGACGATCTGCTGGTGAAGCGGGCGACCCCCGCGCTGCCGGCCGGCCGGCGTCAGCTGGACGCGGTCTACGTCGCCGACGCGTCGGCGGCGGGGCTGGCCAAGCGGCCGGTCCGGGACCGGGCCGTGGTGGTGCGCCGCAGTGACAGTGTGGACATCGCCAGCCAGGCGCATGCCGCCGCCGCGGCCGGGGCGAAGCTGCTGCTCGTGGTGAACGACGGCATCGGTCGGCTCCAGCCGTGGGACGAGGCGCCGTGGAGCCCGGAGAGCCCGGCCCCAGTGACCGTGGCGACCCTCGGCGCCGACGAGGGTGGGCAGCTCATCGCCGCGCTGGAGCGGGGCGCGGTGCGGCTCACCGTCGAGTCGCACCCGGAGACCACCTACCTGTACGACGTGGCGCACCACTGGACCGGTAACGTGCCGGCCGACCTCACCTACCGGCCCACGAAGCGGCAGTTGGCCCGGGTCGACGTGGAGTTCCGCAACTACCGGCAGGGCAAGGCGCTGGAGTTCCGCACCGACATCTGGCGCGGCTGGGCGTCGAGCAACCAGGAGCCGGCACCGGCGCAGGGCCGCCGCACCGACTGGGTGAGCGCCGATCAACGGTGGGTCGACGACGCGTTCATCGCCGGCGAGACCGGTCAGCACCTGATGGCGACGACCACGTACCCGGCCGGCAAGCCGAGCGCCGTCACCTGGTTCGGGCCGATCCAGCGACCCCGGATGGGCGGCAGCTACGTGCCGGTCCGCTACCTGGACACCGTCTACCTGCCCGCGCCCGGGTGGGGCGACGGGGGCGGCCACATCGGTGAGGCGTACGCGAACTACAAGATGGTCAACCGGACCACCCTCTACCAGGGCGACAAGGAGCTGGACTGGGGGAACGCCGAGTACCTCCAGGTTCCCGGGCTGGCCCAGCAGCGACTGCCGTACCGGCTCGTGGTGGAGAACGACAGGGCCGCGTGGACCAACCCGTACTCCCGGCAGACCCGCACCGAGTGGGGCTTCCACTCGGCGGTCACCGGGGAGGAGTCGGCCGGGGTGCTGCCGATGATCCAGCTGGACTACCAGGTGGCCATCGACTCTGCCGGCAGGGCGTCGCGACGTGCACCGCTGACCGTTGTCGCCTCCCACCTGCCCGGCGTCACCAACAGGATCGGTGCGGTGACCGTCGAGGTGTCCTACGACGACGGGGCGACCTGGCAGAAGCAGCGGCTGACCCGGCACGGCGACGGCTGGCGCACCTCGCTGGCCGCACCGGCGAAGGTCGGCTTCGTGAGCCTGCGCACCACGGCGCGTGACAGCGCCGGCAACACCGTGAGCCAGAGCATCAGCCGGGCGTTCGGCCTGCGCTGACAGCGTGGTGACCGGCCGCCGGTCGGGGTGCGTGAATCACCCCGAGCGGCGGCCGGTGCCGTCAGTGGAGTTCCTCGACGAGCTGGTCCCAGTCCGTGCTGACCGGCAGCAGGTCGCCGGCCAGCCAGGCGGCGCTCTGGTCGTCGTGGTGCGGGTCGCCGGGCACCCCGTAGGCGCCCAGGGGCACCACCCAGCGGCTGTCCGAGCGGCGGGCCAGGTCCCAGACGAAGCGCGCCGCCGGCCCCCGGAAGCACCAGTGGGTGACCCCGGGCACGCTGGAGGTGGCCAACACGCAGTCGTGGTCCCCGTCGAGCCGGGGGCCGGGCCCGGTGTCCGGGCCGGGCAGGGCCCGCCACGCCGCCAGCCGGTGCAGGTCCCCCCAGAGCACCGGCTCGGCCGCCGCGTCGGCGACCTCCTCGGCCGCCGCGCCCACGAGCGCGGCGATGTCCACACCGGGCAACGGGCTCGCGCCGAGCAGGTGCTCCAGCGCGTGACCGACCCGCGGCGTCAGCGCCAGCCAGGGCGCGAACACCTCGGGGTACGCGGGCAGCTCGGCCAACGCGGCCAGCGCCGGGTGGGCGGCGATCCGGCGTACGACAGCCGCCCGCAGGATGGCGTAGGCCGCCGCGTCGGTGCTGTCGGCGGCCATCCGGCGATCCCAGCGCAGCAGTCGTTCCCGCAGCGCGGCCGCGGCCGGACCGAGCCCCGTCGACTCCGCGAGGACCGCCAGCAACGGCCCGGCCGCGCCAAGGTACGTGTCGGTGTGGACCGCTGCCATCTCGTCGGCAGTCCAGGCCGGACGGGCGTCGAGCAGCTCGGCGATGCGACGCGCCCGGTGCGGTGGGGCGAACTCCACCCCGAGCGGCGCCGCCAGCCCGCGCTCGTTGGCCATCACCGCCCGACCGTGCACCTCGGCACGGGGCATCGGCGCGTGCCAGCCCTGCCAGGCGTACGCGGCGTCCCATCCGGGGACCACCCGCCGGCCGTTTTCCGGGTGCCGTACCGGCACCGCCCCGGCCACCCGGTGCAACAGCCCTCCGGCGGTGTCCGCGGCCTGCACCACGTTGACCGGCTCCACCCAGCGCCGCAGCGCGTGGTCCACGTCGGCCACGGTGCGGGCGCGCAGCAGCTCCGGCAGCGTCGCGAAGCCGAGGTCACCCCGGACCCGGGGCGGGTAGCGCAGGCTGACGGCACTCTCATCGTCCGGCCCACCGGCGATCACCGGACCACGGTCGGTCTCCACCACCTCGACCTCGACCGGGTCCGCCCCGGCCACCTCGATCATCTCGACGTGGCGGTGCGCAGGGCGCCAGCCGTCCGGGCCGAGCGCCTGGACCCGGGGGCCGTCGCGGCGCAGCCGCTCCGCGTACACGTCCTGGTAGTCGGCCATCGCGTTGGTGATCGCCCAGGCCACCGGACCGGTGTGCCCGAAGTGCGCGATGCCCGGCACGCCCGGCACCGCCAACCCGACCACGTCGTACTCCGGGCAGGCCAGCCGGATCTGCTGGTAGACGCCGGGATCCTCGATGAACCGGTGCGGATCGCCGGCGAGCAGCGCGGCCCCGGTGCCGGTGCGCTCGGCGGCGAGCAGCCACCCGTTGCTGCCGGCCACGGCCGGCCCGTCGGTGGCGAAGCTGTCGACGGCGTCCGGCCCGAGCCGCTGCGCCACGTGCTCGCGCCAGAGCTTGCCGGGGAACCCGGCGAACAGGATGTGGTGGCCCAGCCAGACCGCGAGCGGCGTCCACGGCTCCCACCGACCCGGGCTCAGCCCGGTGGCGGCGAACTCCGGTGACCGGGCCGCCCCGGCGTCGAGAGCGGCGTTGACGCCGTCCACGTAGGCGCCCACCCACTCGGCGGTCGCCGGGTCCAGTGCCGCGTGGCACCGGCGTGCGGTGTCGTCGAGCCGGACCTGGCGGACGAACCGGTCCCAGCCGAGCGCGTCGGGCCCGAGGAACGCCGCGCTGGTGCCCCGGGCGCGGTGCCGCTCCACCTCGATTTGCCAGGCCCGGTCGTACGCTGTCACCCGGCCCTGCGCCACCGCCAGCGCGAGCGGGTCGGCGGCCCGCAGGTGCGGCACTCCCCAGCGGTCCCGGAAGCGTCCCGTCCTCATGCCGGCTCCGGGGCCAGCGTGGTGGCGCGGCGTCGGGCCGCTGGGACGACCAGCGGGGTGCCGGTCTCCGGGTCGTCGATCACCCGGCAGGGGAGCCCGAACACCTCCGCCACCAGGTCGGCGGTGACCACCGACGCCGGCTCCCCGGCGGCCACCACGCGTCCGTCGCGCATGGCGATCAGGTGGGTGGCGTAGCGGGCCGCGTGGTTCAGGTCGTGCAGCACCGCGACAAGGGTGCGGCCCTGCTCCTCGTGCAAGCGGGCGCAGAGGTCCAGGATCTCGATCTGGTGGGCGATGTCGAGGTACGTGGTCGGCTCGTCGAGCAGCAGCAGGGGTGTCTGCTGGGCCAGCGCCATGGCGATCCAGACCCTCTGCCGCTGCCCGCCGGACAACTCGTCCACGGCCCGGTCGGCGAGGTCGTCGACCCCGGTCGCGGCCATCGACTCCTCGACCACCCGCTCGTCCTCGCGGGACCACTGCCGCAGCAGCCCCTGATGGGGGTAGCGGCCCCGGGCGACCAGTTCGGCGACGCTGATGCCGTCCGGTGCGATCGACGACTGCGGCAGCAGGCCGAGCGTACGGGCAACCTTGCGGGCCGGCATGTCGTGAATGTCCCGTCCGTCCAGCAGTACCGCGCCGGCGCTGGGGCGCAGCATCCGGGACAGGGCGCGCAGCAGCGTGGACTTGCCGCACGCGTTCGGGCCGATGATGACGGTGAAGGACCGGTCGGGCACTGCCACGGTCAGGTTCTCGGCAATGGTGCGCTGGTCGTAGGCGAGGGTCAGCGAGGTGCCCCCGAGTCGGGAATCGCCGGGTCGCATGGGTGCTCCTTCAAGGGCGTCACTGGTGTTCACAGCCGGCCCGCCCGACGTTCCATCGCCAGCAGCCAGACCAGGTAACCGCCGCCGATCACGCCGGTCACCACGCCGACCGGGAGTTGGTGCCCGGCGAACGCGCGTTGCGCCACCAGGTCGGCCCCGACCAGCAGCGCCGCGCCGACGGCCATCGACGGCAGCAGGTTCGGACCCGGGGCCCGGGTCAGTCGTTTCGCCACGTGCGGGGCGACGAGCGCCACGAAGGACACCGGCCCGGCGGCGGCCGCCGCGAACGAGACCAGCAGCACGGCGGCGGCGAGCAGCACCAGGCGCAGTCGGCGTACCGGCACGCCCAGGGCGCTGGCGGCGTCGTCGCCCAACTCCATCATCCGCAGCGCCGGGGCGCAGCCGACGAGCACCAGCGGCGCCAACACGACCAGGACGGCGAGCAGCGGACCGGCGCTGGCCCAGCCTCGCCCGTCCAGGCTGCCGGTGAGCCAGAGGACCGCGCGGGCGGCTTCCATCAGGGGCGCCCGGGTCAGCAGGTAGCCGTTGACGCCGGTCAGGATCGCGGACACGCCGATGCCCACCAGGATGAGTCGGTAGCCGTGCACCCCGCGCCGCCAGGCGAGCGCGTAGATCACCAGGCCGGTGCCGAGACCACCGACGACCGCCGCGCCGGCCAACGCCAGGCTGCTGCCACCGAGGACGACCACCACCAGCGCCCCGGTCGACGCGCCCTGGGTGAAGCCCAGGATGTCCGGGCTGCCCAACGGGTTGCGGACCAGCGACTGGAACACCGTGCCGGCGAGAGCCAGCGCCGCACCGACCAACAGGGCGGTGACCAGCCGGGGCAGGCGCAGCTCAAGCACGATGAACTGCTCCGCCACAGTGCCACCGCCGGTCAGCGTGCGCACCACGTCCGCCGGACCCATCGGGTAGTCACCACTGCCCAGGGCCACCACACCGAACCCGGCCGCGAGCACCGCCGCGCCGGCCCCGACACCCAACGCGCGGGGCCGAAACCGCAGCGACAACCCCCATGAAGTACGAATGACAGTCACGGTTGGGCCACCCTTCGGCGGGTGACCAGCCACAGGAAGAGCGGGCCGCCCAGTACGGCGGTCACCATGCCGACCTGGAGTTCTCCGGGGCGGCCCAGCACCCGGCCGAGCACGTCGGCGCCGAGCAGCAACGCGGGTGCGAGCACCGCGCAGTACGGCAGCAGCCAGCGCAGGTCCGGGCCGGTCAGGGCGCGGACCAGGTGTGGCACGAGAAGCCCGACGAAGACGATCGGTCCGCACGCGGCGGTCGCCGCGCCGCAGAGCAGGGTGACGGCGACGATCACGGCGGCGCGGATCAGCGCGGGTCGAGCGCCGAGGGCTCGCGCCGCGTCGTCGCCGAGCGCCAGCGCGTTCAGCGGACGGGCGGCACCGAGCGTGACCAGCAGCCCGACGATGATGAACGGCAGCACCCGGGTCACTGTCGCGGAGTCCGCGCTGGCCAGTGAGCCGACAGTCCAGAAACGCAGCCGCTCCAGCGACGCGGTGTCCAGCAGCATCACCGCGCTCACGTAGGAGTAGAGGGTGGCGTTGAGCGCCGCCCCGGCCAGCGCGAGTCGGGCCGGGGTCGCGCCGCGTCCGCCGCCGACGGTGTAGACGAGCGCGGTCACCGCCGCCGCGCCGAGCAGCGCGAACCAGACGTACCCGCCGACGGCGGTGACGCCCAGGAACGCGGCGGCGGTGGCGACGGCCGCGGACGCGCCAGCGTTGATGCCGAGCAGTCCGGGGTCGGCGAGTGGGTTGCGGGTGAGGGCCTGCATGACAGCGCCCGCCACACCGAGGGCGGTGCCGGCGAGCAGCCCGAGCAGGGTGCGGGGCAGGCGCATCCGGTGCACCACCGCGTACTCGGTGGCGTCGCGGTGCAGCAACCCGGACCAGACGTCGGCGAGCGGCATGGCCTTCGCGCCGACCGCGATGCTGAGCACCACGATCACCGCGAGCAGTGCCACGGCGGTGACCAGGCCGGCGGCGCGGGCTGCCCGACGGCCACGCCGGCTCGGGGGTGCGGCCGTCGCCCTGGCTGGCACGCGCGGTGCCGGTCGGGTGACGGTGGGTGTGGCGTCCAGTGTGGGCTCCGGGGTGGTGGCGACACGGCGTACCGCTGTTGACAATGACCGAGGTTAGGCTAACCTAACCCCGCTGCCCCGGTCGACCCCGGCCAACCCTTGATCGAAAGACAACACCATGCCCGATGCCCTGTCCGCCCGCCGCCTCTCCCGCCGTGGCCTGCTGGCCGCCGGTGGCGCCGCCACGCTGGCCACCCTGCTCGCCGCCTGTGGCACTGACGACGCCGCGAAACCCGCCGCCGGCAACGGAAGTGGTCCTTGGTCGTTCACCGACGACCGCGGCACGAAGGTGGAGGCCGCAGCCCGTCCGGCCCGTGTGGTGGCCTTCACCGGGGTGGCGGCGGCCCTGATCGATTTCGGTCTCGACAAGCAGCTCGTGGGCGTCTTCGGTGAGACCAAGCGTGCCGACGGTACGGCCGAGCCGCAGGCCGGCGACCTTGATGTCGAGGGCGTCGAGATCCTCGGCAACGTGTGGGGCGAGTTCAGCCTGGAGAAGTACGCAGCGCTGCGCCCCGAACTGCTGGTCACCCACATGTACGACCCGGACGCGCTCTGGTACGTGCCGGACGAGAGCAAGGCCAAGATCCTCCCGCTGGCGCCCAGCGTGGCGATCACCACCGCCCGGGTGCCGATGACCAAGCCCATCGAGCGGTACGCGGCGCTGGCCGAGTCGCTCGGCGCGGACCTGTCCGCGAAGAAGGTCACCGACGGAAAGGCCCGCTTCGACGCCGCCGCCGAGGCGGTCCGGCAGGCGGTGAAGGCCAACCCCGGGATCAAGGTGATGGCCTGCTCCGGCAGCCCCGACCTCTTCTACGTCTCCAACCCGAAGGTCAGCACCGACCTGATGTACTTCGCCGAGTTGGGCGTCGACATCGTGGTCCCCACCAAGCTCGAATCCGGCGACTACTTCGAGGCGCTGAGCTGGGAGAGCGCCGGCAAGTTCCCGGCAGACCTGATCCTGCTGGACAACCGCGGCACCGCGCTGCAGGCCAAGGACCTCACGGCCAAGCCGACCTGGCAGCAACTGCCGGCGGTCAAGGCCAACCAGGTGAGCCCGTGGGACGCGGTGCCCCGCTTCTCGTACGCCGGCTCCGCACCGCTGCTGGAGAACCTCGCCACCGCCATCCGGAACGCGAAGAAGGTCAGCTGACGAACACCACATCCCCGGGCGCACCGCCGCGCCCGGGGTGGGTTCCGGCTGCCCTCGTCCAGAACGTGGAAGGACCACCAGTGACCGTGCCGACGTACCCCGTCGAGACCACCACGCCGCCACCGGCGTCAACCGCCGCGCGGGCCCAGCTGCTGCACGGTGGCTCGGTCGAGCAGTACCGCCGGACGATCGCCGACGGCGTCGACCGGGTCGCCCGGCGGGTGGCCACGGTGGACCGTCCCGGCACCGGAATCACGCCGGTCGAGCTGGCCCCCCTGGTCGACCAGGTGGACCTGGACCGGCCGCTGGGCGACGCCGGCGCCGCCCTCGACGAGCTGGAGGACGTCTACCTGCGCGACGCCGTCTGGTTCCACCACCCCCGCTACCTGGCCCACCTCAACTGCCCGGTGGCCATCCCGGCACTGCTCGGTGAGGCGGTGCTCACCGCCGTGAACTCCTCGCTGGACACCTGGGACCAGAGCGCCGGGGCCACCCTCATCGAGCGCCGGCTGATCGACTGGACGGCCGAGCGGATCGGCCTCGGTCCCCGCGCCGACGGCATCTTCACCAGCGGCGGCAGCCAGTCCAACCTCCAGGCTCTGCTGCTGGCCCGGGAGGAGGCGTGCGCCGACGCCATCGGCCCCGCAGCGCGCGCCGACCTGCTGCCCCGACTGCGCGTGCTCACCTCCGCCGCCGGTCACTTCAGCGTGCAGAAGTCGGCAAAACTGCTCGGCCTCGCCCCGGACGCGGTGATCGCGGTGCCCACCGACGCCCGGCGACGGATCCGGCCGGCCGCCGTCCGCGAGGAGATCGCCCGGTGCCGCCAGGCCGGGCTGGTGGTGATGGCCGTCGTCGGCACCGCCGGTACCACCGACTTCGGCTCGATCGACCCGCTCACCGACCTGGCCGGGATCTGCGCGGCAGCCGGCGTGTGGCTGCACGTGGACGCCGCGTACGGCTGCGGTCTGCTCGTCTCGCCGACGCGCCGGCAGCTGCTCGACGGCATCGAGCGGGCCGACTCGGTCACCGTTGACTTCCACAAGTCGTTCTTCCAGCCGGTCAGCTCCAGCGCGCTGCTGGTCCGCGACCGGCGGACGCTGCGGCACGTCACCTACCACGCCGACTACCTCAACCCGGCCCGGATGGTGGAGCAGCGCATCCCCAACCAGGTCGACAAGAGCTTGCAGACCACCCGCCGTTTCGACGCGCTGAAGCTCTGGCTCACCCTGCGGGTGATGGGCCCGGACGCGCTCGGCGGGCTCTTCGACGAGGTCGTCGACCGGGCCGCCGACGCCTGGCGACTGGTTAGCGAGGACCCGCGCTTCGAGGTGGTGACCCGCTCGGAGCTGAGCACCGTGGTGTTCCGCTACCTGCCCACCGGCCCCGGCCGCGAGTTGGCCGACGCCGCCAATCTGCACGCCCGGGAGGCCCTCGCGGCGTCCGGTCTCGCCGTGGTCGCCGGGACCCGGGTGGACGGCCGGCACTTCCTGAAGTTCACACTGCTCAACCCGGAAACCACAGTCGACGACGTCGGGTACGTGCTCGACCTGATCGCCACCCACGCCGGCCAGTACGTGCACGACCACGCCGACGCCAGCCTGACCTGCCACGTCGGCTGACGCCGGTGACCTCGAACCCGCGCCTGGAGACCCCGATGTCCACCCACGACTTCATCGCCATCGGGTTGGGCCCGTACAACCTGGGCCTGGCCTGCCTCACCGCGCCGATCGACGAGCTCGACGGGGTGTTCCTGGAGGCCCGACCGAGCCTCGCCTGGCACCCCGGCATGCTGCTGGAGTCGGCCCGGTTGCAGACCCCGTTCATCGCCGACCTGGTCAGCCTCGCCGACCCGACGTCGCCGTACTCCTTCCTCAACTACCTCAAGGAGATCGGCCGGCTCTACCCGTTCTACATCCGGGAGAGCTTCTACCCGCTGCGCAGCGAGTACGACGCGTACTGCCGGTGGGCGGCGGCGAAACTGCCGAACCTGCGCTTCGGTCAGAGCGTCACAACCGTGGAGTACGACCCCGCCGACGAGCGGTACGTGGTGCGGGCCAGCACGGGCACGGGCGAGACCGTCGAGTACCGGGCCCGGCACCTGGTGCTCGGCACCGGCACCCCGCCGCACCTGCCCCCGGCCGTGGCCGACCTGCCGGGCGATGCCGTGCACAACTCCCACTACCTGGAGCACCGCTCGGCGTTGCGCACGAAGCGCAGCATCACGGTGGTGGGCAGCGGGCAGAGCGCCGCCGAGATCTACCACGACCTGCTCGGCGACATCGACCGGTACGGCTACCAGCTCAACTGGGTGACCCGTTCGCCGCGGTTCTTCCCGCTCGAATACACGAAGTTGACGCTGGAGATGACCTCACCGGACTACGTGGACTACTTCCACGCGCTGCCCGAGGCGACCCGCTACCGGCTGGAGTCCGAGCAGAAGGGCCTGTTCAAGGGGATCAACGCCGACCTGATCAACGACATCTTCGACCTGCTCTACGCGCTCAGCGTCGACGGGCCGGTGAACACCCGCCTGCTCACCAACACCGAGCTGGTCAGCGCCGAGCACCAGGACGGGCAGTACACGCTGGGGTTGCGTCAGGTGGAGCAGGAACGCGACTTCGCCCTGCGTACCGAGGGTCTGGTGCTGGCCACCGGCTACCACTACCGGGTGCCGGAGTTCCTCGCGCCGGTGCGGGACCGGATCCGCTGGGACGCGCAGGGCCGCTTCGACGTGGCCCGCAACTACAGCATCGACCACGGCGGGCGGGGCATTTTCCTGCAGAACGCGGGCACCCACACGCACAGCATCACCTCACCGGACCTGGGCATGGGCGCCTACCGCAACTCCTGGATCATCCGCGAGCTGCTCGGCCGGGAGCACTACCCGATCGAGAAGAGCATCACCTTCCAGGAGTTCGGGGTGTCGTCGTGACCACCGTCTTCACCCGGGCCGACGACAGTCTCGGTGAGTTCGCGCTGCGGCCGCTCGATCCGGACGCCGACGCGGCGCTCCTGCACACCTGGGTGACGCACCCGAAGGCGGCGTTCTGGATGATGCAGGACGCCGATCTGGCCCAGGTCACCGAGGAGTACCAGCGGATCGCCGGGCACCGGCACCACGACGCGTACCTCGGTCTGTGGCGGGGGAGTCCCGCCTTCCTCGCGGAGCGCTACGACCCGGCCCACGTCGAGCTGGTCGGCCTCTACGACCACCAGCCCGGTGACGTGGGCATGCACTTCCTCTGCGCGCCGGTCGACGCGCCAGTGCACGGTTTCACCCGGGCGGTGATCGGCACCGTCATGGCGTGGCTCTTCGACGACCCGACGACCCGGCGGGTGGTGGTCGAACCGGACGTGCGCAACACCGCCGTGCACGCGCTGAACGCCGCCGTCGGCTTCACTGTCGTCGGCCCGATCGCCAAGCCGGAGAAGGACGCGCTGCTCAGCGTCTGCACCCGAGCCCAGTTCCAGGCCGCCGCCGACCGCGCCGCCGCCGACCGAACCGAAGGAGCCCCGGCGTGACCACCACCGCCGTCCCCACCCATCCGCCCGTCGCCACCGCGCACCACATTTCCGGCGACCCGGTCGGGCACCTCACCCCGCAGCGCTGGGCCCGGGCCAACCGGCTGCTGGTCCGCAAGGCGCTCGCCGAGTTCACCCACGAGCGGCTGCTCACCCCGCAGGCCGTGGCCGGCCCCGACGACCGGCAGTGGTACGAGATCCCCAGCGACGACGGCACCGTCACCTACCGGTTCGCGGCGCGGGTGCTCGCCCTGGCGCACTGGCAGATCGACGCGGACAGCATCACCCGACACCGCGACGGCACCTCGCTGACCCCGGACGCGGTGGACCTCATCGTCGAACTGCGCGACACCCTCGGGCTCTCCGCGCGGGTGCTCCCGGTCTACCTGGAGGAGATCACCTCGACGCTGGCGGGTACGGCGTACAAGCTGGCCCAGGCCGCGCCGAACGCCGCCGAGCTGGCCGAGGCGGACTTCCAGACCATCGAGACCTCGATGACCGAGGGCCACCCCTGCTTCGTGGCGAACAACGGCCGGCTCGGCTTCGGCGTCGACGAGTACCACCGGTACGCCCCGGAGGCCGCCGCGCCGGTGCGGCTGGAGTGGCTGGCCGCGCACCGGGACCACTCCACATTCAGCAGCGCCGCCGACCTCGACTACGACACGCTCATCGAGAGCGAGTTGGACGCCGAGACCCGGGCCCGGTTCGCGGCCACGATGGCCGATCTCGGGCTGGACCTCGCCGACTACCACCTGATCCCGGCGCACCCGTGGCAGTGGTGGAACAAGCTGGCGGTCACCTTCGCCGGTGAGCTGGCCGAGCGGCGGCTGGTGCACCTCGGCCCCGGGCCGGACGTGTACCTCGCCCAGCAGTCCATCCGCACCTTCTTCAACGTCAGCGAGCCGGGGCGGCACTACGTCAAGACCGCGCTGTCGGTGCTGAACATGGGCTTCATGCGCGGGTTGTCGGCCGCGTACATGGAGGCCACCCCGGCGATCAACGACTGGCTGGCCGACCTGATCGCCGCCGACGAGGTGCTGACCGGCACCGGCCTGACCGTCATCCGGGAGCGGGCCGCCGTGGGTTACCGGCACCGGCAGTACGAGGCGGCGACCGAGCGCACCTCGCCGTACCGCAAGATGCTGGCCGCCCTGTGGCGGGAGAGCCCGGTGCCCGAGCTGGCGCCGGGGCAGCGACTGTCCACGATGGCCGCGCTGCTGCACGTCGACGACGAGGGCGGCTCACTGGCGGCGGCGCTGATCGCCCGGTCCGGCCTGGCGCCCGAGGTGTGGCTGCGCCGCTACCTGGACGCCTACCTGACCCCGCTGCTGCACAGCTTCTACGCCCACGACCTGGCTTTCATGCCGCACGGCGAGAACGTCATCCTGGTCCTCGACGAGCAGGACACCGTCCAGCGGGTGATTTTCAAGGACATCGCCGAGGAGATCGCGGTGATGAGCGACAGGGTCGAGCTGCCGGCGGCGGTGGAGCGGATCCGCGTCGAGGTGCCCGACGACACCAAGCTGCTGAGCATCTTCACCGACGTGGTGGACTGCTTCCTGCGGCACCTCAACGCGGTCCTGGTCGAGGCCGGTGTTCTCGCCGAGGACGACTTCTGGCGCACTGTCGCGGCCAGCGCCGCCGACTACTTCGACCGGGTGCCGCACCTGGCCGAGCGGGTCCGCCACTACGACCTGTTCGCCCCGGAGTTCACGCTCTCCTGCCTCAACCGGCTGCAACTGCGCAACAACCAGCAGATGATCGATCTGGCCGACCCGTCGGCGGCGCTCCAGTTCGTCGGCACCCTCACCAACCCGCTCGCCGCCCACGCTCCGGCCCGGTGACCGCGATCGCGTTTGATCAGCGCGCACGGCAACGGGCGCAATAGGCGGATGGGAGTTCTGAGCACCTGGGTACGCGGCAACGTGGTTCGGGCCGTCGCGTCGACCGGCGCTTTCGGGTTGCTGGCGTGGGCGCTGGTGGCCGAGGGCCGGCTGCTCGGCTGAGGCCGGATGGGCGACCGGCCGGGCCGGCGGTTGCCTCAGTCGGTCGGCTCTGCCGTGCCGGCCTGCTGGAACGCGCGGGCCAGCTCGGCGAGGTCGAAGCCCTCGAAGTGCTGGAGGAACCGGCGGCGTACGGCGGCCAGGTGACTGGGCCAGGCTTCCTCCAGGCGGGCGTAGCCCGCGTCGGTGAGGACGGCGTTCCAGCCGCGCGCGTCCTCCTCGCAGCGTTCCCGCCGGACCAGGCCCTGCGTCTCCAGCCGGATGATCGTGCGGGTCATGCCGCTGAGGGAGAGGTAGCAGAGTGCGGCGAGTTCGTTCATGCGCATCCGCCGCTCGGGTGTCTCGGAGAGGTTCATCAGCGCGGTGTACTCGGTGAGCGGCAGCTGACGGTCACCGACCATGTCCGCGTCGATGGCGCGGGGCAGGACGTGCATCACCTGACCCAGGGCGCGGACCAGGGATTCCTCGTCAGGGGTGAGGGGTTGCGGAGTTGCTGCGGAGGGGTTGGACATCCTCCTATCATACTTGCTTGACTCAGCAAGTGCTCACCCTCCGTGTGACTACGCCCATACGTCAAGTATTTGCTTGACCAATCAAGCAGCGATAGCGTTTCCCGTCGTCAGGCAAGAACCTCTGAAAGGCGCCACACATGACCAGGATCGGGATCATCCTCGGAAGCACCCGCCCGGGGCGTAACGGCGAGGCCGTCGCCCGCTGGGTGCTCGAGATCGCCAAGCAGCGCTCCGACGCGGAGTACGAGCTGATCGACCTGCTGGACTACCAGCTGCCGCACCTCGACGAGGCGTACCCGCCCTCGATGGGCCAGTACACCCAGCCGCACACCAAGCGGTGGGCCGAGACGATCGCGTCGTTCGACGGGTTCATCATCGTCACCCCCGAGTACAACCACTCGACCTCGGGTGCCCTGAAGAACGCGATCGACTTCCTCTACGCCGAGTGGAACAACAAGGCCGTCGGCTTCGTCAGCTACGGCTCGGTCGGCGGAACGCGCGCCGTGGAGCACCTTCGTCTGATCTCCGGTGAGCTCCAGATGGCCGACGTGCGTTCACAGGTCGCGTTGTCGCTCTTCACCGATTTCGAGAACTTCAGCGTCTTCAAGCCCAACCAGTTCCACCAGGACTCGCTGACCGCCACGCTCGACCAGGTGGTCGCCTGGAGCACGGCGCTCGCTCCGCTGCGCAAGGGCTGAGCACTTCGCACCTTTCGGAAACGGCCGTGGGGGATCCCACGGCCGTTTCCGGTCGTTGCGGCCGTCTAGGGAGACGGTGGCAGCAATGTGACGCCCGCCACGGACGACGCCGGGCGGGCGTGTTCACTACCCTTGGCGCGATGAGTCGATCCGCCGCCGCTGGTCGGGCTCCGCTCTGGCGGGACCGGACCTTCAGCACGTACTGGGTCGCTCAGTCGCTCTCGGCGGCCGGCGACTCGTTCGCCTACCTGGCGGTGCCGCTGCTGGTGCTCCAGGCGACCGGGTCGGTGGCGCGGATGGGTCTGCTGACCGCCGTCGCGGGCGCGGCGTCCGTCGTCGCCGGGATCTTCGGTGGGGTGCTGGTCGACCGGTACGACCGCCGCACCCTCATGATCGTGGCGGATCTGACCCGACTGGTGCTCTACGCGCTGGTGCCGCTGGCGTGGCTCGTCGGTCCGCAGGTCTGGCTGCTCTTCGTCGTGCTGCCGATCTGCGAGGCGGCCGGCATGCTGTTCCAGGTCGCCGCGGTGACAGCGGTCCGCAACCTCGTCGACTCGGACCGGATCACCGAGGCCAACGGCCGGTTGCAGGCGACGTACGCGGCGGCGGCCGTCCTCGGGCCGCTGCTCGCCGGTGTGGTGGCTGCCCGCTTCGGCCCGGCCACCGCCATCGCCGTCAACGCGGCGAGCTTCGCGCTCTCGGCAGCCGGCCTGTGGCTGATCCGACTGCGCCCCGTCCAGGTGGACGAGGGGGTGGCCCGGCAACGCCCGCTGGTCGAGTTCCTGGCCGGGGCGCGGTTCCTGTGGCATCAGCCCGTGCTGCGCGCGCTGACCGTCCTGTTGTCGGTCTTCATCTTCCTCACCTACGGTTTCGTCGACGTGTTGATCTACCACGTCACGCACGACCTCGGCGGTTCCGAGGGCACCGTCGGCACGGTGCTCGGCCTGGCGGCGCTGGGCACTGTCGCCGGGGCGCTGCTGGTGGCGCCGCTACGCCGACGTCGAGGCTTCGGTGCCACCTGGATCGGCGCGCACGCGATCTGCGGTTTCGCGGTGGCGGGGGTCGGCATCGCCACCACAGTGCCGGCGGTCACCACGTTGACCGCGGTGTACCTGTGCTGCCTCAGCGTCGGCGGGATCTGTTCGATGTCCCTGCGGCAGGAGATCACCCCTGATCACCTGCTGGGTCGGGTGACGTCGGCGTTCTGGAGCACGCACTACGCCCTCGGTCCGGCCGGGGCTGTCGTGCTGACCTGGGCCGCCGGCCGGTACGGGGCTCCGGCGGTCACGCTCGTGGCGGGCGCGGGGTGCCTGCTGGTCGCTGTCGGCGGCCTCTTCACCCCGATCCGCCGTGCCGGCGCGGAGCCGGCCGCCGGGCAGCCCGGACTGCGCCCGGCCCCGGCCGGCGGCTGAGCCCTCCCGGTCGATCATGGACTTATGGTGGGCGGGTTGTAAGCGCCTGCCCCTTTTGCACGCCCACAAGTCCATGATCGGCGCGGGCGGAGCGGGCGCGGTCAGAACTCCTGGTACATCACGTGCAGGCCGACCCGGCCCAGTGTGGGGTGACGGAACGCGCCCGGCACGGTGCCGACCACCTCGAAGCCCTCCCGCCGATACAACCGCACCGCCGAACCGTTGCTCTCCACCACCGCGTTGAACTGCATGCCGGCGTACCCCTGCTGACGGGCCCAGGTGAGGGCGTCGCGGCACAGCGCGGTGCCGACGCCCCGGCCCCGCGCGTCGGCGGCGACCATGAAGCTGGCGGTGGACACGTGAGCGCCCGGCCCGGGCCGGTTGGCGCCCATCTTCGCGGTGCCGAGCACCCGCTCGCCGTCGACCGCCACGACGGTCCGCGCCGGCGCCGCCTCGACCCACATGCCGTACGACTGCTCGGCGGTCATCGCCGGGTCGTAGGGGAACGTCTCCTGTGCCCGGATGACCTCCTCGATGATCGGCCACACCTGCGACCAGTCCCGGTCGACGAACTCCCGAATCAGCACCGGGGGAGGTTAGGCCCTGGCCGGAGCCCCGGACAATCCGTTTATCCGCAGGTGCATCCACGCGGCCTACCCGGTGCGAAGCATGGGTCGTGACGAGACGTCACGGATCCGTCGCTTCGACGAAAGGCCCGCTGATGAAGATCGCACGACTCGCCGCCAGGATGGCGGTGGGCGCCATGGCCACCGCGCTGGCCACCACGGCCATCGCTGTGCCGGCCGCTCAGGCGACCGGCAAGGCCAAGCCGCTCGGCACGAAGTCACTCGCCGCGGTGCTCACGAAGGACACCAGCGGTTTCGACCGCAACTCGCGGGACTTCGACGTGCTGACGGCGGCCGTGCTGGCCGTGCTGGAGGCCAAGCCGAACTCTCCGGTCAAGGTGCTCACCGACGGCACCGTGGCGCTGACCGCGTTCATCCCCACCGACGCGGCCTTCCAGCAGTTGGTCCGCGAGATCACGCAGGCCCAGAAGTTGCCGAGTGAGAGCGCTGCCTTCACCGCCGTGGCCGGGCTGGGCATCGACACCGTCGAGTCGGTGTTGCTCTACCACGTTGTCCCGGGCGCCACCATCGATCGCAAGACGGCGGTCCGGGCCGACGGCACGGACCTGACCACCGCGCTCGGCTCGACCGTCGAGGTCGACGTGCGCACCTACCTGTACTTCTTCCGCCAGGTGCGGCTGGTAGACGCCGACACCGACGACCGTGACGCCCGGGTCGTCTCCTACGACGTCAACAAGGGCAACCGGCAGATCGCACACGCCGTGGACCGGGTGCTGCGCCCGATCGACCTGCCCTGACCGCGGGCGGGTGGCGTCCGGCCATGCGCCGGACGCCACCCGCGCCGGGATGTCAGCCCGAGGCGAGCGCGGCCAGCTCCTCGTCGAGCAGGGCCGCCAGCCGGGCGGACCGGACGGGATGGCTGTGCGCGGTCATCCCGCGGCTGGGCATCTCCACTGTCATCAGCAGGTACAGGTGCAACCGGTAGAGACCGAGCCGGCGGCGCGCCGAAGCGTCCAGCACCAACGGTTCGGGCGCGCCGGCCTGGTAACCGCGCATCAGGGGATGCTCCGGCTCGTCCTCCACGCGTCGGAAGAGCAGCGGCGAGACCAGGTCCAGCAGCGGGTCGCCGTAGAGGAAACGCTCGCCGTCCACCAGGCCGCGCAGCCGCAACCGGCCGTCCGCGTCGGGTGCCGCCAGCACGTTGCCGTCCCAGCAGTCGAAGTGCAGCAGCGCCGGTCGGCGTACCTCGTCGAGCACGTCGGCATGCCGCCCCACCAGCGCGTGCAGCTGCTCCGGGGTCACCGGCAGTCGGACGTCCCAGTCGGCCGCGTCGGCCAGGAGCGCGTCGAGCATCGCCGTGAACGCCGCCCGCCAGGTCGGCCCGCCGGCCCGGTCGTCGTCGTACCCGAACCGCTCACCGGTCACCCCGTGCAACGCGGCGAGGGCCACCCCGAGGTCGTGGCGCGCCGGGCCGTCGTCGACAACGACACCGGCCTCGGCCAGGCCGGACAGCGACCGGCCGGGAAGCATCGTGGTGACCAACCACTCGCCGTACGCCGGGTCGGCGCCGCGCCAGAGCACCGGGGGGACGGGCACCTGCGGCGCCCGTTGCGCGACGAGTCGAAAGTATCGCTCCTCGGCAGCGCAGAGCCCACGCTCGTAGCGCAGCAGCGGGGTTCCGGCCGGCGGAGCCAGCTTCACCACCACCCGACGCTCGTCGCCGAGCAGCGCCCACCAGACCGTCGCGAACCCGCCGCCGGCCAGCGGACCAGCGTCGCGGACCCGGGTGTGTGGGCCGAACGACGCAGCGATCAGGTACGCCACGTCGGCGCGCGTGAGGGGCCGCTGGGTCGGGCTGACACCGGTCACGACGTGCTGTCACCTCGCCGTGTGCGTGGCGCGGAACCTGCGGTGGCGCGGGTGGACCGGGGGACGGGACCGGCGGTGTCACGGCGGACCAACTCGGCGGGGAGCACCTCGACCCGGGGCGTCGGGGCTCCGACGCCGAGCACCAGGGACATCGCCCGCACACCCATGTCGACAAGGGGCAGTCGCACTGTGGTCAGTGCCGGGGTCACGTCCCGGGCGATCGGCATGTCGTCGAAACCCAGCACCGAGATCTGCTGTGGCACCGCCATCCCACGCGCGCGCAGGGTCGCGAGCGCGCCGATGGCCATCGAGTCGTTGAGCGCCACGATGGCGGTCAGCTCCGGGTCGGCGTCGAGCAGTCGGGCGGTGGCCTCGGCGCCACCGTCGCGGTCGAACTCCGCGTACCGGATGCGCCGTTCGGGCAGCTCGCGGCCCTGCTCGGTGAGGGCCTGCCGGAGGCCGGCGAGCCGGTCGGTGGTGGTGGTCAGGATGCGCGGGCCGGCGACCACGCCGATCGCTCGGTGCCCCAACCCGCACAGCTCCCGCCCGGCGAGGTAGCCGCCGGTCCGGTTGTCCGGCATCACCGCGTCGCCGGAGTGCTCGTGCCGGCCGATCACCGCCACCCGCCCGCCGGTGGCCTCGTACGCGGCGAGCTTCTCGTTGAGCTGCCGGGTGAACGCCTCGTCGTGGTAGCCCGAGCCGGCCAGGATCAGCGCCGCCACCTGGTGGCCGCGCAGCAGCTCCACGTACTCCAACTCGCGGTCCGGGTCCCGGTAACTGTTGCAGATCATCAGCAGCCGGCCCTGGTCGGTGGCGACCCGTTGCAGCCCTCGCGTGATCTCCGCGAAGTACGGGTCGGAGACGTCGTGCACGATCACGCCGACAGCGCTGCGGTGCGAGCGGGCCAGCAGTTGGGCGTGCGCGTTCGGCACGTACTGCAACTCGGCGACGGCGGCGAGCACCCGTTCCCGCAGCTCGTCGGTGACCGGCTTGCTGCTGCCGTTGATGACGCGGGAGGCGGTGGCGGGTGAGACGCCCGCTCGACGGGCCACATCGGACAGGGTCGCCATGGCCCGCCCCCTCGATCTGTTGACGGCGTTTCGTCGTGCCGGCTAGCGTCACCGTACCGCAGAGAAAGCCCTTTCCCGCAGGGAGGCCCGGCCGTGTCCGATCGCTTCGCGGTACTTCAACTCGACGAACTTACCGCCCGTCGCTGCTCGTGTGGGACCACCCGCCGGGGCTTCATCGCCGAGAGCGAGGGCCAGGCCAGCGTGCATCTGCTCCAGGTGCAGGACGCGGTGACCCACCACCACCGGGTCGCCACCGAGTACTACGTCGTGCTCGCCGGTGAGGGCGAGATCGAGCTGGACGGCGTCCGTCACCCCGCTCGGCCGATGTCCGCGTTCCTGATCAAGCCGGGCTGCCGGCACCGGGCCATCGGCGACCTCACCGTGCTGCTGGTGTCACTGCCGGCCGCTGACGACACTGACGAGTACTTCGATGCGTGATCGGCCGGCGCCACTGCCCGGCGGGGTCGGGGTGTCCCGGCTGCGCGTCTACGACACGGTGGCCCCGGACGGCCTGGTCGGCGGCACCCCGCACGTGCACCTGTGCTGCACCGAGGGGTACGTGGTGACCGACGGCGAGGGCATGGTGCAGACCCTGACCACAGCCGGCTATCGGGAGACGCCGCTGCGGCCGGGGGTGGTGGTCTGGTTCGAGCCGGGCACCGTGCACCGCCTCGTCAACACCGGCGGGCTGAGCATCGTGGTCCTGATGCAGAACAGCGGCCTGCCCGAGGCGGGCGACGCGGTGCTGACCTTCCCACCCGAGGTGCTGGCCGATCCGGCCGCGTACGCCGTGGCGGCGGCGTTGCCCGACGGGGGAGCGCCGGGCGCGGACGTGCGCGTCGCGTACCGCCGCCGGGATCTGGCGGTGACCGGCTTCCAGGCGCTGCGGTCCGGTGGTCCGGCGGCGTTGGCAGCGTTCCACGCCGCCGCGACAGCCCTGCGACAGCCGTTGCTGACGCGGTGGCGGCAGCGGTGGGAGGCCGGCGCGGGCCGCGCCGCCGCCGACACCGCCGCTCAGCTCGACGCCCTGGAGCGGGGGGACCCGGGACACCTGGGCGACGCCGGGGTGTACGTGGTGGACGCGCCGGTCGAGCGGGGCCGGTTGGGCATGTGCGGCCTACTGGACACCTACCCGGCGGCCGGTTGACCGTCCCATCAGGACGGCTGCCGGGGGCTGCCAGGCATCGGCGGAAACAGATCGAGGAAAGGCCTTGCCCGGCGTGAGGGGGCCGCCTACGCTCCAGGAAAGCGTTTGCCTGATCCGCCGACCGGCCCGTTCCGTGGGCGTCGTGCCGGGCCCCGAGGAGGTTCCGCGTGACCGAGAACTCTTTGGACACGGCGGGTCGGCAGGCCACCGCCGACCCGGCCGGCGGTGCGCGAGCTGCCGCTGCCGGGCCCGGCAGTACCGATGCACCGCAGGCTCATGACGGCGCGTTGTCGTCCACTATGGTGAAAACGCCACCCGGCGGCGGCCGACCGCCGCGTCCCACGCTCGCTCGCCGGGCGGTGACCTTCGCCGACTCGCTCTGGCGCCCGGCGCTGGTGCTCGCCGTCTTCGTCGCCGCCTGGTGGTTCGTGGCGGCCCGCGAGTACGTCCCGAACTACCTGGTGCCCACCCCTGGCCAGGTCTGGGAGACGATGACGACCCAGTGGTCCGAGCTGGCCCGGCACACAGTGGTCACCCTCTACGAGACAGTGCTCGGCTTCGTGCTCGCCGCCGCGTTGGGTCTGGTCACCGCTGTCGCCATCGCCTACTCCCGCACCCTGGACAAGGCGCTCTACCCGATAGTCCTGTTCGCACAGGTCATCCCGAAGATCGCCATCGCGCCGCTGCTGGTGGTCTGGTTCGGCCTCGGCCTCACTCCGAAGATCATTCTGGCGGTGCTCATCGCGTTCTTCCCCGTGGTCATCTCCGGCGTGGCCGGGCTGCGCTCCACCGACCCGGAGCTGCTCGACCTCGCCGCCACGATGGGCGCCGGGCCGTGGCGCACCTTCCGCAAGATCCGCTTCCCGAACGCGTTGCCGCACCTGATGGCCGGCCTGAAGGTGGCCGTCACCCTCGCCGTGGTCGGTGCCGTGGTCGGTGAGTTCGTCGGCGCCAGCGAAGGGCTCGGCTACGTCCTGTTGCTGGCAAACGGCAACCTCGACGCCCCACTGCTGTTCGCCGACCTGATCCTGATGTCCGCCATCGGCATCGTCCTGTTCGTCCTGGTCGAGATCGCCGAGGCACTGCTCATTCCGTGGCACGCCAGCCGCCGGGCCGGCGTGTCCCTCACCACCTCCTGACCGACCCCATCACGGAGGCACCGATGAAACGCACCGCCACCACCATCCTGGCCACCGCCGCCCTGCTGTTCGCCGCCACCGGCTGCGGTGGGGACGACCCCGTCGGCAAGACCGGCGCGGACGGCAAGAAGCAGGTCACCCTCACCCTCAACTGGGTGCCCTACGGCGAGCACGCGCCCTTCTACTACGGACTGCAGAAGGGTTACTACTCCGCCGAGGGCATCGACCTGAAGATCCTGCCCGGCAACGGCTCGGGCAACACCGTCAAGCAGGTCGCCCAGAAGCAGACCGACTTCGGGTGGGCCGACAGCCCGGTGCTGCTGAAGTCGGTGGCCAGCGGCATGCCGGTGCGCAGCCTCGGGGCGTACCTGGAGAAGGGACCCTCCTCGGTGGAGTTCTTCACCGAGGAGAACATCAAGACCCCGGCCGACCTCAAGGGCAAGACCGTCGGCGGCACCCCCGGCGACGCCCTCTACGCGACCTTCCCGGCCTGGCTGGAGAAGAACGGCCTCAAGAAGGACGACGTCAAGGTGGTCAACGTCGACGCCGCCGGCAAGATCGCCGCCCTCGCCGAGGGCAAGGTCGACGCCATCATGGGCTTCTTCCACGACCAGGCGCCCACGATCGAGAGCAAGACCGGCAAGAAGGTCGACGTGCTGCTCTTCGCCGACTACGGGATGAACCTGCTCGGCACCGGCCTGATCGCCAACACCCAGACCCTGCAGAAAGACCCCGAGCTGGTCCGCAAGTTCGTCAAGGCCACCCAGAAGTCCTGGGCCGACGCCGCCCGGGACCCAGCCGGCGCGGTGAGCGCGATGACGGCCCTGGCCGAGAACGAGCCGGCGCCCGAGGTGCTCACCAAGCAGCTCACCCTCAACATGCCGCTGATCGGCGCGGACGGCCCGCCCGGGGTGAACACCGAGGCCCAGTGGAGCGAGACCATCGACCTGATGTCCCGCTACGCCGAGCTGAAGGACCCCGGAGCGCCCAACGCGTACTGGGACTCCTCGTACGCGGCGCAGGGGTGACCCGGTGACCGCCGCGCCGGTAGCCACCGGCACCGCCATCGGGATGTCCGGGCTGACCGTCCGGTTCACCACCCGACGGACGCAGACCACCGCGTTGGACGACGTGTCGCTGGACATCGAGCCGGGCGAGTTCGTCACGATCGTCGGCCCGTCCGGCTGCGGCAAGTCCACCCTCCTCAAGATCGTCGCGGGGTTGGTCAAGCCCACCAGCGGCGACGTGTCCCTGCTGGAGCGACCGGTGCGCGGCCCGCAGAAGGAGATCGGCTTCGTCTTCCAGAAGGCCGCGTTGCTGGAGTGGCGCGGCGCCCGAGCCAACATCCTGCTCCAGGCCGAGATGCGCGGCATGGACCGGGCGCAGGCGGCCCGCCGAGCTGACGAGCTGATCGAGATGACCGGCCTCACCGGTTTCGAGAAGGCGTTGCCACACGAGCTGTCCGGCGGCATGCAGCAGCGCGTGGCGCTCTGCCGCGCGCTGCTGCACTCCCCGCCGGTGCTGCTCATGGACGAACCGTTCGGCGCCCTGGACGCGCTGACCCGGGAGCAGATGAACGCCGAACTGCACCGGATCTGGCGCGAGACCGGGACCACTGTGGTGCTGGTCACCCACTCCATCGCCGAGGCGGTCTTCCTCGGCACCCGGGTCGTGGTGATGAGTCCCCGGCCCGGCCGGATCATCCGCACCTTCCCGGTCGAGCTGCCGGCGCACCGCGACTACGCGCAGGTGATGTCGGATCCCCGCTTCGACCGGCTCGCCACCGACCTGCGTGGGTTGCTCGGCAGCGCGGCCGCCAACCACTGAGCGCGGATCGGCACGACCAGCACGACGGAAGGAACACCATGACCCGCAGGTCGATCGGCATCATCGTCAACGGCGTGACCGGAAGGATGGGCTACCGGCAGCACCTCGTCCGGTCGCTGCTGGCCATCCGCGAATCCGGTGGTGTGGCGTTGGCCGACGGCACCACCATCTGGCCGGAACCGGTCCTGGTCGGGCGCAACGAGACGAAGCTCCGGGAGCTCGCCGAGCGGCACGGGCTGACCCACTGGACCACCGACCTGACCTCGGCGCTGGCCCGCGACGACGTCGAGATCTACTTCGACGCGCAGGTCACCCAGCAACGGGAGAAGGCGATCCGGCAGGCCATCGAGGCCGGCAAGCACATCTACACGGAGAAGCCCCTCGCCGAGGACACCGCGGCGGCCCTCGACCTGGCCCGGGCGGCCGACGCGGCCGGCGTCCGCACCGGTGTCGTGCAGGACAAGCTCTTCCTGCCCGGTCTGCGCAAGCTCAAGCGCCTCATCGACGGCGGCTTCTTCGGCCGTATCCTCTCGGTGCGCGGCGAGTTCGGGTACTGGGTGTTCGAGGGCGACTGGCAGCCCGCTCAGCGGCCGTCGTGGAACTACCGGACCGAGGACGGCGGCGGCATCGTGGTCGACATGTTCCCGCACTGGCACTACGTGCTGGAGGAGCTGTTCGGCCGGGTCACCGCCGTCTCCTGCGTGACCGCCACCCACGTGCCCGAACGGGTCGACGAGGCCGGTCACCCGTACGCGGCCACCGCCGACGACGCCGCGTACGGCATCTTCGAACTCGACAGCGGGGTGATCGCGCAGATCAACTCCTCCTGGGCCGTGCGGGTGTACCGCGACGAGCTGGTGGAGTTCCAGGTCGACGGCACCGAGGGCAGCGCGATCGCCGGCCTGCGCAACTGCCGGGTGCAGCACCGGGCCCTCACCCCGAAGCCGGTGTGGAACCCGGACCTGCCGGCCACCGAGGACTTCCGCGCCCAGTGGGCCGAGGTGCCCGACAACGAGGAGTTCGACAACGGTTTCAAGGTGCAGTGGGAGGCGTACCTTCGGCACGTGGTGGCCGGCGAGCCGTTCCGGTGGGACTTCCTGGCTGGCGCGCGCGGCGTGCAGCTCGCCGAGCTGGGGCTGCGCTCGGCCCGCGAGGGCGTGCGTGTCGAGGTGCCGGAGCTGCGCTCATGACCGCCGAGGTGGTGTTGCCCGGTGGACGGCGGTACCGGCTGACCGGGGGTGGCGGCTTCGCCCGGCCGGACGCACCGGCGACCAGCCGGATCGCGTACGCCGCCGCGCACGTGGTCGCCGACCCGGGCGCGGAGAACGTGCCGGGTGCCCCGGCGGCGGTGGACTGGGACACCACCCTCGCCTTCCGGCGGCATCTCTGGTCGTACGGGCTCGGGGTCGCCGAGGCGATGGACACCGCCCAGCGGGGAATGGGGCTGGACTATCCGGCGACCCGGGAACTGATCCGGCGCAGCGCCGCCGAGGCCCGCGCGGTCAGCGGTCGGATCGTCGCCGGGGTCAACACCGACCAGTTGCCCGCCGGCCCGGCCACAGTGGCGGCGGTCACCGCCGCGTACGCCGAGCAGCTCGACGACGTCCGCGCCGCCGGCGCCCGACCGGTGCTGATGTGCAGTCGGCACCTGGCCGCCGCCGCACGCGGCCCGGAGGACTACCTGCGGGTGTACGACGAGCTGCTCAGCGCCGCCGACGAACCGGTGGTGCTGCACTGGCTGGGTCCGATGTTCGACCCGGCGTTGACCGGCTACTGGGGTGCGGTCGACCTGGACCTGGCCGCCGACACGGTGATCGAGCTGATCAAATCGCACCAGTCCGCGGTGGACGGCGTCAAGGTGTCCCTCCTGGACGCCGACCGGGAGGTCGCGTTGCGCCGCCGCCTGCCGGCCGGGGTGCGCCTCTACACCGGTGACGACTTCCACTACCCGGAGCTGATCCGGGGTGACGAGGTGGGTCACTCCGACGCGCTGCTCGGGGTGTTCGCGGCCATCGCGCCGGCCGCCGCCGCCGCGTTGGCCGCCCTGGACCGGGGGGACCTGACGGCGTACGACGAGATCTTCGGGCCCACAGTGCCCCTGGCCCGGCACCTGTTCGCGGCGCCGACCTGGCACTACAAGACGGGGATCGTGTTCCTGGCCTGGCTGGCCGGGCACCAGGACCATTTCACGATGGTCGGTGGCGCGCAGTCCGGCCGGTCCCCGGCGCACCTGGCCACCCTGCTCACCCTGGCCGACGCGGCCGGGCTGCTGCCCGACGCCGACCTGGCCGCCGCCCGCGCCCGAGCGTTTCTCACCGTGGCGGGAGTGGCCCAGTGAGCGCCGGGTTCGCGGGTGCGGCAGGGCCGTGGGGTGGCGACGAGGCGCTGCGGCGGTTCTCGTTCAACCAGGCGACCGCCCAGCGCTGGCCGTTGCCCGAGGTGGTGGCCGGGTGCGTGGCGGCCGGTGTGCCGGGCATCGGCCTGTGGCGGGAGCCGGTGGCCGAGTACGGGTTGGCCCGATCGGCGAAACTGGTCCGCGACGCCGGCCTCGCCGTCACGTCGCTGTGCCGGGGCGGGTTCTTCTCCGCCGACGACTGGCGCGCGGAGAACCTGCGGGCCATTGAAGAGGCCGCCGCCCTGGGCGCCCCGGAGCTGGTGCTGGTCTCCGGTGGGCTGCCGGTCGGCAGCCGGGACGTCGACGGCGCCCGGCGTCGGGTCGCTGACGCGATCGGCGAGCTGGCACCGCACGCCGAGGCGGCCGGGGTACGGCTGGCCATCGAGCCGCTGCACCCGATGTTCGCCGCCGACCGGTGCGTGATCGCCACCCTCGGCCAGGCGTTGGACATCGCCGAGCGGTTCGACCCGGCGGTGGTCGGCGTGGTGGTCGACGCGTACCACGTCTGGTGGGACGACACGGTGTACGCGCAGATCGCGCGGGCGGGCGAGTGGATCGCCGCGTTCCAGGTGTGCGACTGGGTGACCCCGCTGCCGGAGGGGGTGCTGCTCGGCCGGGCGTTGCCCGGCGACGGCTGCATTGAGCTGCGTCGGCTTCGCGAGGCGGTGGACGCGGCCGGCTACGTCGGCCCGATCGAGGTGGAGGTCTTCTCCGCCGAGGTGTGGGCACGTCCGGGCGCGGAGGTGCTCGACGCCGCGATCGCCGGCTACCTGCGCCACGTTGCCTGACAGCCCCGAACGGCGGTGGCCGGCGGCGGTCGGCGCGTGGCTGGGCATCGGCACCGCACCCGCCACGCTGGTCCTCGGCGCGGCGATGGCCGCCCGACACGGTGGCGCGGTGCCGGTGGCCGGGCTGCTGGTCGGCGGGGCGCTGATAGCGGCCCTGCTCTGGGGGCAGGGCCTGATCGGGCTGCGCCGGCCGCTCGGCGACGGCGGGACGCTGACCGCGGTGCTGCCCGCGTACCTGGGGGACACCTCGCGGCTGCTGCTGGCGGCGGTGCTGGCCGTGTCGATGGTCGGGTGGAACGGGTTCAACGTCGGGCTCGGCGGGGCCTCGCTGGCCGCGCTGACCCACCTGCCCGGTTGGGCCGGGCCAGCGCTGCTGGAGGTGGTTGTCCTCGCCGTCTCCTGGGCGCCGGCCCGGCTCGGTAACCGGGTCGCTGTGGTCACCACGCTCAGCGCGGTGGTTCTGGTCGGCTGGTGCCTGACGGTGCTTCCACCACCCGGTGCGCCGGTCCGCCTCGCCGGCGGCGGGCTCGCCGACGCCGCCGCGCTGATCGGGTACGCGGCCGTGTTCGCGCTGCGCGCACCGGACTTCAGCGTGGGCCTTTCCCGAAGGCGGGACCTGGCCTGGTGCGTGGCGCTGCTGGTCGGGCCGGCCCTGCTCGGGGTGCTGGCCGGGGCCGGCCTGTGGCTGCGGACCGGCTCGGCCGACGTGGTCGCGCTGCTCGCCGACGGCTCGGGGCTGGCCGCGTACGCGAATCTGTTCGTCGCGGTGGCGGTCTTCGCGGCGGCGCTGACCACCACGTACTCCGGTTCCCTGGCGTTGCGTGGCCTGGCACCCCGCGTGCCGGCGCGGGCGGCGATGCTGCTCGTCGCGGTGCTCGGCGGGATGCTGGCGGTGGCGCGGTTCGACCGTCTGGTGCTGCCCTGGCTGACCCTGCTGGCCGCCGCGTTGCCGGTGCTGGTCGTGCCGATGGCAGTGGAAGCCGCGGCCCGTCGTCGCGGTCGTGTCCCGCGTACCGTGCCCGCCTGGTGCTGGATGCCGCCGGCGTTGCTCGCGGTGGCCTGCACGCTCGCCGGGGTGGATGTCGCCCCACTGCTCGGGCTGGCCCTGGCCGCGGCGTGCACGGTGCTCTGGCGCCGCCGAGGTGGCGCGGACCAGTCGGTTGGTGGCGCTTAGCGGGTGGCGTGCGAACCGTGGTCGCTGACCTGGGCGTCGAACCAGTGGTGCAGGGCATCGCGAAGCGCCGCGTCGTCCGTGGCGTAGGTGGCGCGCGCGCCGTCGGGAACGGCTTCGTACGTGATGGTGATCCGTCCGCCGTGTGCCCGAAGCGTTGCCAGGCCCGGCATGTCGGTGCCGTGGATGCGGGCGGGGTCGCTGAAGTCACCGCGCCGGAACCGCTCGACCTCGGCGCTCAGGTGCTGTTGGACCAGGGTGACCTGGGTGGTGTCCTGGGGGTCGTCGGCGACCACGGTCTGCACGCCGCCGGTGTCGGTCGTCGTGAAGCGGTGCGTGGTGCGTTCCAGGTCGAACGGCATGACCGAAGCGCCTCGTTCGGCGACGTCGGCCTGCCGTTCGGAGGTGGTCGTTGTCGGTGTCGACGGCGCGGAGTCGTCGGCGCAACCGCCGATCAGCGCGGCGGCGGCGATGGCCGCCAGGAGGAGAGCCCGATGAGGGCGAGGGCGGTCAGAACGGTTCACCGGTGGCCTCCGCGAGGGTCTGGAGCGCGCGCACCACTGCCGCGCGCTGGTCGTCGGGCACGCGATCGAGCAGGGCGGTGAGCCGGGCCCGACGGGCGTCGGCCTGTCGGGCGGCGGCCGTGGCGCCCGCGGGGGTCAGCAGAAGCAGAACGCCACGACCGTCACCCTCGGCGGCCTCTCGGTGCACCCAGCCCCGGTTTGCCAGGTTGGTGACCAGGCGGCTGACGCTGCTCTTCTCCAGACGCAATCGGCGAGCCAACTCCACCTGCCGGATCTGCCCCTCCCGAGCGATCTCCACCATGGCGTGCGCCTCCGAGACCGGCAGGGGCTGCCCGCAGGGTGTCCGGTCGGGCTGATGGAGGCCGAAGTTGCGGACGAAACGCATCAGTGCTTCCTGCGCCGCGTCGAGCTCACCAGCCTGCATGGTTCGACGGTACAACCAGATGGTTCGGCCGTGCAACCATTGTGGAGAGAGACCGCATCGGAACCCCTTGGGAGACACGGCATGACACCGGAGAACGACCGATACGTTGTTCGGTCCGGCCGAGCCAGCGACGCTGTCGAACTGGCCCGCCTGCACGCCTCGGTTCAGCTTCAGGCGGTGACCGGCGGCCGGCCGCACCCAGGCATCGCCGCCTGGGTGGAAGACCTGCTGGACGGTCACCCCTCCGTCGTGCCCGACGACTTCCTGGTTGCCGAGTACGCCCTGGCGAACGACGGCGCTCCGACGGTGCCCGCCAGACTGCTGCCGGCCATTGCGCCGGACCGCTCTGACGGCCTCGCGGTCCGGACGGCCACCGTCGCCGACGCGGACGCGCTCGCCCGCATCGACCGACGGCTCGCTGGCGGGGACGTCCTGCTCTGCCCGAGGGACGCCGCGGTGTGGCGGTACGAGATCGCCGGTCGCCGTCCGGCGGATCTCGCCCGGCGGGAGGTCACGGTGTTGGTCCAGGGCGTCGATGTGACCGGCTACCTGGTGCACGGTTCCCGGCTCTCCGCAGCCGGCGAGCTGAACGTGTTCGCGGCCGCGACCGGTCGATCGGCCGACTGGCCGCAGGCCGCCGTCGCCATGTACACACACCTCGCCCAGGTAGGACGGCGGTACGAGGCGTCGGCACCGGGGCCGTTCACGGCGGTCCGCCCCATCCTCGGCCCCGAGCACCCACTGGTCCGGCTCGGCCCGGCCGGCGTGCCGAGGCGGCCCAGAGGCTGGTACGTCCGCAGCAGTGACCCGGCCGACCTGGTTGCCCGACTGCGGCCGCTGTTGCAGGCCCGCTGGCAGGCAGCCGACCTGCAATGGCGTGAGCCGACGATGACCATCGACATGTACGGCCGCGCCGCCCGGCTCGAATTCACCGACGGCAGACTGAGTGGGGTGACCGTTTTGCGCGGCGCCATCAGCCCGTCCACCGAACCCGGAACCCACGCCGCCATCCCGCCGGGCGCTCTACTGCAGTTGGCCCTCGGACACCGCACCCTGCCGGAGGTGCTCGATGCCTGGCCGGACTGCCTCCTCCGGGATCGCCGCACTGAGGACTTCCTGACCACGGCCTTTCCCCGGGTGCCGGTCCAGGTCTGGCCTCGCAACTGACCAGTGCTCGGCAGTCGTTGGACGCCTTGCCGGATCGCCGTCCGGACTCCGCCTCGGCTCGACCGCCCTTATGAAACAGGCCTTAGGCGGCGGGCGGGAGGGTGGCGTCGATGAGGTGCGGGCCCGGCTGGTTCAGCGCTGCGGAGAACTGCTCCGCGAGTTCCTCGGCGGTGCTGGCGAGGGTGGCGGGCATCCCGAACGCGTTCGCCAGTCCCACGAAGTCGATCTGAGGGTTGGTCAGGTCGAACAGTGGATTGTCGTCGGGGCAGCGGCGACCTGCGACCGATGATGAACCTCGCGGGCGACACCAGGCACTGCGTCGAATACCTGATGGGCAACCACACCACGGCCGAGCGGATGTTCCGGTACGACCCGACGGTCATGCTGTACGCGCCCCTGCCCACGTTGATCAGCGACCGACCCGACGGCGGAGCGCGGTTCGTCATCGAGCAACCCAGTCACGCGTTCGGCTCGTTGGGAGTGGACGCGATCCACGAGGTGGGCCTGGAACTCGACCGTGAAGTCGCCGCCCTCCTGGCGTACCTCAAGGTGCCCGTGCCGGCGGGCCAGTCCGACTAGGGCAGCGATTCGCGGTACACAAACGTTGCTCGGACTGGCCCTGAGCGGTGTACGCCCTGCTCCCGCGGCGTCCGGAAAACATGATCTAGGCGCGGTCGGCAGAACGTGATCTTATACGCACCGGCGATCCGTAACACCGCGCAAACCATCGATTAACCATCGGCGGCTTAGGTGGGGGAGCGCTCCCATGAGCGGGTCGCGATCGATGAACAGCTCCACAAGGGAGCAACCGAAAGGAGCCTCGTGGCTACAGGCACGAGCGGAAACAGGCTGCGAAGACTGGCGATACCTACGCTGGTCGTCGCCCTGATCACCGGTACCACCGGTGTCGCGGGAACGGCGTTGGCGGCACCCTCGGGGTCGCCGGGTAACGGCAGTGGCGTCGGCTACTTCACCGCCGGGTCCGACACGTCGGTCACCCTGACCGACGGGGCCGACCGCCGACCCGGCGGCAACCGTGTGGCCACGCCGAAGGCAGCCGTCGACGAGACCGGCCCGGGCAGGTACGTCGTCGAGTTGGCCGAGGACCCGTTGACCACGTACACCGGTGGGGTGTCCGGTCTGGCGCGGACCCGCCCGGCGGCGGGCAGCCGGCTGGACGTGACGTCGACGCCGTCGCAGGCGTACCGCCGGCACCTCGACACGCAGCGCGGCGCCGTCGCCGCCGCGGCCGGGGTCACTGTCAACGCCGTCTACACCACCGCGTTCAACGGGTTTTCGGCGAAGCTGACCACCCGGCAGGTGAGCACGTTGCGGGCGGACAAGCGCGTCCGCGCCGTCACCGCCTCGCGGGCCCTCGGCACCCCCTCCGCGCCGCCCACCGCGAGCACGGCGACCGCCGACAACCCGACGCCCGCCACCCCCGGGGGCGCGGACCAGTCGGCGCCGACGGACCGTTCCGGCCGGCCGGCCAAGCCCGGCCCCGGCACCGGCGCGGGCATGGTGATCGGCGTCCTGGACACCGGCATCTGGCCGGAGAGCGCGTCGTTCGCCAAGACGATGCCGGCTCCCGCGAACTGGCGCGGCACCTGCCAGACCGGTGTGGCCTTCGTGGCCGCGCACTGCAACGGCAAGATCGTCGGTGCCCGGTACTTCGCCGACTCGTGGCTCGCTGGCGGCGGCTCGGTGCCCGAGGGCGAGTTCCTGTCCCCCCGCGACGCGTCCGGGCACGGCACCCACACCGCCTCCACCGCGGCCGGTCTGCCCATCGCGAACGTCACGATCGACGGTCGCCGCTACGGCCCCGTCTCCGGGGTGGCGCCGGATGCCCAGATCGCCGTCTACAAGGTGCTCTGGGGTGGCATGGGCTACGACGCCGACATCATCGCCGGAATCGACGCGGCCGTCGCCGACGGCGTACAGGTGCTGAACTTCTCGATCGGTTCCGACCTCGGCGACTGGGAGGCCAACACTCCCATCGGCGTGGCGTTCCTCAACGCCTCGCTGGCCGGGGTCTTCGTCGCGGCGTCGGCCGGCAACACCGGCATCGTCAGTGGAGCCATCAGCAACGCCGCGCCCTGGGTGACCACTGTCGGCGCGGCGGTGACCAAGCTCGACGAGGCCACCGCCAAGCTGGGCGACGGCACCAAGCTGGTCGGCGGCTCGCTGGACGCCCTGCCCGGCGGAGGCGCACGGCCGCTGGTCTTCGGCGACCAGGCCGGCTCGCCGGATCTGGGCGCGGTCTACTGCGAGCCCGGAAGCCTGGACCCCGCCAAGATCAAGGGCAAGGTCGTCGCCTGCGCGCTGTCCGACATGTTCGGCTCCGCCGCCGAGATCAAGGCCAAGGGCGGGGCGGCGATGGTGGTGTTCGACCCGGTCGGCAACTACCGGATCAACTCCATCTTCAACTTCCCGGTGGTCTACCTGCCGACCGAGAAGCAGGCCGGCACGCTGTTCAACTACCTGATGCGCCACCCCACCGACGCGACAGTGTCGCTGCGCACCGGCGGCGACGGCTCCAGCGTCCCCGGCATCCCGAGCGTGGCCGACTTCTCCTCCACCGGCCCGGACAAGGTGACCCTCGGCGTCTTCAAGCCGGACCTGGTCGCGCCCGGATCGAACATCATCGCCGCGGTCTCACCGGCCGGCAACTTCGGGCGACAGTACGACGCGTACTCCGGCACCTCGATGGCCTCGCCGTACGTGGCCGGGGCGGCGGCGATCCTGCGCGCCACGCACCCGGACTGGTCACCCGGCGCGGTCGCCTCCGCGCTGCGCACCACCGCCACCGACACCGTCGGCACCAGCAGCCCCCTGGAGCAGGGCAGCGGCTTCATCAACCTGCCCCGGGCCACCGACCCGGGACTGGTCATCGAGCCCACTGCGGCCGAGCTGATCGAGTTCAGCGAGACGACCGAACCCGACGGGAAGGCACTCAACCTGCCGGCCATCTCGTTGCGTGAGTACGACGGGACCCGCCCGGTGAGCGTCACCCGCACCCTGACCAATGTGGGCAAGGCGCGGGAGACCTACCGTTCGTCGGTGTCCGGTCTGCCCGGCATGAAGGTCACCGTGTCGCCGGCATCGGTGACCCTGGCCCCGGGTAAGTCCGCGGCGGTCACCATCACGCTGCGTCGAGGCAGCGCGCCGTGGGACCGGTACGTGACCGGGTCGATCACCTGGCAGGGTAAGGCCCACAGCGCCCGGATTCCGGTCGCCGCCCGTCCGTGGGGCATCGCGGCCCGGCCGTACGCGGACGACGGCGAAGAGTTCGCCCGGATGGCCAACGGCGCCTTCGGCATGGTCCAGCCGGGCTTCACCGGCCCGCTCGTCGGTCGCAGCACCGGTTACACGCCGACGCGGCGCACGTCGTACTCGATGCCGGCCGGCGTCTACGGGGGCGTGTTCGACCCGAGTGCCACCGGTGTGAAGAAGGTCGACTTCACGGTGCCGGCGAACACCGCCGGCATTGTCGTCGAGGCCAACACCGCCGATCCGAACACGAACCTCGATCTCTACCTGTACAAGGGCGACACCCTCGTCTACAGCAGTGACAGGTACTGGACCAGCGCTGAGCAGGCGTACAAGTTCCTGCCCGAGCCGGGGCGCTACACCGCGTACGTGTTCGCACAGTACCCCGGTGCTCCGGTCGTCGACTTCGACCTGAGTCACGCCATCATCGGCCGAAACGCCACGTATTCGGGTGCCACCCTCACGCTGCCCTCCACCTCGGAGCGCGGTCAGGGCTTCAACTTCACGTTGAAGCCGAACAAGCCGCTGGCCGAGGGTGACTTCTGGGCGTACACCGAGTACAGCACCAACGGCACTGTGGTCCCCGGCAACCTCGTCTACACCCAACAGAGTTCCTGGCAGTAACCGTCAAACAGGCGTGGGGCGGTGCCGACGTGCACCGCCCCACCGTCGTCACGCCTTCAGGTCAGCGGGTACGCGGTCAGGCGGTCGGCGAGTTGCTTCGGGTGGCTGAGCGGAACGCAGTGGCAGCCGTCAATCTCGTCCGGAACGACGCCGAGTCGGTCGGCGGCAACCCGGCGCTGGAAGTCCGCCGGGAAGAACCGGTCCTCGCGTGCGAGGAGCACCGTCGTCGGCACGTCTGGCCAGGCGTCCAGGGGCCACGGCTCGTCGCCCTCCGCGCTGACCTGGCCCCGGCTGTGTGATTCTGCCTCCGCGATGATCTCGGCCGGGACACCGTTGAAGAACTGCTCCTCCTCAGTGAGCCCTTCGTCGCTGCGGTAACCGGTGTTTGCCCACCAGTCACCGGGCCTCTCGCCAGGTCTGGGGACCATCGGTGTGAGCAGGACGAGCAGCCGTACCGGCAGCTTGTCGGCAATGAGCGGCGCGGTGAACGCACCGTACGAGTGCCCGACGACCACGAGGTCACTCCGGTCGCCGATCGCGTCGACGACAGTCCGGCAGAACTCGGCGAACCCTGCGGATGTGTCCTCGATCGGCAGTTCCGGAACCACCACGTCGTGGCCCCGGCTGGTCAGCTCGGGGACAAGGAGATGCCAGTCCCAGGCGCTGCCCCCACCACCGTGGATCAGAACGAAAGTCGCCATGCCTCGTAGCCTCACACACAGGTACGACACGTGCCTCCGTCGGTGCCGATGCAGTGGATACGGGGCGAGGAAAGCGCTTCGGGACAGTCAGATCGAGGCTGAGGTCAGTAGGGTGCCGTCGTTGGGGTACCAGCCGCCCCGGAGGTAGGTCTCGGCGTGGCCCAGGTGACAGCTACCGATTGCGAAGGAAGCCCGGCATGAGTAGCCCACGTGAAACGTTCCTCCGACTGGTGAACGGTGTCTGCGACGGTCCGTACGACGATCTGGCCGACCTGTACGCCGAACAGACCCATGTGACGCATCCGTTCCACCCGCTCAACCCGCCGCCGCTGCGGAGCCGCAACGAGCTGCACGAGCACTTCACCTCGCCGCCTCCGGTCGCCCGGACGCTGGTCCGTAAGCCAGTCGACGTGACAGTTCACGAGACTGTGGACCCGGAGGTGATTGTCGCCGAGTTCGCCTATCAGGGGCAGGTGGCCGAGACGGGTGAGGCGTTCACGGTGCCCTGCGTCTTCGTGATGCGTATCCGCGACGGGCTCATCATCGAGTCCAGGGATTACATCGACCCGATCGCCAGCGCGCGGGCCTGGGGTCAAATCGACAGTCTTCTGACCGCACTGCGTCCGCAAGAAACACCTCCATCGAGGGCGTAGCCGGCGATCAGCCCTGGAATCGGCCGGCCGATGACCGGCACGGCGAGCGAGGCCTGCTTGGTGGCGCCGGCGGGCGGGACGCTCCCGCCCGCCGGCGACCGGGGGTCAGCTGACCGTGATGGTCAGGTTGAGCGAGCGGGTCTCCCCGCTGGTGTAGGTGACCGTCACCCGGGCGGTGAAGGTCCCCTTGCGGGGGTAGCTGTGCGCCGTCGACCGTAGTGTCGCTCCGTGCGTGATGGCGCTGTTGTCGCCGAAGTCCCACGCGTAGTCGGTGATGCTCTGCCCGGACGGCGCCGTCGCCGTGGCGGTGAGCGTGGTGGTCAGCGGCGCGGCGCCGCCGGTCGGGCTGGCGCCCAGCGACAGAGTCCCGCCCGGTTCCTGTTTGACCCCGGCGCCGTTGAACCGCAGCCAGTCCAGGGCCATCAGGTCCGGTGTGCCACCGACCTGGGCGGCGTTGACGAACTTCGCGTACAGGGTGGTCGTGCCGGTGGGCTTGTTGGTCAGCGTGACGGTGGGGGAGACCAGGTTGTCCCACCCGCCGGTGGAGCCGATGGTGGCCGCGCCGATCAGCGTGCCGGTGGGCGAGCCGGTGCGCAGTTCGATGGTGCCGCCGAGCCCGCCGTTGGTCACCCCGAGCGTCACCGAGCCGACGTTGCGCAGGTCCGCCGGCCCGAACGCCACCCAGTCGTTGTGGTCGACCTCGCCGAGCCGCTTGCCGGCGCGGGCGGTGGCCCGGTCGTTGACAGTGACGCCGGACTGGGCGCTGAAGTGCTCGGCCTCCTTGCTCTTGGGCTGCAACTGCACGCGGGTCGAGCCGGTCAGGGCCGGTACGCCGCCGGCCGCGCCGCCGTCGGTGTATTGCGCGGTGATCAAGGTGTAGAGGTTCTGCCCCGGCCCGTGGCCGTCACCGGCGTCCGCCTCGGTGGCGAGCAGCCCGGAGCAGCCGGTGTAGACGTCCAGCGGGTGGGCGTGCGAGTCGTGGCCGAGCTGCGTCTGCACCGTCACCTTGGCGCAGTCGATGGTGGTCTCCTCCGGGTCGGTGACCGTCACCGTGTACGGGATCTTGTCACCGAAGTCGAAGAACCCGCCGTCGGGCACGGTGATGGTCACCGTCGGCCGGGTGTTGCCGACCACCACGTCGGTGACCGCGGTGGCGGTCAACCCGTTGCCGCTGTTGCGCACTGTCAGCCGGGCGGTGTGTTTTCCGGCCGTCGAGTAGGTGTGGCTCGGGTTGGCGGCGGTGGAGTCGGTGCTGCCGTCGTTGGTGAAGTCCCAGGCGTAGCTGAGCGCCGACCCGTCACCGGCGGACGTGCCGGCGGAGGAGAAGGTCACGGCGAGCGGCGTACGTCCGCTGTCCGGGCTGGCGGCGATCTTCGCGGTCGGTGGCCGCCCGTTGGCGACGTAGTCGATCCGGTAGATGCCCGCGCCGGCGTTGCTGCCGCCGCGACCGCTGCCGGTGCCCTCGCCGAAGTCGATGACGTAGAGCGAACCGTCCGGGCCGAACTCCGCCTCGAAGGGCTGGATCCAGCTCATGTTGTCGAAGATCCCGTTGATGGACTGGAGGTCACCAACGGCAGTCGGGCCGAAGCGCGCGTTGCTGAAGGTCTGCGCCGTCTTGTGGATCGACAGCGTCTTGAACCACCTGCGGGTCAGCTCATAGGTGATCCACTTGCCCTCGAAGTACTCGGGGAACTTCGTGGTGCGGGTGTTGGTCGGGTCGTAGTCGTAGACCGGGCCGCTCATCGGCCCGCCACCACCGGTGCCCAGCTCCGGGAACTGGGTCGAGGCGGAGTACGCGTACCAGACCAGCGCGGACTTCGCCGCCGGCAGGGTGGTCAGGCCGGTGTTGTTGGGTGAGTTGTTCACCGGCGCGGCGCAGTTGAACTTCGCCCCCGAGGTGTTGGTGGCGAAGTTGTAGTCGTTGAACGGGATGTTGTTGCCCACGCAGTACGGCCAACCGAAGTTGCCGGCGCTGGTGATCCGGTTGAACTCGACAGTCCCCTCCGGGCCGCGGTTGGGGTCGGCGGCGCGGGCGTCCGGACCGTAGTCGGCCACCAGCACCGCGTTGGTCTGCGGCTCGACGGTGATCCGGAACGGGTTGCGCATGCCCATCGCGTAGATCTCCGGCCGGGTCCTCGCGGTGCCGGCCGGGAAGAGGTTGCCGCTGGGCACTGTGTACGTACCGTCGGACTGTGGGGTGATCCGCAGGATCTTGCCGCGTAGGTCGTTGGTGTTGCCGGCGGTGCCCTGGGCGTCCCAGGCGGCGCGGCCGGAGCGTTCGTCGACCGGGGTGTAGCCGCTGGAGGCGAAGGGGTCGGTGTTGTCACCGATCGCCGCGTAGAGCCGTCCGGCCGTGTCCATTGCCAGCGACCCGCCCATGTGCGAGTTGGCCCGGCCCTCTCCCCGATAGGTGGGGACGGTCAGCAGACGTTTCTCCGAGGAGAGAGCGACGCTGTTGTTGGCGACCGTGAACCGGGACAGGTTGAGCTGTTTGAGGGTCTTGTCCGACCAGAGCAGGTAGATCCAGCCGTTGCTGGCGAAGTTGCGGTCCAGGGTCATCCCGAGCAGCCCGTCGGACTGGTCGGTCATCGCCGAGGTGTACGCGAAGTCCAGCAGCGTGGTGACCTGCAGGGTGTCGGAGTTGACCACCTTCAGCGCGCCGGTGCGTTGGATGTAGTAGACCTTCCGGTCCGGGCCGACGGCCAGCTCGAACGGGTCGGCCAGGTTCTCGGTGACCAGCCCCACCCGTTCGAAGTTGCTGGTCTTGGTGGCCGAGCAGTCACCGGCGACCGCGCCGGCCGCCCACTCGATGCCGTAGCGCAGGTGCTCCAGGAAGGTCGCGCTGCTGAACTGCGAGCTGGCGTGCCCACCGGCGGTGAACCAGGACCGGCCGCCGTCGTAGGGCTGACACCAGGAGTACGCGTGGTCGACGCCCTCGTCCAGGCCGTTGATCCCGTCGCGCACCTTGATCTGGGCGAGGGTGTGCACGTTGCCGGTCGGGTTGGTCCGCCAGTTGTACCACTCCTCGCTCTGCTCCCAGAGCTCCGGCAGGTTGCGCGTGGAGGGGTGCGCCCGGTCGAGCACCTTGACCCGGCCGGGGAAGGTGCCGCCGGTGGACGAGAAGTCGGGGTGGTAGTCGAAGATCGTGCCGACCAGGCCCTCGTACCACTGCCAGTCGCGTTCGCTGGCGGAGGCGGCGTGCAGGCCGGCCCAACCACCACCGTTGCGGATGAACGTCTGCAACGCGGCCCGTTGGCTGGCGTTGAGCAGGTCGCCCGAGGTCGGGAGGCTGTTGGTGTTGTTGAACACGAGAGCGTCGAAGGTGGCGAGGTTGGCATCGGTGAAGGCCGCCGCGTCGGTGGTGGCGACGACCTCGAAGTTGTGAGCGGCGCCGAGCTGTTGGATCGCGGCGATGCCGGCCGGGATCGAGTCGTGGTAGAAGTTCGTGATCTTGGAGAAGACCAGCACCCGGAAGCGCGGGGCGGCCTCGGCGGGCAGAGCGGTGGTGGTGCTCACCACTGTGGTGATGGCGAGCAGGATCAGGCAGAACGCACGGAGGTGTCGGGGCATGGGGGCGCTCCCTGTCGGACGGTGAGGGGTCGGAAAGCGCTTTCTCGCTGCCCGCATCACGGTACTGACAGCCAGTGACGACCGTCAATAGCCCTCTGGTAAGCGGTTTCCCGCCCCTGCGGCGTCCGCGCACCGGGGGCCCCCGCAGGCCCATGGGTACGGCTTAGGATGTCCCTCTGGACACGTCCGGTGACGCCATGGATGCGGTGTGTCCCGTCGACCTGGGGAGGTCTCGTGACGGTGTCGTCCACGTCGGAATTGCCCGAGGGGCGGGGTGCTGACCGGATCGACACCACGACCGTGCATCCGGCTCGCCGCTACAACTACTGGCTCGGTGGCAAGGACAACTTCGCCGTCGACCGGGAGTCCGGCGACCAGATCGCGGCCGTCTACCCAGGGGTCCGCACGCTCGCCCGGGAGAACCGGGCCTTCCTCGGCCGGGCGGTCCGGTTCCTCGCCGAGGAGGTCGGCGTCCGGCAGTTCCTCGACGTCGGCACCGGCATCCCGAGCGCCGACAACACCCATGAGGTGGCCCAGTCCGTCGCCCCCGACTCCCGGGTGGTCTACGTCGACAACGACCCGATGGTGCTGGTCCACGCCCGAGCGCTGCTGACCAGCGGCCCGGCCGGAGCCACCGCCTACCTGGACGCCGACCTGCGTGACCCGGACAAGATCCTCGCCGACCCGCAGCTGCGCACCACACTGGACCTGTCCCAGCCGGTGGGCCTGGTGCTGATCGCCGTGACGCACTTCCTGACCGACGACGACCGCCCACACGAGCACGTCGCCCGGCTGCTCGACGCGCTGCCGTCAGGCAGTTGGCTCGCGCTGACCCACTTCACCACCGACCACATCCCCACCGAGATCGTCGAGCGGATGTACGCCGAGTTCGCCTCCGGCCGGATGAAGCAGGACGCAGTACCCCGCGACCGCGCCGAGTTCGCCCGCTTCTTCACCGGTCTGGAGCTGGCCGAGCCCGGCATCGTGCCGGTCACGGAGTGGCGGCCGGAGGTGCCACCGGAGCGGCGTCCGCCCCTGGCCGACGCCTCCATCTACGGCGCGGTGGCCCGCAAGCCCTGACCGACCGTGCCACGGTGCCCGAGCCGCACTGGGTGCGTGGTCACGCCGTGCGCGTGAGGATCCCAGGCCGCATCGCGAGATGTCATTCCGCGCGCGCGGGCTCCGCCGGTCGGGTGAAGAAGCGAACGATGTCTTCCGCCGCGGTGGGGGACAGCATCATCGCCTGGACTCGTGTGGACATCTCGGCGATCGGGCGAATCCTGCTGAACATCGACTCTTCGTACGCACGAATCGCCGCATTCGGGTCGGCGGGGTTGGCGGCGAACTGGCCGGCGAGTTCTGCGGCGTCGAGCATTGCCTGGTTGGCGCCCTCGCCGACCGGTGGCATGAGGTGCGCGGCGTCACCGACGAGGGTGACGTCAGGCCGGCTGGTCCAGCGCGTATCGGCGGGCATCGCCTCGATCCGGCGCGGCGTCGGCGGGCCGTCCGCGGCCTTGATGAGTGCGGTGAGGCGGGGGGCCCAGCCGGCGAAGATATCCAGCAGGGTTTGCTTGCTGCGGTACGTGTCGAGCGGCTGGTCCTCCGCGCGCAGCGAGATCCCGACCTGGAGGCTGCCGTCGCCGAGGCGTTGCGCTGCCAGGATCTGGTTCACGCCGATACACCACAGGTTCCCGGGGCCGACCAGCTCGGCGAGATCGGAATGCCGCCGGTCGACGTCTGTGACGCTCAGCTGCACGAGGGTTGCCACGTAGGACAGTTCGACGTTGGTCAGCAGCGGCCGGACGACCGAGCGCGCGCCGTCCGCGCCGATGAGGATGTCGCAGGTGGCTCGTTGACCGTCGTGGAACGTCAGGTCCCAGCCCTCGGCGGGTCGTGGGGTAGCCGCGACGAGCCGGTGCCGCCAGGCAACCGTGTCGTCGGGGAGGGAGTCGAGCAGGAGATCACGTAGTACGCCCCGGTCGATCTCGGGACGTCCGGAGAATGAGCCAGGTTGTGGCACGTGGTGCACCATGGTGCGTCCGGTCGGGTCGAGGATGCGATGTTCCTCGCCCTCGGGCCGCGCCTCCGACCGGAACCGGCCGGCCAGACCCGCCTCGGCCAGGGCCAGTTGCCCGGACTCCGGGTGTAGATCGAGGGTGCCGCCCTGAGGTCGCGCGGATCGGCTCACCTCCCGGTCGTACACCACCGCGTCGACGCCGTGTCGGTGCAGGATCCGAGCCAGTGTCAAACCGCCGAGTCCACCACCAGCGATCGCAATTCGCGTTCTCACGGCACTACCGTACACTGTATTTGTGGATACACCGTACGGTAGTGGGCCGCTGCCTGTCTGGGAGCGGCCCGAACCTCAGCCGCGGGCGGTGCCGGTGCCGTTGAGCCGCCAGAAGATCGCCGCTACGGCGATCGGGCTTGCCGACGCGCACGGCCTCGACGGGCTGTCACTACGCAAGATCGCCAAAGAGCTCGGTGTCGGTCCGATGCGGCTCTACGACTATGTGATCAACAAGTCGGAGCTACTCGATCTCATGGTCGACGTCGTCTACGCCCGGATCGCCGAGGTGGGCCGGCAATCGGGGTGGCGCGACACGGTGCTGGCCATCGCCCACGCGACCCGCGCCGCCGCCCTTGACCACGAGTGGTTCGCCGACGTGCTCGGCGGACGGCCACACCTGGGACCACACGCGCTCGCGGTGGGCGAAGCGACCGCCTCCGCGCTCAGTGCGGCCCCCGCCGTGCGCGACATCGACGATCTCCAGCGGGCCGTGGGCGCCCTCAACGCCTTCATCGTCGGATCGGTCCGCAGAGAGGTCACCGAACGACGCACCGCACGTTCCACCGGCACCGATGAGGCTGCCTTCCAGGCCAGCCTCGGCCCCTACCTCACGCGCATGTTGGAAACCGGCAGGTACCCCACAGTGGCCCGGCTCGTCATCGACGGCGCCCACCTCAACGCCGAGGAGACCTTCAACCACAACCTCACCACCATCCTGGACGGCATCACCCGGCAACGCTCGACGTGATCGGAGCCCCACGAGTGGACGTCAGCCTGGCCACGAGCGCCGGCAGTACCGATCGACCGAACGAGGACTTCGTCGGTGCGGTTCCCGGCGCTGTCGTCCTGCTCGACGGCGCCGGCATTCCAGGAGCCGAGTCGCTGTGCTCCCACGGCGTCGCCTGGTACACGCACCGCCTCGGCGGCGCGCTGCTCGGCCACCTGTCGCGCGGCGACGAACCAGATCTCGCCGCGATCCTCGCCACCGCCATCGGTGCGATCGCCGCCGAGCACGGCGACACCTGCGACATCGCGGACCCCAGCAGCCCGCAGGCCACCGTCGCGATGGTCCGCGCCCGCCAGGGCCGCTTGGACTGGCTCCTGCTCGCGGACTCCTTCCTCGTCCTCGACCAGGTCGACGGTGGACCGCAGGTCATCACCGACGGACGCGAGGTGATCGCCAGGCGCGAGTGCTCAGCGCCCCTTGAGGGCGTCACGTCAGGAACGCCGGAGTACGACCGCATCCGCGCATCGTGCGTCACGGCGCTGCGGGCCCGCCGGAACCAGCCGGGCGGCTACTGGCTCGCCAAGGACGATCCGCGCGCGGCGCGGGAGGCGGTTACCGGCAGTCGGCTCCTCGCTGACCTGGCCGGCGTCGCGCTGCTCAGCAATGGTGCGAGTCGCATCGTCACCTCGTACGGCCTTACCGACTGGGTTGGCGTTCTGGAGTTGCTCGCCAACAACGGACCAGCCGGCCTCATCCGTCGCGTCCGGCAGGTCGAAGCCCAGGCCGGCAGCGGCCCCGATGCTCAGGCCCCGGACGACGCCACGGTGGCCCACTGCACGCACCTGCCGCGCACAGAATCGGCCTAGACCGGCGTCGTTCGCACACATCGATCGGTGCAGGCCGTCAGCCCAGCGGCACCTGCGTCGGCCGATCACCGCTCCCCGCGGCAGCGACACCCTCGGGCGCGCTGATCGACGTCGCGACGATCCGGCTGGGCACCACCGGCGCGTCCCGGCCGGTGCCCCGTCGGCCTTCGCCGCCGCAGGACTCCTCGTGGTAGTCCTGCTCCACGTTCACCGACCAGACGTCGTGCGTACTGCCGGTGGCGATGTTCTCGGCGGTGAGCATCGCGGTCAGCATCGAGTGGTCCTGGTTGTTGTAGCGGTGCATGCCGTTGCGGCCCACCGGGTGCACGTTCGGCACCGCCTCGGTCAGCCAGGCCCTGATCACGTCCACGTTGTGCTGGTAGCGCTCGTCGTACACCGGGTAGGCCTTGGGCATGCGCACGACGTAGCCCGCCTCCACCACGCCGGGTCGGACCAACCCCAACCGCTCCAGCTCCGCGGTGGCGAGGGCCACCAGGTCGGCATCCGGGGTACGCCACATCTCGTCGTCCTCGAACACGAAGTACTCCAGGCCAAGGCAGGTACGACCGTCCTTGACGAGGTACGGCGACCAGGAGCCGAAGTTCTGGATCCGACCGACCCGCACCCCCGGGTCGTGCACGTAGATCCAGTTGTCAGGGAACGAGAACTCCGCCGGCACGACAAGGGCGACCGTCAGGAAGTCGCGGTAGCGCAGGTCGGCCGCGCAGGCCAGCACCTCCGGCGGCGCCGGCGGGTGCAGCACGGCCACCAGCTCCGAGATCGGCATGGACGAGATCACGTGGTCGGCGGCTTCGGTACGCTGCCCGCCCGCGCCGTTGACCGTCACGCTGATCGCCCGTCGACGGGCCGGGTCGCGGTGCACGGCGGTGACCCAACTGCCCGTCCACACGTGCCCGCCCCGCTGGCGGACCTGCTCGGCGCAGCGCTCCCACATCATTCCGGGCCCGTACTTCGGGTACTGGAACTCCTCGATCAGGCTGGTCACGTCAGTGCGCCGACGCCGGGGCAGCAGCGCGTTGCGGATCGCGGTGGCCAGCGACAGGTTCTTGATCCGCTGCGCCGCCCAGTCGGCCTGCAAGCGGTCCGCCGGCATACCCCAGACCTTTTCGGTGTACGTCTTGAAGAAGATCGAGTACAGCCGCCAGCCGAACCGGGCCGACACCCAGCCCTCGAAGTGCGACTGGTCCCGTGGTGGCCGCAGCCGGGCGCGGGCGTACGAGCCGAGGCAGCGGACGGCCTCGGGCAGACCCAGGTTGCGCAGCGCGTTCACGGCGCTGAGCGGGTAGTTGAACAGGGCGCCCCGGTAGAAGATGCGGCTCATCCGGGGCCGGGTCAGGAAGTCCTCGTCCGGCAGGATCTCGTGCCAGAACGCCTCCACCCGCGGCACCTTGGTGAAGAACCGGTGCCCGCCGATGTCGAACCGCCACCCGTCGCGCTCGACGGTCCGACTGATCCCGCCGACCACCTCGTCGGCCTCGAAGACCTGAACCGACCGGCCGTGCCGGAGCAGCTCGTACGCCGCGGTGAGCCCGGCCGGCCCCGCACCGATGACCACCGTGCCGTTCTGCTCGCTCATGCTGACGCGCTCCCTGTTCACCGCCATGGTTGAGGCGCGGCGTCCACCCGTTACGCGCAGAATGTCACACTTAGTGGTAGCCGGTCCTCGCTTCGGCGGGGCAGGCGGTGGCGTACCACGAGAAGAGCGACCTCCCCGCGCGCCGGGGGAGCGGGGGAGCGGGCGGATGGACCGGTGGCGCAGCGGCGCGGCGACGCTGGCCGCGCGGGCGGTCGCGACCGGTCGCGGCGCAGCGCGCCTGGCCCGCCGGGTGCCGGCGCCCTGGCCGTACGTCATCGGCTTGTTCCTCGGCGCGAAGCTGCTGCTCACAGTGCTCGGGCTCCTGGTCCTGCACGCCTGGGACGGCGTCCCCGGGGCCCCGCCGCCGGACGAGGCGTTGATGTGGGCGCAGCAGCGGGACATCTCCGGGCAGCGGTGGATCTCCTTCTGGTTCGCCTGGGACTCGCTGCTCTACCTGCGGCTGAGCGAGCTGCCGCTGACCGGGCCGTGGCGAGACTTCGGCTTTCCGCTGCTGTACCCGTTCCTGGCCCGGCCGGTCGGCGCGGTGCTCGGCGGCGACACCGCGCTGGCCCTGTTGCTGATCAGCAACGTCGCGTTCCTGCTGGCGCTCTGGTACGGCCACCGGCTGGCGGAGCTGCTGCTCGGCGACGCGTACGCGGCCCGCCGGTTCATCCGGTACCTGGTGCTGCTGCCGACCGCGTTCCTGTTCCAGGCCGCGCTGACCGAGTCGCTCTTCGTCTGCCTCGCGTTGGCCACCTTCTTCTACGCCGAGCGACGCCGGTGGCTGCTGGTCGGTGTGATCGGCTACTTCCTGGCGATGAGCCGTTCCGTCGGCCTGCTCGTGGCGCTGCCGCTGGCCCTGGTGCTACTCCGGCAGCACGACTGGCGGCTCGGGCCGCGCGCCCTGCTCGGCTACCTCCGGATCGGCTGGCCGTTGCTGCTGCTACCCGCCGGATGGTTCACCTTCATGGCGTACTGCCGGTGGCGGGGCGGGGACTGGCTCGCCTACCAGCACGCCCAGGAGACCGGATGGGGAATCGAGGTGCAGAACCCCTTCCCGGTGCTGCTCGACGGATTGACCGGGGAGCCGCGCGACGCCGCTCGGGCGTGGTTTGCCGTGGCCGTCCTCGCCGTGCTGGTCGCCGGGTTCCGTCGCCGGGAGCTGGCCTACCTGGTGTACGGCGTCCTCATGGTGCTGGTGCCGCTGTCGATGGGCCCGCCGGTGTACAAGAGCCTGCTGCGCTATCTGCTCGCCGCCTTCCCGGTGGCGCTGGTGCTGGCCCGCTGGGCCCGCCGTGCCAGCGTGGACGTGTGGCTGACCGCGACGCTCGCGGTGGTGCAGGGCGCGCTGTTCGTGCTGTGGCTCAGCTACTGGACCCACATGATCATTTGATTGGGGCCGCCGGCGGCCGGGCAGGACAGGCGGATGACCGAGCCACGGGTACGCCTCGACGACCTGGGCGCCTGGCTGATCAAGGGCAACGCGGACCTGGTCGACCTCTCCGCCCGGTTCGCCCGGAAGCCACTGGTGACGAGCTGGTGCGTGCGTCCCGGCTACCGGGCGCGGTTGATGTGCGCCGGGCAGCCGGTGGTCTTCTGGGCCAGCGGCAGCCGGGGCCGACTGCCGTACGGGGTGTGGGGCGTCGGGCAGGTCACCGGGGCGGCCGAGCCAGGCGCACCGGGGCAGCCGTGGTCGGTGCCGCTGGATCTGCCCATCCTCGCCGAACAGGACCGCATCTCCCGGCTGCTGTTGCGTGCCGATGACCGGCTCGCCGCCCTGGAGGTGTTCCGTCAGCCGCAGGCCGCCAACCCCTCCTACCTGACCGTGGCCCAGTTCGCCGCGCTGCGGACGTACCTGCCGGGGTGAGCGCTGCGGACGTACCTGCCGGGGTGAGCGCGGAGGGCGGCCGTGCCGGGGTGAGCGCGGAGGGCGGCCGTGCTTCGGCCAGGGTGCCTGTGCGAGCCTGCTACCGACGTGAGAAGCGTACTGAGTGGAGGCCCGGTGTTCGCCCTGCCGTTGACCGAGGACGTCGAGCTGCGCCCGCTGAACCCGTGGCGGGCCGAGGAGTTCCTCGCCCACCTCGACCGGGCCCGCGAGCACATCCAACCCTGGGTCTCGCCGTCCTTCGTCGCCACGGACCTGCCGTCGGCCCGTGCGGTGTTGCAGCGGTACGCCGACCTCTGGGCCAGCGACAGCGGTGGCATCTGGGGGCTGTGGTGGCGGGGCACGCTCGTCGGTGGGGTCATGTTCGTGTCGTTCGACGTGGCCCGGGGCGTCTGCGAGGTCGGTTGCTGGGTGGAGCCGGCGGCGCAGGGCAGGGGCCTGGTCGCCCCGGCGGTGCGCCGGATCGTCGACTGGGCGGTGCGCGAGCGCGGCATCCATCGGGTGGAGTGGCGTACCAACGCCGACAACACCCGCAGCAAGGCCCTCGCCGACCGGCTCGGCCTGCGCCTCGACGGCGCGTTGCGCCAGGTCATCCCGGGTCCGCACGGTCGGATCGACATCGAAATCTGGTCGGTGCTGGCGAACGAGTGGACCGACTTTTACGCACCGTCCACTGACGACCGCGAATAGTTGTCATACCCGCGCGGCACCATGCATCCATGGCCGTCCCCGCGCTCACCCCTCATTCCGACCCGCCGCGTTCCGTGCCGCTGCGTGAGGCGCGCACCCGGTTCAGCCAGCTCGTCGCGCTGGCCGAGCTGACCGACGCGGTCACCGTCGTCACCCGCGACGGCGATCCCCGCCCGGTCGCCGCGATCGTCCCCGCCGCAGCCGCCCGCAGTGCCGCCCAGGCCCGTGCCGACGCCGACCGGCTCGCGACGGTCACCGCCGGCTGGGCCCGCCGCCTCGAGGAGCAGCACCGACGCAGCACACAGCGCCACGCCGCCGAGCTGGGCGCGGTCCGTGCGGCGCTGGCCGAGGCGTGGGCCGAGCTGGACAGCCGCGTCGTCCCGGGCAGCGACCCGACGTTGGCCCGGCTGCGCGCCGCGCATGCCGACCTGCTCGCCGGCTGACCAGCGTCCCTGCCCACGCCGCGTTGGCCGCCTTCGCTGAGGCGGGTGACGCGCCGGGCGGGCGGCGGTGTCGTGCCGGCTGACGGGTCCCGCGTTGGCGGGGCAGGCCCGTCGGCGTCCGCGCCGACCGGCGGTCGGCGCGGCACGGGCGGCGGCGACGGACGCGCCGGCCGGGTCCACCCGGTGACGCTCTGGCCGGCGTCGGGTCAGCCCGTGGCCGGGTACGCGTGGGTCTCGGTCGCCTTGACCGCCACCCAGACCCGCTGGCCGGGGATCAGCCGTAACTGGGCGGCGGCGGCCGGCGTGACGTCGGCGGCCACCCCGATCGGTCCGTCCAGTTGCACCCGCACGTTGTCACCGTGGCGCTGGACGCCGGCCACCGTGCCCGCCCAGGTGTTCCGTGGGCTGCCGTCCGGCCGGGCCGGGTGCAGAGCCACGGCGGCCGGGCGAAACGCCACGAACGCTTCGCCGTCCAACCGGTCGGCGACCGTGAGGGTCAGCTCCGGCGACACCCGCACCCCGTGCCCGTCGGCGCGGCCCCGGTACAGGTTCAGCCCGACCAGCCGGGCGACGTAGTCGGTACGCGGGCGGGCGGTGACGCTCGGCCCGTCGCCCTCCTGCACCACCCGGCCACCCTCGACGATGACCAGTCGGTCGGCCAACGCCAGCGCGTCCAGCGGGTCGTGGGTGACCAGCACCGTCGCGCCCGCGTGCGCCGACAGGTGCCGGTGCAGCTCCGCGCGGGTGTCCAGCCGGGTACGGGCGTCCAGCGCGGCGAGCGGCTCGTCCAACAGCAGCAGCGACGGTGCCACGGCCAACGCGCGGGCCAGCGCCACCCGCTGCGCCTGACCGCCGGAGAGCTGCCGCGGCTTGCGCTGCGCCTGCGCCTCCAGCCCCACCCGGCCCAGCCACTCCCGGGCCGTGGCGCGGGCGGCCCGCCGCTCGACGCCGTGCCGGCGCGGTCCGAAGGCCACATTGTCCAATGCGCTGAGGTGCGGAAACAACAGGTAGTCCTGGAAGACCACGCCGATCGAGCGGCGTTCGGTGGGCACCCAGGCCCCGGTCGCCGGGCGGTCCAGGTCGACGTCGTCGAGGGTGACGTGCCCGTCGGTGAGGGGATGCAGCCCGGCCAGCGCCCGCAGCGCGGTGGTCTTCCCGGCCCCGTTCGGGCCGAGCAACGCCACCACCTCGCCCGGGGCAACCCGCAGCGGCACGTCGAGCCGGAAGACGCCCCGGTCGACGACGAGCCGCGCGTCGAGAAGTGGGTCGCTCATGCGGTGGTCATCCAGCGGTCCCGCAGCGCCACCAGGATGCCCACCGACACGACGAGCAGCACCAGGCTGAGCACGATCGCGGACTCCAGGTCCGTCTCCAACGCCAGGTAGACGGCGAGCGGCATGGTCTGAGTGCGACCGGGATAGTTGCCGGCGAAGGTGATGGTGGCACCGAACTCTCCGAGCGCCCGGGCCCAGCAGAGCACCGCCCCGGCGGCCAGGCCGGGCGCCACCAGCGGCAGCGTGACGTGGGTGAAGGTGGTCCAGCGGCTGGCGCCCAACGTCGCCGCGGCCTCCTCGAAGCGGTGGTCGGCGGCACGCAGCGCACCCTCCACGGCGATCACCAGGAACGGCATGGCGACGAACGCCTCGGCCAGGACGACACCCGTGGTCGTGAAGGGCAGGGTGATGCCGAACGTGCTGTCGAGCCAGCCACCGAGCAGGCCGCGTCGGCCGAAGACCAGCAACAGCGCCACCCCGCCCACCACCGGCGGCAGCACCAGCGGCACGGTGACCAGCGCGCGTACCAGCCGACGGCCGGGGAACTCGACCCGGGCCAGCACCCAGGCGAGCGGCACCCCGAGCAGCAGACAGAGCGCGGTGGCCAGGGTGGCGGTCTGCACCGACAGCCGCAGGGCGGTCAACGCGCCCGGCGCGGCGAGCCGCTCCGGCAGGGTCGTCCATGGTGCCCGGATCAGCAGCCCCGCCAACGGCAGGACCAGGAACAGCAACCCCAGCCCGGCGGGGATCAGCAGCGCCGCCGGCACCCGACCCCGCCGTCGAGCCGTCGCCGGGCGACCGCTCAGTGCGTTGTGCTCGTGGACCTGCCTCACGGGGCCTGGAACCCCGCGTCGGCGAGGACCGCCTGCGCCGGCGCCGAGCGGACGTACGCGACGAAGGCCCGTGCGCCGTTCGGATTCGGCGCGTCCTTCAACGCGACGATCGGGTAGTCGTTGACCGCCCGCGCCGACTCGGGAAACTCCACGCCTGTCACGTCGTCGCTCGCCGCCCGTGTGTCCGTACGGTAGACCAGTGCCGCGTCGACCTCGCCGAGCTTCACTTTGGCGAGCGCGCCCTTGACGTCCCGTTCCAGGGTGACCGGCGTCAGCGCGACGCCGGCCGCGTCCAGGGCGGTGCGGGCCGCCGCGCCGCAGGGCACCTGACTGGCGCAGAGCGCCACCTTCACACCCGGGCGGCTCAGGTCGGCCAGGCTGGCCACCGCCTTCGGGTTGCCCCGGGGCACCGCGATCACCAACTGGTTGCGGGCGAAGACGCTCGGCGTGCCGTCGGCGTCGCCGGCCTCGACGACAGTGCTCATGTTCGTCGGGGCGGCGGAGGCGAACACGTCCGCCGGCGCGCCCTGGGTGATCTGGTTGGCCAGGGCGGAACTGCCGGCGACGTTGAGGGTCACGCGGCTGCCCGGGTGGGCGGCCTCGAAGTCCTTCCCGATGCGGGTGAACGACTCGGTCAGCGAGGCGGCCGCGAACACGGTCACCGGGCCGGTCACCCGCCCGCCAGCACCGCCGCCGTTTGCCCGGCCGTCGCCCGCGCCGCAGCCGGTCAGCGCCAGGCCCGCCACCAGGACAGCCACCGCCGTACGCCTGCTCCGCGCAACCGTGCGCGCGTGCATCGTCGCGACCGTCTGCACCTTCGTCTGGGCGACCGCCCGCGCGTTCATCCGGCCGATCGTTCCCGCGTTCGTCCGCCGGACCGTCCCCGCGTTCATCTGGCCGACCGTCCGCGCGTTCATCTGGCCGACCGTCCGCGCGTTCATCTGGCCGACCGTCCGCGCGCCGGGGCGGGTGCGGCCCGCTCCACCACGACAGTGGTCGACTTGATCACCGCAACGGCCACCGAACCGACCCGCAGGTCGAGCTCGTCGACGGCCTCCCGGCTCATCAGTGACACGACCCGGAACGGGCCCGCCTGGATGTCGACCTGGGCCATCACCGTGTCCTTACGGACGTCGACGACGATGCCGCGCAACCGGTTGCGGGCCGAGGAGAACTCGGCGCCCGCATCCGGGTCGTTGGCTTGGGTGCGAGCGAACGACGCCAGGTCGACGCCGTCGACGACCCGGTGGCCGTGCTCGTCGCGCTCGGCCGTCAGGCGCCCGGCGTCCACCCAGCGGCGAATGGTGTCGGCGCTGACGCCGAGCAGGTCGGCCGCCTCTCCGATCCGGTACGTCGTCACAGGCTCACCCTAACGCCCGCATTTGCCAGCACGAAACCCCGAAATACGCAGCAAAAGTGTGGGTCGGTAGGTGCCCAGGCCAGCAGTTGCGTCCTGCTGTGCTGTCTCAGGACTCCTGCGGATCCCTGGTCCGCGCCCGCAAGATCGTGCTCGAACCAGGAAGTAGTGGTGTCGGCGAGCGATGAGGCCACTACATCCTGGTTTAAGCACGATCTTGGTGTGAGGCGCGGACGCGGGCGCTCAAAACCGCGCTCCCCGGTCAGTCGGGCACCGGCGTCCCTCGTCAAGATCCGCGCAATGTCAGGGATGTTGCTGCCTCTCCCGCGCATGAGGCAGCAATATCCGCAAAGTTGCGCGGATCTTGGGCGCGGGCGGGCGGCGGGCGGCGGGCGGCGGGTGGCGGGTGGCGGGGGGGGGCGGGGGGGGGCGGCCCCCACCGGGGGGAGGAGGTTGGGGGTTGGGGGGGGGGTGTGTGGGGGTGGGCGCGGGGGGGGACGGAGAGGGAGGTCGGGAGAGCG